>JBCBPD010000042.1:0-29074 GCA_039820925.1 Bacteroidota bacterium | reverse complement strand
GTAAACAACTTCGGAAAACTGCCTGTACTTACGGAAAGCGTCCCTGAATTACAAAACCAAAAGGGTGAACCCCAGTTGGAAGGGAAAATTACGATTTTGGGTTTTTTGGGGAATGAAGTAGGGACGAAAAAGGGCAACGCTTTCAATCTAAACCAAAAAATTTACAAGCGTTTCAGTGACTTCAACGATTTCCAATTGTTGATGGTTGTGCCCAAAGGGCATGAAGTAGAGGTAAACGCCTTACGGGATGAACTAGGAGCGCTATCCGATACTAAAAAATGGAATTTCATTTATAAAGATTCCAATGAAATCCAAACCTTCTTCTATCAATTGAAAAGCAATTTGAAGTTGGATGATGATTTGGGTTCGCCCTATGTTTTTATTATCGATAAAGACAAAAACCTCAGAGGAAGAAAAGATGACGAAGATGAAGGGGTGAAATATGGTTTCAATACCGCTTCTGTTGCTGAATTGAACAATAAAATGGAGGACGATGTCAAAATCATTTTGGCCGAATATCGTCTAGCGCTAAAGAAAAACAATGCCGACAGGAGGAAATAAAGGAAAACGCTACACCTACGTTTGGGTATCCCTCGTCATTCTGGTTTTTGGAATCATCTTCATTCCCAAAATCGTTGACCGACTTAAAGGCAAAAGTGTGGTTCAAAACGACCGCATGAGCATGGTGGAGTTGGAAAAGTCTCTGGGCTTTGTGGTGAACGAAGGTAAACGTCGAAAAGTACCGGAGTTTCGTTTCTTGAATCAAGATAGTGTATGGGTTTCCGACAAGGATTACTTGGGAAAAGTATATGTCGTAGAGTTTTTTTTTACGACTTGTCCGACCATCTGTCCTATTATGACCAAAAACTTGTTGGCGTTACAAAATACCTTTTCGGAACAAGAAGATTTTGGGGTAGCTTCCTTTAGTATCAATCCTCGGTACGATACGCCTTCAGTCTTAAAAGCGTATCAAGAAAAAAATGGTATCGAAGACCCAGATTGGAATCTTTTGACAGGTGATTTTGATACAATATACCAATTGGCGAAAGAAGGTTTTTACCTTCCAGCCGAAGAAAATAGTGACGCTCCTGGCGGATTCGAGCACTCTGGAATGTTAGCACTTGTGGACAAACAGGGATATTTGCGTTCAAGAGAAGATAGCTTCGGAAATCCCATAATTTATTATCGCGGTACGGTAACCGAAAAACAGGGCGTTAACGAGGAAGGTGAGCCCCAGCAAATCACCATCCTCAAAGAGGATATTCAAAAGTTGTTAGCGGAATGAGTGCGACAGAAGTAACGGTAAGAGAAAAAAAATTGAATCGTTGGATAACCGTAGTTTCCATTGCGGTGCCTTTGGTAGTTGCCTTTTTGTTTGGGTATAAAATTCCAAATGCGAAACCCTTGACGTTTTTGCCACCTATTTATGCTAGCATTAATGGGTTAACCGCCATCTTGTTGATTGCTGCTGTGATTGCCATTAAAAATGGAAAGCGCAAATTGCACCAGAATTTGATGACGACTTGTATCGCACTTTCTGCAATGTTTTTGGTGATGTATGTTGCGTATCATATGACTTCCGAAAGTACCAAGTTCGGTGCTGAAGGTGCCATCCGCTATGTCTATTTCTTTATTTTGATTACCCACATTACCCTTTCCATAGGGGTTATTCCCATGGTATTGATTACCTACAGTAAATCGTACTTGAAGGATTTTGTGAGCCATCGGAAATGGGCCAAGTTTACGTTTCCCATTTGGTTGTATGTAGCCATTACTGGTGTTGTAGTGTATTTGATGATTTCACCGTATTACACCCACTAATGAATAGAAAAAGCACGGTACTCATTTTGGTTTTATTGTTGTTGCCCCTGGTGACAGAGGCGCAATGTGCCATGTGTCGTGCAGTAGTAGAAAGTGAGGCGGATGGTCAAACCGCTGAAGCCATCAATAATGGCATTGTGTACCTTATGGCCATACCCTATGTATTGGTAGCTGGGGTGTTTTACTTCGTGTATCGAAAGATGCGACGTTAACAAATTCAAAAAATTAACATTTTTTTTACGGTATAACTGTAACAATAAAGCTTACTTCATGTCTTACTGAGGTACGTTCGCGTATTTCATCAATCAATCAAAACACTTTCCTATGTTCGATATAGAACGGTGGCAAGAGATATTCGACACTATCCGTAAGAACAAACTCCGTACTTTTTTGACCGGACTGTCCGTTGCGTCCGGTATTTTCATCTTGGTAATTTTATTGGGTTTTGGTCAAGGCATGCGTAATGGTATTGAGCAAGAATTCAAACAAGACGCGTCCACCAGTATTTGGGCATGGCCCGGAATGACCTCTAAAGGGTATAAGGGATTGAATCCTGGTCGTCGAATTCGCTTTGTCAACGAAAACTTTGAGACGGTAAGTTCGATGTATGAAGAAGATATAGAATATGAGTCCTCCAGGATTTTTGTTCGGGATATTACAGTAAATTACGGAAAAGAAGCCCTTATCTATGGGGTTCAAGGTGTTTCTACAGATTTTCAGTTTATAGAAAATACTGGCATGCTCGAAGGGCGTTTCGTCAATCACTTGGATGAGCAGAGCACAGCGAAAGTGGCCATCATCGGCAACAAAATCAAAAAAGATGTTTTTAACGAGGTGGAGACTCCTTTGGGAGAGATGATTGATATTTCGGGAATACCTTTTAAAATCATTGGTGTTTTCAGGGAAATGAGGGAACAAGAAGAGGAACGCATCTACATTCCAATCACAACTGCACAAAAAGTATTTAATGGTGGTAATCGCGTCAATAATATGGCGTACACTCTTCCGCCAGTAGAAAACTTTGACGAAGCTGTAGCACAGGCGGTGACCTTTAAAGAAAACCTTAAATCCTATTTACAACAAGCGCATACCGTCGCACCAGATGATAACGGGGCCTTGGAAGTGTGGAGCGCGATGGAGGAAGCGAAACGGTATTATGGTCTCACTGGAAACATCAAACTGTTTTTCTGGTTTGTGGGGATTTGTACCATTATTGCTGGGGTAGTTGGAGTGAGCAACATTATGATGATTGTGGTGCGTGAACGAACGCGAGAGATTGGGATTCGAAAAGCCTTGGGTGCAAAACCTTGGTCCATTATAGGAATGATTTTACACGAAGCCATTTTTGTTACGGCTATTTCCGGTTTCGCAGGCCTTATTTTCAGCATGGGGCTCTTGGAATTGGTAGGCCCGAATATTGAAGTAGACTATGTGGTAAATCCATCAGTGAGTTTTAACGTGGCATTTTCCACAGTAATTGTATTGATAGTAGCAGGAACCTTGGCAGGATTTGTGCCAGCATGGCGCGCTGCGCGTGTGCAAGTGATAGAATCCTTACGAGACGAATAAACAAAACCAACCAACCATGTTTAACAAAGACCGATGGCGCGAAATTTTAGAGGTTCTTACCTCTAATGTTTGGCGCACCTTGTTTACGGCGTTTGGCGTGTGCTGGGGAATCTTCATACTCATTGTACTGCTGGCGGCAGGCAAAGGGCTGGAAAATGGCATTCGCGAAGATTTTGGGGATATCGCTACGAACACCATGTTCATGTGGACGCGGAGCACAACAAAAGCCTATGAAGGACTTCCAAAAGGCCGAAGCTTTGAGTTTCGCACCAGCGATGTACAAGCCATTCAAGACAATGTCCCCAACCTCAGATTTATTTCTCCCAGAAACCGCTTAAGTGGTTTTCGTGGTGGGAACAATGTAGTACACGGCATTCGTGCCGGGGCCTATAATGTGTATGGGGATTATCCAGAAATCATTCGTCAAGAACCTATGACGATTACTGCGGGTCGTTTCGTAAACCATAATGATATCCGCGAAAAGCGAAAGGTGGCCGTTATCGGAAGAGGTGTTAAAAACGATTTGTACGAGAAAGACGAAGAAGTTTTGGGAACCTATATCAAAATCCAAGGGGTGAACTTTATGGTCATTGGTACGTATAAAAAGAACAGCAATAACGGCGATGGAGAAGAATCCCAAAAAGAGATTTACGTGCCCTTCACTTCATTTTCGCAAGCTTTCAATCGGGGGGAAGAAGTCGGTTGGATGGCCATCACGGCGAACGACAATAGTTCTATCTCCAATTTGAAGCACGATATCGTCAGCGAAATGAAGAAAAGGCACAAAGTACACCCAGATGATACCCGTGCCATTGGTTATTTTGATCTATACGAAGAGTTCAATCGAGTGGAAAGTCTTTTTGGTGCTTTACGAGGAGTAGCTTATATCGTCGGAATCATGGTCCTGCTTTCTGGGATTATCGGTGTAAGCAACATCATGCTCATCGTGGTAAAAGAGCGTACAAAGGAAATCGGTGTTCGCCGTGCTTTGGGTGAACAACCGTGGTCCATCAAGCTTCAAATTTTAATGGAATCCATTTTTCTGACCATTATTTCAGGAATGGCCGGCATTATTTTCGGCTCGCTCGTCATTTTTGCCATCAACACCGTGTTGGATAGTGTGGGTCCTGTAGATATGTTTATGAATCCCAGTGTTAGCATTGGGGTAGTGAGTGGCGCATTGCTCATACTTATGGTTTCCGGCCTTTTGGCTGGATTCATTCCCGCGAATAGCGCTATCCGAGTACGACCCATTGAAGCCTTACGAACAGAATAATTCAATCAATCAAATAATACAATAACTAATCATGAAAAAATCAGTAACTATAATCATTTTGGTACTTATCCTTGTCGTATTTGGAGGGTCTATGTACTACTTGTACCAAAAGAATTCAGAAGACCCGGTACAATACAAAACCGAGAATCTGGAAAGACAGGATATTGTTAAAAAAGCTGTGGCCACAGGTAGTATTTTACCTTTGGAGGAAGTATTGATTAAACCCAACATTTCTGGGGTTATCGAAGAGATTTATGTGGAAGGAGGAGACTACGTAAAATCGGGTGACCTTTTGGCAAGAATCAAGGTGGTTCCGAATTTGAACGCGCTTAACGATGCACGTAATGCCATTGATGAAGCTAAAATCAATTTGAATGACCAAAAACGGAACTACGACCGCCAACTATCCTTATTCAACAAAGGGGTAATTTCCCAAGCTGACTTGGAACGGGCCGAAGTAACCTATGACCAAGCCAAACAGACGTATGGTGCAGCGAACAAACGATATGACATCGTAAAAACAGGTACTACATCTGGATTGAGTAGTGCAGCCAACACTTTGATTAAGTCAACCGTTACCGGAATGGTACTTGAAGTTCCTGTAGAAGTGGGAAACCAAGTTATCGAAAGCAACAACTTTAATGAAGGGACCACAATAGCGGCCATTGCTGACGTGGAAAAAATGATTTTTGAAGGAAAGGTGGACGAATCCGAAGTGGGTCGTATCAAAGAAGACCTGCCTTTGGAAATCACCGTGGGTGCCATAGAGAATCGTGTTTTTGATGCAGTCCTTGATTATATCGCGCCAAAAGGAAAAGAAGAAAATGGCGCTATCCAGTTCGAAATAAAAGGTACCTTGACCAAGGAAGACACCACTTTTATTCGAGCAGGACTAAGCGCGAATGCGTCCATCATATTGGCCAAAGCAGATAGCGTTTTGGCGTTGAAAGAAGCCTTGGTGCAATTTGATGACGACACCAAAAAACCTTTTGTAGAAGTCGAAACTTCCGAACAGCAATTTGAGCGTAGGGATATTGAATTAGGGGTAAGTGATGGCATTTTTGTCGAGGTGAAATCCGGCTTGACCCTTGAGGATAAAATCAAGGTTTGGAACAATGTAGAGGAAGAGGAAGGAGCAAACTAGCGTCCCTTTAAAAATAATTCAAGTAACCTTGTAACATTTCATCGACTTTTAAGTCCTATACGAGAACTGAGAAGTCACCACATTAATCAATTAGCCATCATGATAGAAATCAAAGACCTTCATAAATCCTATAGAATGGGAAGCAACTCGCTTCACGTGCTCAAGGGAATCAATTTCTCTGCGGAAGCCGGCGAGCTAGTGGCGATTATGGGTTCATCTGGTTCAGGAAAGTCCACATTGCTCAACATTTTGGGAATGTTGGATGAAGCTGATTCTGGCGAGTATACGTTGGACAACGTTCCAATTAAAAATCTCAGTGAGACAAAAGCGGCCCAATACCGAAATAAATTCTTAGGTTTCATTTTTCAGTCATTCAATCTCATCAACTACAAAAGCGCCATGGAAAACGTGGCCTTACCCCTATACTATCAAAAAGTCGGTCGTAAAGAACGCCAAGAAAAAGCCTTGAACTATCTCGAAAGGGTGGGTTTGAAGGAATGGGCGACGCACCTTCCCAACGAACTTTCAGGTGGGCAGAAACAACGTGTGGCCATCGCAAGAGCCATGGCAGCAGAACCCAAAGTGCTATTGGCGGATGAGCCAACTGGTGCTTTGGATAGTAAAACTTCCTATGAGGTCATGGATTTGATTCAGAAAATCAATGACGAAGGCAACACGATTTTAGTGGTGACGCACGAAGAAGATATTGCCCACATGTGCAAGCGCATTGTCCATCTGCGGGATGGCGTTATCGTAGAAGATAAAAAAGTAGAGCAAGTTAGAGCCTCGGAATATGTTTAGTAGGGATACTTGGAAGGAAATATTCGATACCATCAAAAAGAACAAGCTTCGTACGTTCCTTTCGGGATTTACGGTGGCCTTGGGTATTTTTATTGTGGTGATTTTGGTGGGTTTCACCAATGGCCTGCAAAATACTTTTGACGAGTTCTTCAATGATGATGCAACGAATACCTTCTTTCTTTTTCCCGGTCGAACCTCACAACCTTATAAAGGCTATAAATCAGGTCGTCAGATTGAATTTGATAATACTGACTTGGCCGACATTAAGAAAAACTTCCCTATGTTCCTGGAGTACATTACCCCAAGAACGACCCGAAGTGCTTTGGTAAAATACAAAGGAGAATCCAACAACTACACCAATCGTGCAGTAGGTCCAGCGCACCAATATTGTGAGAAAACCATCATGATGAAAGGTCGCTATCTCAATGAGACGGACATCAAAGACAAAGCAAAGCACATAGTGATTGGCCGCTTGGTCGAAAAAGATCTCTTTAAAGGTGAAAATTCCATCGGCAAATATGTGGATATGGGCGGGAGTGCCTTTAAGGTGATTGGAGTTTTCCAAGATGATGGAGGAGACAATGAAGAGCGTCTTATTTATATGCCTTATACCACAAGACAGCTTATTGAAAAAAGTACCGATAAGGTTGGGCAAATCATTTTGGCGTTCAAACCACAAATAGGCTATGCTGCGGCCATGACCTTCGAGACCAAATTGGATAAATTCTTAAGAGATAAAAAGTTTATCGACCCTGAGGACCCCAATGGGCTGTTCATCAGAAATGTGGCGGATAACTATCAGCAGAACCAACAATTTGCTTTGGTTTTGGGTATTATTTCATCCGTATTTGCCCTCGGAACGATTATCGCAGGTATCATAGGCATCAGTAACATCATGGTTTTTGTGGTAAAAGAACGTACCAAGGAATTGGGCATTCGAAAAGCCATGGGGGCTACCCCGGCATCGGTGATTGGAACCATCTTGATGGAATCCATCGTCATCACGGCATTCTCGGGATTTGTGGGGATGTTGATTGGAGTGGGCCTTTTAAGTTCGCTTGGGGAGAAGTTGGAGGATTTCTTTATCAAGAATCCGTATATCAACATGGGTTTTGCAGTGTTTGCAACCTTGGTGTTGATAGTGTTCGGAGCTCTCGCTGGATATGTACCTGCACGAAGGGCTGCTAAAATCAAACCTATTGTAGCACTAAGAGACGAGTAACATGCGAATTTTATTTGATAGAAATACTTGGCAAGAGATTTTTGGTTCCATCAGTAAGAACAAGATTCGAACCGTTATTACCATCATCGGAGTACTGTGGGGGATTTTTGTTTACATCGGCATGTCTGGCGCCGCAAAGGGATTGGACAATGGTTTTGAAAGACAGTTTGAAACCGTGGCGATGAACAGTCTTTTTGCTTGGGCACAAAGTACCAGCAAACCTTATGATGGATTCAAAACAGGTAGACAACTACGCCTTGAGCTAAGTGATGTTCAAGTATTGCAAAATAGAATTCCGGAAATACAGTATATCGCCCCTAGGAACGCAAAAGGTGTTTTTGGAGGTGACCCCGCATTGATTGTGAGAGGGCAAAAATCAAGCAACTTTGCGATTTATGGCGACTTTCCTGTATTCACAAAAATCGCTACCAAAAAAATATATGACAATGGCCGATTCATCAACAAAGATGATATTGACCAAGCGCGGAAGGTGTGTGTAATTGGTGAGCGCACGCGAAAAGAACTTTTCGATGAAGATGAAGAACCTATTGGAGGATACATCCGAATTGATAACATTTATTTTCAAGTAGTCGGGGTACACAAGTATGTCCCTGGAGGAGGTTTTGAGACCGATGGAGATATCTACATTCCGTTCAGTACCTATCAAAAACTATACAACACCGGCGAGTATATCGACTGGTTGACCATTGCGGCTTATGACGATGCAGATGTGGTGCAAGTGGAAGAGGATGTCAAATCCGTTTTGAAGAGCATACACCGCGTGGACCCTACGGACGAAAGAGCTTTTGGTTCTTTTAACTTGGGCGAAATCTTCAACAGGATTATGGGCTTTTCGAAAGGATTGACCTTTTTATCCCTCGTAATTGGAATTGCAACCATCCTGGCTGGCGTAATCGGTATTGGAAACATTTTATTGATTTCCGTAAAAGAACGTACCAAAGAATTGGGCGTTCGAAGAGCGCTTGGAGCCACTCCTAAAGAAGTCCGTTCTCAGATTATTCTAGAATCGGTTTTCTTGACTTTTGTCGCAGGAGTGATGGGCATCATTTTAGGAGCCTTAACGCTGAGTGCCGTAAACAATTTAACCAAAGACATCGATTTTCCTTATACCAATCCAACAGTACCCATCCCTTATGTTTTGGGAGCCATGGCACTTATGATTGTTTTGGGAACCTTAATCGGACTGATACCCGCACAGCGCGCAGTGAGCATCCGTCCAATCGATGCCTTAAGAGAAGAGTAAAAACTAAGTAAAGAACTAAATAATCCAATACAATGAAAAAAGTTTTAAAATGGGTAGGTCTGATAGTGCTAGTGCTAGGCGCAATGTGGGCTGCTATTTTTTTCATCAAATCCAATAGTAAATCAGCCATCACCTATGAAACGCATACGCCCTTCATTTCAAGCATAGAAAAGAAGACCGTAGCGACCGGTAAGGTAATTCCTCAAGAAGAAGTTGAAATCAAACCTCAGATTTCTGGAATTATCGAAAAAATCTACAAAGAAGAAGGTGAACCCGTTAAGGCTGGCGATCTTATCGCAGTTATCAAGGTGGTACCGAATGAGCAGTCGCTTTACGCTGCGAGAGGTCGGGTAAACAATGCGGAGATTGCCTTGAACAACACCAAAATCGAATATGACCGAAACAAAACCCTGTTTGATAAAGGGGTGATTTCCAGTCAGGATTTCAACAATCTGCAATTGCAATACGACCAAGCCATTCAGGAGCTGAAAAACGCTAAAACCGATTATCAAATCATTCGCGTAGGTTCTGCGGGTGGTTCGTCTTCAGCGAACACGAATATCCGTGCCACCGTTACCGGAACTATCCTTGAAATTCCCGTTGAGGTGGGAGACCAGGTTATCCAAAGTAACAACTTTAACGATGGTACTACTGTTGCAGCCATTGCGGACTTGGGCAAAATGATTTTCGAAGGAAAAGTTGATGAAGGCGAGGTAGGAAAATTGGAAATCGGAATGCCATTGAAAATTAGTTTGGGCGCCATTGAGGATAAAGAGTTTGACGCCAAACTGAAGTTCATTGCTCCTAAAGGGGTTGAAGAATCTGGAGCGGTTCAGTTTAAAATTGAGGGTGATGTTTCCGTCGATGATGATTTTATGATTCGCGCCGGCTACAGTGCCAATGCTTCATTGACCTTGGAGAAAAAGGATAGTATTCTGGTAATACCCGAAGCGTTGTTACAGTTCGATAAGGAAACGGATAAACCTTATGTGGAGGTAGCAACTGGAGACCAAGAGTTTGAAAGAAGGGATATCGAAATTGGAATTTCTGATGGAGTGAACGTTGAGATTGTGAGCGGTCTGGAAGAATCCGATGAGGTAAAGCAATGGAACAAAACCGAACCGATTAAAAGAGGCTTAGAGGAAGAAGAAGAATCTGAAGAAGAGGAAGCCTAATCAATAACAACCAAAAAATCAAAAAACGAATGAAACGTACACTAACGATAATCACACTATGCTTTTTCACCATGTATGGGTCTTACGCCCAGCTTAAAAAATGGTCCTTGGAGGAGTGTGTGGAATACGCGGTAGAGAACAACTTGAGCATAGCCCAGTTCGAATTGGATTTGGAAAGTGCAGAGATTGATAAATCCGACGCTTTGGGCGGGATGCTTCCTGATTTCAATGCGTCATCAAATATTTCGGAAAGGTCTGGTCTTGTTGTTGACCCGAATAGTAACACCAATGTATCTGGGACTATTTTTTCGGTAAGTCCAGGTTTCTCTTCCAATCTGACCTTATTCGATGGTTTGAGGAACATCAAAAGAATGCAACGGGCAAAAATCAATAAAATCGCCAATCAATACCGTTTGGACGACTTAAAAGATGATATTCGTTTGAATGTCGCCAACGCCTACTTGCAAATTCTTTCCAGCAAGGAACAATTGAAAGTTGCCCAAGCACAGTATGCGGTTACCGAACAGGATTTGAAAAGAACCAAAGAACTCGTTGAATCTGGCGTAGTGCCTAGAGGAGATTTGTTGGAGATTGAAGCAACAGCAGCTTCGCAAGAGCAACAAATAGTGAATAATGAGGCTTTGGTTATCATTTCCAGGATAAACTTGGCCCAACTACTACAAATAACGGATTATGACAATTTTGACGTAGTTGACGTTGCGTACGAGGTTCCGCCTTCAGATATTCTTGATAATTCGGCTAAAGAAATTTTTGCAAAGTCAATGACTTTTCGAAATGACATAAAACTCTCCAAAGCAAATGTTGATTTGGCGCAAAAAGATTTGGAAATCGCCAGAGGGGTAAACTACCCAACAGTTGGCGCATTTTTTAGTTACAACTCCTTTTATTCGAATCAATTTCAGGTGGAAAGAGACCCTGACACAGGAGCACCCATCATCGACCCCAATACAAACCTTCCTGTTTTCTTCAGGGACAGTTTTATTGACCAGTTGTGGATAAACGATGGAATCTCTTACGGTTTTCAGGTGAATGTTCCAGTATTTAACGGATGGAGTGCACGCAATGGCGTAAAAAGGTCAAAAATCAGCTTGAAAAGAGCGGAGCTACAGTTTGAACAAGATAAGCTTGACTTGGAAAATACCGTGAACCAAGCGTATGTGGATGTGAACACTTTTTCCAAATCCTATGATGCCGCGGTCAAAACCTTGGAGGCCAGAAGACTGGCTTATGAGTATTCCAAAGAGCGCTTTAATGTGGGATTAATGAATGCCTTTGACTTTAGTCAAGAGCAGGCTAGGGTGGACAATGCAGAAGCCGATGTCATTCGCACCAAGTACGACTATATTTTCAGATTGAAAATCTTGGAATTCTATTTCGGTATTCCGATTACCCTTGACTAGCGTATCTTTGCGGCCTTATGATTCGTATTTTGAATTTGGAGACCGCTACGACCAATTGTTCGGTTAGCGCTTTTGAGAATATGGATTTGGCTTTGTTGAAAGAAAACAATGCCCAGTCGTATTCCCATTCGGAACAACTCCATGTTTTCATTCAAGAGGTAATGTCGGAATTGGGATGGTCTTTTTCCCAATTGGATG
Source organism: Bacteroidota bacterium (assembly GCA_039820925.1). Taxonomy (GTDB): domain Bacteria; phylum Bacteroidota; class Bacteroidia; order Flavobacteriales; family Flavobacteriaceae; genus Flagellimonas. The sequence continues at coordinate 17,183 of JBCBPD010000042.1, read as the reverse complement.
CCGTAGCCATAAGCAAAGGACCTGGTTCTTATACGGGTTTGCGTATTGGGGTTTCAGCGGCGAAAGGCCTTTGTTTCTCTGTAGATGTTCCTTTGATTTCAGTGCCTACCTTACAAAGCATGGCTACTCAAGTTTCTGTTGGAGACCATGAAGTAGTGATTCCGGTTTTGGATGCTAGACGAATGGAAGTGTATTCTGCGGTATACGACGAGAATCATGAAGAGATTAGAGAGACTCGTGCTGAGATTATTGATGAAAATAGCTTTTCGGATTTTCAAGACTACAACAAAGTTTGGGTAGTGGGCAATGGTGCAGAAAAGTGCCAAGATATACTAGGGCATAACCCGAGTTTTACCTTCGATACCCATCTTGTGCCTTCTGCCAAAGAGATGGGGCCTTTGGCGCTAGCGAAGTTCAAAGCCGAAGCGTTTGAAGACGTAGCATATTTTGAGCCATATTATCTTAAGGATTTTGTACTTCAAGGGAAGAAATAGAAGATATAGAATAGACCCTGAAATAAATTCAGGGTGACTTCATTAGGTTTTTTTTGATTTTTTATTGTTCTAAAATGTAGATACGATGTCATGCCGAACTTGATTCGGCATCTATTCATCATCAAGCGAGTGGAGCCTGAAATAAATTTAAGGTAACGGAAAATTCGGGTTAGAAGTATAAGGAAACTTTGTACTAATCATCCACTTGATGCACCACACGTTGCGGAAACGGAATCTCAATGCCAGCTTCGTCAAAACGCAGTTTTGAAGATTCTATCACGTTGAAACGTGCGGGCCAAAACACTTCATTCGGGGCCCAAAAACGTAGGGTGAGGTCTACCGAACTATCTCCTAGGCTATTTACGTAAACTTCCGGAGCAGGGTCTTTTAAAATCCGGTCATCCTCTTCACATATCGCGAGTAAAATATCTTTTGCCGTTTTGATGTTGGAGCTATAACTAATCCCAACAATATAATTTTCCCTTCGGATAGGTTCTGCGTTAAAATTTACCACATTGCCATTGGATAGTTGTCCATTGGGAATGATGGCGATTTGATTCCCGAAGGTGGTCAGTTTGGTATTAAAAATCGTGATTTCCTTTACAGCTCCATCCACGCCTTGGGCGGAAATCCAGTCTCCAACTTTAAACGGTTTGAATAAAAGTATTAACACACCTCCCGCAAAATTGGATAGTGACCCTTGCAAAGCCAAACCGATAGCTAGACCTGCTGCGCCCAGAAGGGCAATAAGCGAAGATGTCTTAACGCCAAGCTGCGTGACCACCAAAACGAATAATAGCACCTTCAGGGCAATGCTAATGAAGCTTTGTAGGAAACTCTCCAAGGTGGGGTCGTAATCCTTACGTTCGAAAAAGCGGCGTACCAAACGGTTGATGAATCCTACTATCCACCATCCTACGACAAGAAGTATTATCGCTAGAATTAGATTCGGTAACATTTCCCAAACCCAATCGATAGCTTTTTCAATGTGACGTTGGTAATCCGTGAATTTTTCCATGAAATGTTGTCTTTTTTAAACCTAAATAAACAGGATGTTCAAATCAAATCCTCAAGTTTAAACTTGTGTTAAAGGTAAGCAGTGCTTTAAAATAATTGCTCTTGGGCAGATTCTATTGATTCCACGGGTAGGGAACAGGCTCCCGATTGGCAAACATAAATTAACGTTTTGTCTGAAACGTGTTTTTGCTGTTGTATGGGAAGGCCACCTTCTTCAGCCGAAGCAGCCAGAATCATATGGGGCAAGTACTGCGAAATGAACTCCAGTGCTACTTTTTGGTAGTTCTTCCCAGTAACGACAATTTCATAAAAAGGTGTATCTCGATATAAAATAAGGTTGAGCCAGTTGGCATGGCTGGAAGGATACTTTTCAAGTGTTGGGGCAATGGTTTCCAACATTAGGTCCACTAGTGTACCATACACCTCTTGCGGATAGAGTTTATGAAAGAAAAATAGGTTTTTCGCCATTATGGAATTAGAGGCTGAAATCACATTATCCCCAGTTTCAATGGTGCGTCGAATCAACTTCTCATCAAAATCTGCAGTGAAATAGAACATTCCCGTCACCGCGTCGTAAAAGTGTTTTTGGGAAAAGGTCAACAGTGCTTTAGCGGTCAACAACCAGGTTTCATCAAAAGTTACTTGGTACAGATTGATGAATGCTTCAATTACGGTAGCATAATCTTCCAAGAAACCGTGGATGGTACTTTTTCCTGCTTTATGATTGCGATACAAACCTCCCGCTTCGGTAAAGAGTTTGTCTTTGATGAAAGTCGCGGTATCCAAAGCCAACCTCAGGTATTTTGGTTCTTCTAAATAGCGAAAAGCATCCACAAAACCATTCAACATCAAAGCATTCCACGAGCAGAGTATTTTGTCATCCAATCTCGGGCGACTTCGGGTCTCCCTTTCTTGTTTTAGAATGTTCAAGCTGTTTTGGATTCGTTCTTCCAATTCTGAAATGGCAATGTCGAACTGCGCGGCGACCTCGTCCTTGGACTTGTCCCGAATCAAAACATAGCTATTGTCTTCTTCCCAAAGGCCATAAGAATTGATGTTGAAGTACGATTGAAAAACGTCATAATCATCTTTTAAATGAGATTCCAGTTCGTCCTTCTCCCACACATAAAAGGCACCTTCGTGCAAAATCCCATCTTTGTTCAAACTGTCGGCGTCAAGCGAGGCATAAAAACCGCCGTCTGGGGATTGTAGTTCTTCCAAAACAAAATTGATGGTTTCTTGTACCGTCTTTTTGTACAATTTGTTTTTGGTAAGCGCGTAGGCTTTGCTGTACAAACTGACCAATTGTGCATTGTCGTAAAGCATTTTTTCAAAATGGGGCACATGCCATTTGGTATCTACGGCATACCTTGAGAAACCACCACCAACGTGGTCAAAAATTCCGCCATACGCCATACGCCGCAATGTGGTATTCACGTGTTCCAACAATTCGGAGTCTTCAACGCGATGTGCGTAGTGCAACAAAAAGTCCCAATTATTCGGCATCATGAATTTGGGCGCGCGTTTGTATCCCCCTAAAAAGGTATCAAACGCTTGGGCCCACGAAGCGATACTTTGTTTTAAGGCCTCCAGGTTAAAACCTGTCGTTTTTTCGGTTTCGGTAAGGTCGTTTACAGCCGATATTCCACGCGTGAGGTTCGCTGCATATTCCTGTACTTTTTTGGGCTCTTTATGATAAACATTTTGCAACTGGGACAAAAGGTTCATCCATTTCTCTTTTGGGACATAGGTAGCGCCCCAAAACGGTCTTCCATCAGGTAACGCCACAATATTTAAGGGCCAACCACCATGACCTGACATTAGCTGGATGGCATCCATGTAAATCTGGTCGACATCAGGGCGTTCTTCCCGGTCAATTTTGATATTGATAAAACCCTCATTCATGATGTGAGCTACTTCTTCGTCCTCAAAACATTCATGTTCCATCACGTGACACCAATGGCAGGCAGCATAGCCAATACTTATTAGGATAGGCTTGTTTTCGGATACGGCTTTAGCCAATGTTTCAGCATTCCAAGGATACCAATCCACTGGATTATGGGCATGCTGCAACAAGTAAGGACTAGTTTCGTGGATAAGGGCGTTGGTATGTTTGTTTTGCACTTTTTGGGAATTGAAATAAAAAAAGCGCCAGAGGCGCTTAGGTTTAGAATGCGTTTTGGTTTACTTGACCTCAAAAGTGATTTTCACATTAACGCGATAATCATCGATTTTTCCGTCCTTTACCGAAGCACTTTGCTCGTTGATGTATACCGAGCGAATGTTCTTTACGGATTTTGACGCTTGTTCCAGCGCATTTTTAGTCGCTTCTTCCCAACTTTCACTGGAGTTGGCCAAAACTTCAATAACTTTTAAAACTGCCATGATTAGTGTTTTTATTATCCTTTAAGATACGAAAAAGAAAGGATTTAGTCGACCTGCAAACTAGCCGTTTATCGCAACTACTTCGTTTACTTTATCACCCATCATGTTTTTGAGCATGGTCTCAATACCGTTTTTCAAAGTAAATGTTGAAGAGGGACATCCACTACAAGCACCTTGCAAAATGACATTTACCGTTTTGCTATCTTCTTCGTAGGATTGGAATAAAATGTTTCCGCCATCGCTAGCTACTGCTGGCTTCACGTATTCTTCCAAAATATCAATAATCTGCAGCGAGGTGTCGTCATAATCCTGGGCTGCTTCGTTATCAATTTTTGAAGGCTTTGCTGCAGCTATGGCCGCTTCATTGATGACTGGTTTACCGTCAGCCAAATAATTTCGAATAAATTCTCGAACCTCTTGGGTGACTTCTTCCCAATTGGCCATTTCATATTTGGAGACGGAAATGTAGTTTTCGTCAAAGAAAATTTCCTTGACAAACGGAAAATGAAACAGGGCTTGCGCTAAGGGTGCGTCTTTGGCTTCATCAATGTTCTTGTATTCAAAAATGCTAGGAACGATTTTTTTATTGGCGACAAACTTCATTACAGCCGGATTGGGTGTTACTTCTGCATACAAGGTGATGGCCTGTTTGGTTTGCCCTTCCGTTTCGTGCACAATGGGTTCTCCCGCATTGAGGTATTCGACCAATTGTTGGGCCACTTCATCTTTTACATCATCCCACTCAACAATATCAAACCGTTCCATGGCAACGAAATTCCCTGAGATGTATACGGTTTTGATGAAAGGAAGGTAAAAAAGCTGCTGTGCTAGCGGCGAATTTTTGGCTTCATCAATGTTTTTGAACTCATAATTCTCCTTAACCAAAAAATGATTGGCTTCAAATTTTAGTATTTTAGGGTTTTGAGTGGTGGTGACGGTTATGTTGAATTCTTTCATAGCGATGTTATTTCTACAAAAATACCAAAGTAAATATTGAAGAACAATACATAATAATGTGGTATATCACCCGTTATGTATTTGATTATTGAGACATGTCAACCTTAGCCCCACAATCTTGCATGAGACGCTTTTTCATCCTTTCTACGATTTTACTGTCTTTTGTTTATAGCCGAGCACAAGAAGGTATTCCTGTTTATTTCGATTATTTAGCAGATAACTATTACTTGGTTTACCCTTCTATGGCAGGGATTAGCGAGGGTGGAAAAATTCGCCTAACCGCGAGACAACAATGGTTTAGTGTGGATGAAGCGCCGAATCTGCAAACCCTAAATGGAAACTTTAGAGTTGGAGAACGCAGTGGAGTGGGAGTGATTCTTTTTAACGATTCCAATGGATATCATTCGCAAACGGGTTTTAAAGGAACCTACGCACATCACTTACAGTTGGGTGGCGATTTTAGAACATTGAACCAATTGTCCTTTGGTTTAAGTGCAGGAGCTATTTTGAGTAGCCTGGATGAAACCGAATTTCGTTCCGTGGTGCCTGACCCTGTAGTGAGTGGAACCAAGAACACCACAAGTTATTTCAACTTGGACTTGGGGATGTCCTACAACTATTTCGAATTCTACGCCCACTTTGCGGCTTTAAATATTTTAGGTTCAGGACGTGACTTGTATAGCGTGGCTGAATTTGACAATTTAAGAAGGTATTTATTCTCAGTAGGATATGTTTTCGGAAGAACGACTCGAATCGAGCCGTCTGTCTTGTATCAGGTCACTGAGTTTACTGAAGAACAAACCATTGACATCAATGCAAAGGTTTACCGTGATGTGAATTTTGGAACGGTTTGGGCAGGACTATCTTATCGAAGAAGTTTTGACGGAGCCCAATTTCAACAAAACGGAAGTTTTGGGGAACAACGCCTACAGTTGTTTACGCCAATTGTTGGGGTGAACTTCAAAAACTTTATGTTCTCCTATAATTATTCATATCAATCCGGGGATATTCGTTTTGACAATGGTGGATTTCACCAAATCACTTTAGGATATGACTTCGGTCAAAGTGATGATGGCAAACGTTACGATTGCTATTGTCCAGCGGCCAACTAATAAAAATGGCCCGCCAAAGGCGGACCATTTCATAGGCTACAAGAAAATCCTTCAATCATTTATCCCAACTATAATTCTTGTCAGCCGCTTGTTTTTTGATAGCGTTTAATAACGCATTTTCCAACTCTCCTTTTTCGGCTTTGTTGCTTTCTGCGATGTATTGTTCACGCTTCGTATTCAATTCCTGAATTTTCTTCTGGATTTTTTCACGCTCTGCTTTCTTTTCTTCGAGATACGCCTCAATTTCCTTAGTGGTTTTGTTTTGTAGTTCTTTCGGCAAATCCTCTTTTGGAATCTCTGCCAGCTCAATTTCTTCATCGGCTACCGCATCAACCATATCCCAAGAACTGTTTTTGTAGACTCTAGAGCTTTTGCTTACTGCTCTTTTTACCACTACCGCTTCTTCCAACTCAGCCGCGTTAGCATCTTGGGTGGATTGCATGGCTTTCTTCCGTACGCCAGCCGCACCATAAGAGATGTAGGTGTCATTCAATTTTGAATTCAGTTCAATAATGACTTTATCATAAGGGGTTTTTACGTAAACCACTTCACGATTGTGGTCGATGGACATGTATTCTCCTCCCGTAAGGATGGCTCCGTTTTTCCATTCGGTTTGAATACCTTGTTCGTGTCCCCCGCAGAAAATGGTGTTGACTACTATCCCTTTTTCCTTGGCATCGGTTACGGCGTCTTTGTAATTGAGTTTTCCTTGCGTGAAGGGTTCGTTACCCGCAATGAAAATCATTTTCAAATCATCCTGATTTTTTCCCCAATCCAATTGTTTAAGAGAAGTGTTGATGACCTTTCCACAGAATTCCTCACCACCATTAGTGGTCAACGAGAATAATTTCTCTGAAATATCGTCCAAATCGCTACTGAAGGATAAAACTTGTCTCACATAGCCTTCTCTAGCCGATAGATTGTCATTACCATATTCATATAAGGCAATTTCTAAGGTAGGACGGGTTTCGTTCCCGCAACGCACATGTGCGAACTCGTTTACGATATCCCATAGTTGTGATTTGGCTTGGTTGATTAACCCATCCATACTGTTACTGGTGTCCAACAGCAATGCGACTTTAACGTATTGCTTTTTGGGTGCTTCCTCTACGTATTGGGTAGTTAATGCAATTTTTTTCGGTTGGGTGTCCTTTAGAACACAACTTTGTACCGGTAAAGCAATACCGGTCAAAATGATTCCTGTGGCGATTGAATGCAATATTCTTTTCATGATTTTTTATTTGAATTTGCCCTAAAAGTAGTTTCAACTTTCAGGGGCAAAAACCGACTTTGAGTGAACGCGCCCATACAATGAGTGAATGGTGTTTGGGAACTCGTGTAAGGGTCTATTTACTTGAATTTACTGGGTTTCTAAGGGAAAAGCCATTTTTATAACCCGCTTTTAAGCAGTAAGTTTACCAAACATTGCACGGGATTTATGATTCGTTTTTCTACCCTTTTAATAGGTTTCCTTTTCACGGTGATGGCCTTTGGACAAACCAATAGGTCCAGTGCTACCTTGACCATAAAGGGCACCGTAAAGGGTATGGAAAACAAGGTGCCCATTCCTGGGGTGGAGGTGAGTACGAGTCGAGGAGAATACACCACTACGAATGCCTTGGGCGAGTTCCAAATTGCTGCGGCCATTGGAGAAACCATAACGTTCAGGAGCTCAGAAATAGAGACTGTAAGGCATCGGTTGACTTCAAAAGAAGAACTAGAAGTTTTGGTAGAAGGTTACCAGCCTAGCCGAACCTATTCCAAACGAAAAGAAGCAGGTTCCCGAAGTATCATGAGACATTCCCGCTATCTGGATTCAGCTTATCACTACAAAACTTCTGACCTCCAGAAAAGCATTGATTTTATCGCGAAATCAATCACCAAACTGGGAAAAAGAGGTAATGACAAAGAGTTGGCCTCTTCGCTAACGGCTCTTGGTGAAATCTATGCGTATCATGGACAGTACGATTTAGCCATTACCAATTACAAGGATGCCTTATCCGCATCAACTAGCGCCAAAACCCGATTGCTTTTGGGACAGGCTTATGTGCAAAATGGCGAATTTGTTTTAGCCGAAACAGAATTAAAAAAGCTTACCGATTCCAAAGCGCTGAATAGCTTACAGCGCATTGATTTGTATGAAGGTTTGGGCGATACCAACAAAGGGTTGAAACAATTCAAACGGGCCATCGAATTCTATCGACAGGGATTGACGATTGCGGAAAAGAACCAGCGTTCTACCAAAATCATAGACCTCAATTCAAAAATTGGGGATAGTTATGCCAATTTGAATCGAGAGGGTATTGCTGAAGGATTTTACAATAATTCCTTGAGCTTGTCCAAAAAGGAAACGCCGCAACGAAAAATTGAAGAGAACGAAAAAGTAGCGGATTTCTACAGCGAGAAGAATCGCTATGACGAGGAAATTCGTTTGCGCAAAAGTAGTTTGAACGAATTATCTCAGCTAAAACCTGAAAATAAAGTAGGTCCCTCAGCGACCGTCCCTAAGCAAGATACCGTCACCGCGCAGCGCATCAATTACAAAATTGCGAATGCCTATATCGCCCAAGATAAATTGGACGAAGCCATACCCTATCTTCAAAGAAGTATTGTAGAGGCGGATGACCAAAATGATTTGGTCGTAAAAAAAGATGCTACCAGAAGGCTATCGGAAGTATATCGAAACCAAGGTGATTTTACCAAGGCTTTGGAATCGTACCAAGCTTATGTGGGTATTGTGGATAGCCTCTACATCAGAAAGGAACAAGAAATTTCAAGAGCGGCCCGCTTTAACCGTGAAATTGCGACCAAGCAAAACCGCATTTCAAGCTTGGAACAAGAACGACAGCTTTCCCAAAGCAAGTATGATTTGGCTGTAACCCAACAACAACTGTTTCAGGAAAACAGCAAGCGGCAACGTTGGATTATCTATTCGCTCCTGGGCGGAATTTTCCTATTGGCGACTACCTTGTTTTTATTCTATCGGAACAACCAACAACAAAAATGGGCCAATAACCTTCTGGCACTGAAAACGCTCCGAACGCAGATGAATCCCCATTTCATCTTCAACGCCTTGAATTCGGTCAATAACTTTATTGCCAAGAGTGATGAGCGTAGTGCCAATCGTTTTTTGAGTGAGTTTTCGGTGTTGATGCGAAGTGTACTTGAAAATTCAGAAGAAGATTTTATTCCCCTTTCCAAAGAGTTGGAGCTCTTGAAACTCTATGTGAAGTTGGAGCATTCCCGTTTTGAAGACAAGTTTGACTATGATATTTCCATAAATGAGAGGGTAGATGTGGATGCCTTTAAAATTCCACCGATGTTGTTGCAGCCCTATATTGAAAATGCGATTTGGCATGGCCTTCGATATAAAGAAGAAAAAGGGTTTTTAAACATCAATGTTCTGCCCGAAGACGAGAATACGCTTCAAATCCAGATTGTCGATAATGGCATTGGAAGAAAACAATCAGCAAAGTTGAAGACCCAAAACCAAAAGAAGCAAAAGTCAAAAGGGATGGGCAACATCAAAAAACGCATCGGTATACTCAATACCATGTATAAAAGTCAAGTGACGGTTGCTGTCGATAATCTAAATGCGGATGGAACCGGTACAAAAGTGATACTTCGATTAAAAAAGGACGGATGGAGTTAAAGACCCTCATTATAGAAGACGAAGCCAATAGCCGCGAAATATTGCGAAACTATCTTGCCAAGTATTGCCCAAATACAGTGCTGATGGGAGAAGCTGCGAACATTACGGATGGTTTGGCACTTATTCAGGAACACAAGCCTGATTTGGTCTTTTTGGATGTCGAAATGCCTTTCGGAAACGCTTTTGACCTGCTCGAGAAAATCCCTGACCGTGATTTTGAGACGGTTTTCGTTACAGCATATGACCACTACGCCATGGACGCCCTGAACCAACATGCGGCCTATTACCTGATGAAGCCTATCAATATTGATGAATTGATTAAAGCGGTGGAGTATGTTCGTGAGGTAAAGCAAAAGGAAAATGCCTTGGAAGGTCGCGTTTTGGCCACTCAAACCCCAAAAACCGAAGGAAAGATTACGCTTCCCCAACAAGACGGATTCCAGGTACTTCAAGTAGATGATATTTATTTCTGCAAAGCGGATGATAACTACACCGAAATCTATTTGGAGCATAAGAAAATTGTAGTCAGCAAGACCCTGAAGTATTTTGAAGAAGCCCTAAAACCGTATGCCTTTGCCCGAATCCATAAATCCTTTCTGGTGAATATTGCCAAGGTGGTGAAATACAAAAAAGGAAAAGGAGGTAGCGTGGTTTTATCAAACACCAAGGAATTGACGGTTTCTGCCTCCCGAAAAGCAGAACTTTTGGCGTATTTTCAATAAAAATTCAACACAACATGCTAATCAAAACCGTACGTGGAAAAAACCCCGAGTTTGGGGATAACTGCTTTATCGCCGAGAATGCAACCATCGTGGGCGAAGTGAAAATGGGAAACGACTGCAGTATTTGGTTCAATGCCGTTTTGCGAGGGGATGTGCATTTTATTCATATAGGTGATAAGGTCAATGTACAAGACGGGGCAGTCATTCATTGTACCTATCAAAAATCCCCCACAACAATTGGAAACAACGTCTCTATCGGTCACAATGCCATTGTTCATGGTTGTACTATTAAAGATAATGTTCTGGTTGGTATGGGTAGCATCATCATGGATGACTGCGTAGTGGAATCCAATAGTATAATTGCTGCGGGAGCGGTGGTGACCAAAGGCACAATTGTAGAATCAGGAAGCATTTATGCCGGAATGCCTGCCAAAAAAATCAAAGCCGTAAGTCCTGAGTTGACCTCTGGCGAGATTGACCGAATCGCCAACAACTATGTCAAGTATGCGAGTTGGTTTACCGAAGAAGAAAGCAAATAATCCCTATTTTAGACGCCTCAAAAAAAGGTAACATGAAAGCATTCGTTTTTCCGGGTCAAGGTGCCCAATTTGTTGGTATGGGATTGGATTTGTACGAAAACCATTCCGAAGCGCAAGAGCTATTTGAAAACGCCAATGAAATCTTGGGTTTTTCCATTACCGATATCATGTTTGAAGGCACAGCGGAGGAACTGAAGCAAACTAAAGTTACCCAACCCGCCATCTTTCTGCATTCCGTCATTTTAAGCAAAGCCATGGGTGACGCTTTCACCCCTGATATGGTTGCAGGACATTCTCTAGGAGAGTTTTCCGCTTTGGTCGCCAACGGCACCTTGAGTTTTGAAGATGGACTGAAATTAGTTTCCAAACGCGCCATGGCCATGCAAAAAGCGTGTGAAGCCAATCCAAGTACTATGGCTGCGGTTTTAGGTTTGGATGATGAAGTGGTTCAACGGATTTGTGAGGAAACCCCAGGAATCGTAGTGCCCGCAAACTACAATTGTCCAGGACAACTGGTGATTTCTGGCGAGATTGAGGCTGTGAATCTGGCCAACGAAAAAATGAAGGAAGCTGGCGCTAGAAGAGCCCTATTGTTACCTGTAGGAGGGGCCTTTCATTCCCCACTGATGGAACCCGCACGGGAAGAGTTGGCTGCTGCTATTGAAGAAACTACTTTTAATCAGCCTTCATGTCCCATCTATCAAAATGTACCCACTACTGCGGTAAGTACCGCTGAGGAAATCAAGGAAAACCTGATAGCACAATTGACGGCTCCGGTCAAATGGACCCAAAGTGTACAGCAAATGGTTGCGGACGGTGCCAAGCATTTTACTGAAGTCGGACCGGGTAAGGTGCTTCAAGGTTTGGTGCGCAAAATTGACAGTAGCGTCGAAACCGCTTCAGGTAGTTTGTAGGGCCTTACGACTGGGATTCCGGCAGTTCGTCCAAGAAACATAGATTTAATCTTCAAATTTGCCTGAATCTTCCTTTTTTTAGTAATATTGGCTCCTCCCAAATTTGAAGTAAAATTCTCAACCTACTGTGCTACAATCTAGTCATGGATATGTCGCCTTTTATGAAGCATGCCCCAAACCAATCTTCGTATCGACCTAAGGGTCAAAATCTATTGGTTTTTGTTTTTCTCTTGCTTGTTTCCGTATTGCAGGCTCAGGAAGTAACCCTTTCTAAAGTAAATGATGGGGATGAAGATGGACCTATCAATGGTTTACTTTCAGTAGATATTGCACCTGGTTTTCCTGACGATGTTGTAGAAGTATTTTACTCAATTACTGCTGGTTCCGCCACGGAAGGAGATGATTTCACTGCGTTATCTGGGAGTGTTATCGTTGCATATACTTTCGGAGCAGGGGGGTCTGAGGATTTGGATATAGTTGTGTTGACAGATAATCTTGTTGAAGGTGATGAAGATGTGACCATTACGCTTTCGGTAGGACCAGGGTATACCCTTGGAGCTACGGTTTCCCAAACAGTAGTTATTGAAGATGATACCATCGGTAATGTAACGATAATTGCGACAGATGACACTGCTGCTGAATCTGGATTGGATACCGGAGAATATACGGTTGACCTTGGAGCGGTGAATGCTACAGGTACAGATGTTACCATTGGCTTGGTTTTAGGAGGTATAACCACTGCCGCGACTTCAGACTATGAGCCATTGACACTTTCGATAACCATTCCTGATGGGTCACAAACGGAAACCATTGAGCTTACACCGACGCAGGATGCCGAAGATGAAGCCGATGAAATTGTGCGATTAGTGTTAAATTCTACTAGTGATGGAACAGGGTTTCCTATTTCAGGTGTAACGGCAGATAATCGAGATGATGTAACAATTCTTGACGATGACCCATCCGATGAGGGGGATTTAAGTGTCAGTGACGTTACTATTGTTGAAGGGGATGCAGGTACAACCGATTTTGTATTTACCATTTCCTTGGCGGGAGGCGCAGCGACCAATGTGGTTGATTTTCGCATTGACACTGCAGACGGTACTGCGACTGCTGGAAGCGACTATACCGGTATAACCAATGCAACGGGAGTCATTGGTGTTGGGGATTCTTCTTTTGATGTGACCGTAACCGTTAATGGCGATACCACAGTAGAACCCACGGAGACCTTTTCCTTGGTTATCAGCAACGCGCGTAATGCTGATATTGATAACAGTACAGGTACGGGGACCATCACCAATGATGATTTATCGGTAACCTTTTCACAAGCCGTGGGAAGTGCCCCAGAAAGTGACGGAGACAACCTTCCGAGAATTTTGGTTAATGGAACCACCGCCGTTGCTTCGACCGTAACCCTCACGGTTGGGGGTACGGCTACCATAGTGGATGATTATACGCTTACTACGCCGGTTCTAGTGAACATTCCAGCGGGAACCTATGATGGTACTTTGGGAACATCACTGGCGATTCCTGGTTTTGCCATTGTGGATGACACTGATGTTGAGGATGATGAAACGGTAACCTTCAACATTACTACACCGACCGGAGACGCCATTATTGGCGCCCTGAACGCAACAACCTATACCATTGAAAATGATGATGCGACCATAGAATTCACTCAAGCCGTTGGCGCGGATGATGAAGCGAGTGGCGGCAATCTTCCACAAATACTTATTAATGGGGACATCACCCAAGCATCAACCGTAACCATTGACCAACTCACTGGAACGGCGACAAACGGAGATGACTATACCTTTTCAAGCCCTCCAAGAATTTTGAACATTCCTGTGGGTTCTTACACTAACGCGATACGCGATGTGCCTACTTTGTCCATTTCCAACGACCCTATAGTGGAGCCTGATGAAACCATTCGGTTGGCACTTTCTGCTCCGACCGGAGATTTGAGTTTGGGAACACAGACCACGACCACCTACACCATCCAAAATGACGATGAAGTTATTGTAGAGTTTTCACAAGCCAATGGGAGCGATGATGAAAACGATGGTGGAAATCTCCCTGTGTTAACCATCTTGGGTACCGTAACCAATGCAACGACGGTAACTATCGAAGATGCAGGAACAGGCGGAGCTACCAATGGAGTGGATTACACGTTTGCAAGTCCAATCGTGGTCAATATACCTGCTGGAACATATGACGGAAGCGTTGGCTCTGGAATTGCAATTCCAAATTTGGTCATCAACGATGATTTAGCCGTAGAAACAGACGAAACCTTTGAACTGCGGTTGAATACACCAACTGGGGATGCTAGTATCGGCTCTCCGAATATTACGATTTACGAAATTACCGATGATGATTCGGCTTCCGTTACCATAGCTGATACCAGTGGTCCTGAAGACGCTGGTCCCATCACCGTGTCGGTGGTGTTGGACAATCCAGTTGAAGGTGGTTTTAGCCTAGAAGTATCCACGGCAGATATTACTGCGACGGAGAATGACGACTATACCCCGGTTTCCGGTTTGGGATTGACTTTTGCCGGTACGGCTGGTGAAATTCAAACGTTTGATGTAACGCCCATTGCCGATGGCGACTTGGAACCCAATGAGACCCTTTCGGTTAGCATGGACAATTTGGTGTTGACCACGCTACCACCTTCATTTTTGACCAGAGTTGATATTTCAGATGACGCTGTAGTAACCATAGGAGCCGATGATTTTTGTAACGCCGGTGGTGTTGCGCCAGCCTTGAACACCGCCCTTCCTGTTGATTTCTGTGATGTGATTGACGTAGATTTAAATGACTATGTTACGAATACAGCGCCTCCGGGAAGTGAACTGGTTTGGAGTTCAAGCCCGGACCCTACGCAGACGGATGCCTTTATAAACGATACCCGGGTAATAGCCGCAGCAGCATACTTTGGGTTCTTTTATGACGAAGTCAATGATTGCTCCAGCCCCGTGTTGACTATTACGCTTAATCGAATTATAACACCAGGCGCTCCTCAAGTAACCGGTGGTTCACGATGTGGTGAAGGAACGGTAACATTAAACGCAACCGTAGCTGATAGCGGTACCTTAAATTGGTATGATAGTCCCACTGGAGGAACAATTCTTCTCTCAGGTCCAACTTTTGTTACTCCTTCGATTTCAGAAACAACTTCGTTCTACGTGGAAGCCGTGGTAGGGGACTGTCCCTCAGAACGGGTTGAGGTTGTTGCCGTGGTCAATATTGAACCTAGCGCTGGAACACCAACCGATACAAGTGCATGTAGTTTGACGGGCCAAGGGGGTCCTACCGTCGTTGATTTAGATACGACGCTGATGGGTGCTGACCCTGGGGTTTGGAGTATTGTAAGCCAACCAACCAATGGTGCGGCAAGCATTTCGGATGGAAATAATGTTGATTTTGAAAATCAACCCGACGGAATCTATATTTTCGAGTATACTACGACTGGCGCGGAAGCCCCTTGCACGAATGATTCGGTACAAGTAAGCATCTCGGTAACCGATTGTATTGTGGATACGGATGGTGATGGCCTAACGGACGGTGAGGAAATTGACTTGGGCACGGATAGAAATGACCCTGATACGGATGATGACGGTTTGACCGATGGAGAAGAAGTCTTGATTGTGGATGATCCGAGTACAGTTGCTGTTCCACTAAGGGATTCAGACCCATTGGACAACTGCGACCCATTTCTGACGCCCGCATGTAACCCAGAACCGATTGATGTAGCAATTTTTAAAACGGTTAGCGATGATACTCCATTGGTAGGCGCTAATATTGACTTTGTAATTACTATTGAAAATCAAACATCAGATAGGGTAATTGATATTTTGGTCAGTGATATTATCTCAGAGGATTCTGGTTATCAATATGTATCTCATACTGTGACTGCAGGAACATATAATCCAACAACTGGGGAATGGGAAATTCCAGAGTTTAGTGAAGTAGAGAATGAGAATGAGCCAGCTAGAGATTCGCTGACGATCAGTGTTAATGTTTTGAGTCTTGGTCAGTTGCAAAATACGGCGGAAATCATTTCTTCTTTCCCTCCGGATTTTAATAGCACAAATGATTTGGCAACTGTTGAATTCAACGTTGTAGCTAGTCCCTGCACAACCCCAGGAACACTATGCAACATCTTTTCTCCAAACGGAGATGGTATTAATGACACTTTAAAGTTGGTGGAGGATAGTTCTTTTCCAAATAACAGTATTGAAGTATTCGACCGCTATGGCAATAGTGTTTTCCAGATGAATAATTACGATAGTACTTGGGATGGTATGGGTAACGACGGACAACTTCCCAAAGGCACTTATTTCTATGTGTTGGATTTGGGAGATGATTCTGAACCACAAAAAGGATGGATTCAAATTATACGATAATGCTGATGAAAAACATCAAAACCACATATCGTTGGGCTTGGGTCTTGGCCTTTTTTACACTGATGAGTGTTCAAGCACAAAAAGAACCACAGTATACCCAGTACATGTACAATATTGGGAGTTTCAATCCGGCCTACGTGGGGTCGGTGGAAAATCCTGAAGTGACTGGGTTGTACCGAGCACAGTGGATTGATATCCCTGGTGCGCCTACCACACTTCGTTTTGGGGCGAACATACCTTTTGCCAATGAAAAAACTGGATTGGGGATAAACATCATCAATGATGGATTGGGACCTTCAAACCAGACCCTTTTTAGTATCGCCTATTCTTATCAAATCCAAGTATCAGACGTCACCAAATTGTCTTTCGGACTTTCCGCAGGCGGTTCGTTGTTGAATGTAAATTATGAAGACGGTACATTTGATGACCCAAGAGACCCTGCCGCAGCAGGTGAAGAAATCAACAATTTTTATCCCACGGTGGGCGCAGGTGTTTTTCTGTATGAAGAAGACTGGTACGTAGGGTTGTCCGTTCCAAACTTTCTTACGGATGGCTTGTACAATGATGAGGTAGCCACTGTGGTGGAAGATAAACTGCAATACAACTTTATTGGAGGGTATGTTTTTGACCTATCGGACCGCACCAAGTTCAAACCTGCTTTGTTGGTGAATTACTTGAAGGGCGCTCCGGTGACCGTAAACTTATCCGCAAATTTTCAATTTTTGGATGCGTTCACCGTGGGTGCAGCCTATCGTTTTGACAATGCTGTGAGTGGTTTGGCTGGATTTCAAATCACTAACGGATTGTTTTTGGGCTATACTTACGATTACAATACCAATGGTCTTGGGATACTTCATGTTAGAAAAATCTTGGTGAGTCGATTTGTTTTGGTTTTCGCTTGGAAGGTCCGGCTTCGTTGGTATTGCGACTACGGCGTTTTCCTTCGCGACCGATATAGAATTTTAAGATAGCTTCATGGGAACCACCT
>JBCBPD010000041.1:0-29608 GCA_039820925.1 Bacteroidota bacterium | reverse complement strand
TTTATGTCTTTCTGCATGGATTTCTTGCAATGAAGATGATGATGTTCAACTTGGAAATGATGCTAAGCAAATCCTATCCTTTGCTTTTCTGGCTAGTCAAAACGATGCCCTTGAAGAGGATGTACGGGCCACAATTGATAAGAAAAAGAAAACAGTAACAGTGTTGGTGCCAAACGGCACCAGCATTACTGCGCTCGAACCGACTATCAAGATTTCCAATAGTGCAACAATAAGTCCAAAGTCGAAGGTGGCCATGGACTTTGGCAAAGAGGTCACCTATACCGTGAAGGCGGAGAATGGTAGCACTCAAAAATATAAAGCTGTCGTTAAGGTGGCGAAATCCAGCGATAAGTCCATTACAGCTTTTGAGTTTAAAGCCAAAAACAATGATGATTTAGATACGGACATAATCGCTGATATTGATCAAGATAAAAAGGTGATTACAGCGACTGTACTGGCTAGAACGGAAATCGTGAAGCTCGCACCTTCAATAACCATTTCCAAAAATGCTAAATTAAGTCCAGATCCTGAAACCGCTTTTGATTTCAGCAGTGAGGTTGAATATACGGTCACAGCAGAAGATGGCAGTAAACAAAAATACATTGTACGATTAAATATTGCTCAATCAACTGACAAAGAAATCACCTCTTTCGCATTTTTAGCAGCGGACAACGATGGTCTGGACATTGATTTTCCAGCAGTCATCGACAAAGACTCTCGACGCATTCATGTTGAGTTGCCTTTTGGAACTTCGGTAAAATCGTTGGTGCCCACAATAACATTTTCAGAAAATGCCACTCTTGAACCTAATAATAAAGTCGCAAAGGACTTCAGCGAGAGCGTGCGATATGTAATAACTGCTGAAGATGGAACACAAGCAGTATATATAGTATCAGTTGGTTTTCCCCCATCTCCAGATCGGGCGGCATTAATAGCTATTTACAATGCCAACCCTGGAAACGAATTGTTTTGGGATTTTGATGAACCCGACTTGTCAAAATGGGCTGGAGTAAGTATTGATGACAATTCAGGGCGTGTGGTCATATTACAGTTGAATGCTGCACGGAAGTTGACTTCGATACCCAAAGAAATAGGGGAACTTTCGGAACTTGAGGAGTTAAATCTTTCCAATAATCAATTAAAGACACTTCCCGATCAAATGGGAAAGTTGTCCAAGCTAAAACGATTTATCATCACAGATAACGAATTGGAGCAATTGCCCGCTTCATTGTCCCAGCTGGACCAATTGGAGACTTTAGGTTTGGCTCGCAACAAGCTTACCTCTTTTCCAGAAAGTGTTTTGGGAATGGAATCCTTGAAAGTATTGGGTATAGCGGAAAACAAAATTCAGTCCCTTCCGTCCCAAATAGAAGATTTAAGTGAGCTGGAAGGGTTGTCCTTGACCGGAACGCAACTCAAAACCGTTCCAATGGAACTGGGCAAACTGTCAAAATTGACCTCTCTTTTTCTCAACAACAATCAGTTGACCACAATTCCAAAAGAATTAGGGAACCTGACGCTTCTTAGACAGTTTAGCATTCAAGACAATAATATAATAAGCATACCAAAAGAAATCTGTGATTTGAACATTCCTGATTTTCAAAAGGATGACCAAGCGACTTGTGTCAACTAAAACCATTTTAAAAGATAATCTGAATTAAAATAAACCCCATGAAAAAAATCAGCATATTATTTTTAAGCTTATTCGTATTTGCAGCTTGTAGCAAGGACGATGATAACGCAGAACAAGAACTTACCGATTTAGATGCCCTAGTGGCGCTGGACCAAGCGAACCCAACCAATACCATGGGCTGGGACCAGAACGAGCAAGACCCCTCCAAATGGAACGGGGTAACGGTAAAAAACGGTCGGGTGACCAGTATCGTAGTGGAAAAAGAGAAGGGTGTCAAAGTATTGCCAGAGGCAATCTCCGCTCTGACCCAATTGGACTCACTTATTGTCCCGGAAAACGGGATAGAAAAGCTCCCAGCAGGAATAGGAAAGCTTACCTCATTGAAAAAACTTGATTTATTTAGAAATGAGATTTCTGAACTACCCAAAGAGTTCTCAGGCCTTAAAGGGAGTTTGGAATACATGAGGGTAAGTGGCGAGTTAAAAGTATACCCAACTGTGATTTATGAGTTTACTAGTTTAGAATATTTAGACCTCCAAGGACACGGCTTTAAAGAACTACCTCCTGAAATTGGCAACTTGGTCAATTTAAAAGAATTGAAAATCAATTCAAATGAACTTACCACATTACCCAAAGAAATTGGGAATTTATCAAAATTGGAAAGACTTGACTTGTTTTGGAACGATGATTTGGAGTCTTTACCAGATGAAATGGGAAAACTAGAAAGTCTAAAGAGAATTACCATAAGTGATAATCAAGATGATTTTTTCCCACAATCATTCAAAGACCTTATCGACAGAAACAACATTAGTGTTTTTGGAATATCTCGCTAAAAAGTTCCATTGCTTTAAATACCGAATTATGAAAAAAATCAGCATACTATTTTTAAGCCTATTCGTACTTGCCGCATGTAGCAAGGATGACGATAACGGCAACGGTAGCGATGCCAAAAAAAGCGACGCCAAAGAAATCATTTCCTTTACCTTTCTGGCCAGTGAGAACGAAGCACTTGACGAGGATGTAAAAGCTACCATAGATAAGGAGAAAAAGACCATTATGGCACTAGTGCCCAATGGAACAAGCATTACGTCACTAAAGCCCACACTTACTCTATCCGATAAGGCCACAGTGAATCCTAAAGACAAGGTGACCGCAGACTTTAGCAAAGAGGTGCCCTATACGGTAACTGCAGAAGATGGTAGTTCACAAAAGTATACGGTAACGGTCACTGTTGGAAAATCAAACGCCAAGGAAATTCTCTCCTTTGTTTTTAGAGCGGAAGAAAATGAGGGTCTGGAAGAAGACATTATAGCGGATATTGACCAAGATGATAAAGACATTTTGCCACATTGGAAAAGTGTACGTTTTCTTCCATTGCTTCAACCTGATATCAAACTTTCCGAAAAAGCAGTAATTGAACCAAGTCTTGACAAAGCAATAGATTTTACGAATCCAGTGGAATTTACGGTTAAGGCGGAAGACGGTTCTACGCAAAAATATGTGGTAACCTTCAGCTACCAAAGTTATACTCAAAAAGAGTTGTTGATAGGCTTTGCGGAAGACAATCCAGGAAATACACTTAACTGGGATTTTGAAGAAGATGATCTTTCAAAATGGAGTGGTGTCACCCTTGATGAAGATGGATTGGTAAAGAAGCTGGATTTTTCAGACAGCAATGTTGAGGTATTCGCTCCAGAGCTTACCCTATTGGAGCAGTTGGAATCACTGGACTTTTTTAACAACAAGATTCAAAACATCCCACCAGAGATAAAAAGAATGAAGGGCCTGGAAGTTTTAGGTCTTTATGAAAATCCATTGCAAGAACTACCGAATGAAATTGGGGAATTGGAAAGTTTAACCGTTCTGACTATTGGGAATACATTGATATCCCAGTTGCCAGAATCCCTTATCAATTTATCAGATACCTTGGAGATTTTGGGATTGGGTGGAATGAATTTAGAGGGCATACCAGATGTGGTGTATCAGCTTTTAAATCTGAAAATTTTATATGCCTCTACGCAAGGTATCGAGACACTGTCGCCAAAAATTGGCGACCTGGAGAAATTGGAGGAACTATGGCTGAATTTCAATCAAATAGCAGAGCTACCCAAGGAAATCGGAAACTTAAAAAGCCTGAAAAAGTTCGCGATCAGAAATAACCAGCTCTCGAGTCTGCCCGATGAAATGGGAGATTTAGCGCGTTTAGAAGAACTACAACTATTACAGAACAACTTAACCGCATTACCGGAACCGTTATGCAATCTTATTGCAAAAAACAACATCCGCGTATTTGTGGAACCAGAAATTACATGTGTTAACTAAAAAATAATGATAACCCCATGAAAAAAATCAGCATAATATTTATGACCCTATTTGTGCTTGCCGCCTGTAGCAAGGACGATGATAACGACAACGGCAGCGATGCGAAAAAAAGCGACGCCAAGGAAATCACCGCCTTTACGTTTTTGGCCAGTGAAAACGAAGCGCTCGATGAGGATGTAAAAGCCACCATAGATAAGGAGAAAAAGACCATTATGGCACTAGTGCCTAGTGGAACGAACACTACATCGCTCAAGCCCACACTTACACTATCCGATAAGGCTACAGTAGATCCAAAAGACAAAACAACCACGGACTTTAGCAAAGAGGTGATTTATACCGTGACCGCAGAGGATGGGAGTAAACAGAAATATCCAGTTAACGTAAGCACAGCTAAGTCAAGTGCCAAAGAAATTATTTCATTTGTCTTTAAGGGAGGTTACAATAACGGCATTGACGAAGATATTAAAGCGACCATCGACAACGAAGATAATACGATAATGGCCACATTGCCTTCCGATGCGGATTTAACTAGTCTAAAACCAACATTGACCCTTTCTGAAAAAGCTACGGTAAATCCAAAAGATAAGGCCGAGGTGGATTTCAGCGATGATGTTGCATATACAGTGACCGCGGAGGATGGCAGTACTCAAGAGTATGTGGTAAGCGTTAGTAAGCCCAAGTCAGGTGCCAAAGAAATTATTTCATTTGTTTTTTTGGCAAATGATAATGGTAGTTTAGTGAATGATGTGATGGCCACAATCGATAAAGATAAGAAAACCATTATAGCCCAGATACCAAGTGGAACAATTATTAAGGAGCTTAAGCCCTCTATATCAATCTCTACAAATGCCACAATAAACCCAAAAACTAAAGCAGGAATAGATTTCAACGATGAAGTGGTTTATACTGTAACTGCAGAGGATGGGAGCAAGATGGCCTACACCGTGATTGTTGGTTTTCCACAAAATGAGATAGATAGAGAAGCCTTGGTCGCGCTGTATAATGCTAACCCTGGAAATACAATGGGATGGGATTTAAAAAGTAAGGATATTTCTAGGTGGGAAGGAATAACCCTAAGGAACAACAGAGTATGGAGACTTATTTTAAGAAAAAAAGGTATCATTTCGCTTCCTCCGGAAATCGGAAAGTTAGCGAATCTGGAGACACTTGACCTGTCCGATAATGAGCTTGAGAACATACCGAAGGAAATAGGCGAGCTAAGACAAATTGAAACGTTGCGAATAAATGGTAATTCTCAGATAAAGAAACTGCCTAATGAAATGAAAAGTCTTACCAAGTTGAGAACTCTTAGTTTGTATGGCATAAAGTTTTCTGAAATTCCTGAGCTAGTTTGGGAATTATCCAACTTAACCAACCTTAATATCGGCAACACTAACATTACTAGAGTTTCTCCAAGAATAGGAAATTTGAAAAAACTCGATTTTTTAACGCTTTCTAAAAACAGAAAGATACGTACCCTGCCTTCAGAAATGGGTAATCTAGAGAATCTTCGGGTTATAAATTCCTATGATACTGATTTACTATATGATTTTCCCGATGAGGTATGCAAGCTCGTGTGGGAAAAGGGTCTTATAATCACCAGTAACTATCTCTATTGTATAAAATAATAGGTGCTAAATCTTAACCATAAAGCCATGACGAATACAAAAAAGAGAATATTGTTTTTATCTCTTGGACCTATAGCTGCTTTGATTCTGTTTACTTTTTTTTCATGTAGCGATGACCAAGATGTTGACAATAGCGCCAAAAGTGACGCCAAGGAAATTACCGCTTTTGCTTTTAGGGCGGCCGATAATGATGATTTGGATGCCGATGTAAGGGCGACCATTGACAAGGAAAAGAAGTCCATAACCGCCTCAGTGCCTTTCGGTACAGATGTAACTAAACTTAAACCAACGCTTACCATTTCGGAAAAGGCGACGGTAAGCCCCAAGGACAAAGTGGAGGTGGATTTTAGTGATGATGTTGAATATACAGTGACCGCAGAGGATGGGAGTACGCAGAAATATACCGTTACGGTTACAATATCCCTTTCAGAACGTGATGCCCTAATCGCCATTTATAGGTCTAATCCAAACAATGCTTTGGGGTGGAATCTTGAAGAAGAAGATTTGAGCAAATGGGAAGGAATCACCTTAGGAGACGACAATGAGGTTGTTGAATTGGTTCTATTTTCAAAAGGGATTCGCGTGTTGCCCAAAGAAATCCAAGGTTTGACCAATCTTGAACTTTTGGTGATCTCTAGCGATGTTCTTTCAGAAATACCCTTAGAAATTGGTAATTTACCCAAGCTAAAAGAACTCAATTTCTCCCAGAACCAGTTATCCGAATTGCCCGAGGAAATAGGTCGAATTAGTGAAACCCTGGAAACACTTTCCATTACTGGAAATAAGTTTACAACAATACCCAGTGGGGTTTTTGAATTAGAAAATCTTCAAAACTTATTGTTGACATCCAACGAAATTGAGAGTATACCCAAAGAAATCATAAATCTCACCAATTTGGAGTTCCTGGATATTGGCGATAACAAAATTTCTTCCTTACCCGATCAAATCGCGGATTTAACAAAATTGGATACGTTTTTAGCGTATAAAAATCGTTTAACGGATATACCCAATTGGTTTGTATATCTTTCAAGTCTTACCTCCGTTAGTTTTACACAAAACAAACTGGAAACTTTTCCCAGCGTCATTTTTTCTCTTGATGCGCTAGAGCTTTTGTATTTGGATGATTGCGGGCTAACGAATTTACCAAATGATATTAAAGACCTTCCCAACTTAGTTGACCTCTCGATTGGAGATAATTTCCTGGTTTCGTTGCCTGTAGAATTGGGGACACTGAACAAATTGGAGTTTTTGAATGTTAATAGCAATCAGCTTACCTCGCTACCGGATGAACTCGCAAATCTTGAAAGTCTAAAAACATTATGGATAGCTGGTAATCAGCTGCCTGACCTTATTCCAGCAACAATTTGTCAATTGATTGAAAAAAATGAGGTTGACCTCAAAAAGGACCCTTTTATGTTCTGCGACGTTTCGCAATAAATAGGTTTAAAAATCTTGATTGAAGTACAACTCAACATCAAAAATTAAAGTTTATGCAAAAACAATTTCCAAAATACATTACATTTCTCTTTATCCTGTTCTGTTGCGCATCCCAATGCCACGCACAATGGGTTTCGCACGGAAAAAAATCTTCTTACTTAAAGGACGGAGTAAAACATGTGTATTATTCGAAAAAATGGCATGAAGATGTTCCTGAGCAGGGGTTTACCAGTGAAATGCATCTCAACAACATTGGTAAAATAGTGTTCTCCAATGATATCATTCCTTTTCAGAAAGAAGATGCCACAAAAATCAAATCAACATTTACCTCGGGCGAAAGTATTTATGGAAGGATGTATTTGATTTGCTCACTGCCCAACGATACAATTTACTGGTCTAGTGAGGCTGAGCTACAACAAGAAAGAACAGGACTAAATAAATTAATCAAAAAAAAGCAAGTACAAGTAGCTAGAGGAACAACAAATCCAAAATCGGCAAGAGCTGAATTCAGGGTCTTCATTGATGGAACGTTAACGGACTGGGTCATTGAGCAGGTAAGGTTTACCAGCGAGACGCTTAAACATACTACCCGTCAAGTATGGATATCCCCAAAACCAGAGGATGAAAAAGTATCCCGGTATTGGTTAGAGGAAATTGATAAACTCCCTGAGGGTGAACACACCGTACGCATTGAGTATGTGCCGGCGGGAAGAAATATCATAAGACCTTTGGCCGCTGGTGAGTTTACCTTGGTAAAAGATAACAACGCCACAGTTTCAACGGGCGTACGATTTGCAGATCTTGAAGAAGGCAGAAAGGATGCCAACTTGGCAAGTGAAGCACTCGAGATCATGCGCAAAAAATATGATGAGAAAGGTTGGGACGGGGAGGTGACCAAAGTAAGATTCCGAACGGATTGGTTGACATCTACCCAAATAGGTAACAGTCAAGTCTCCCGAATACGTGAAATTAGAATGTACGTATATACGGAACATGGCAATGGTAAATGCATGGTAGAAGAGCATACGATGGCACAAAGTATGAATGGCATTCGCCCCACAGGCCCCTATTTTTACAGAAGGGTGATACCAAGTAGTAAACAACGGGTGGATTGTGATTAACCTTCCACTGGTTATATGGCAAGAAGAACCTAATTGGATGCTTGATCTAATGAATCTACTCTTAGAGGTTGGGTAGTGCGTTTGGTAATGTCGCCTGGCCATATATTGATGGCTGGGTGGCATTTCATCATAAAAAAACCTGAACAAAATGTAAAAATAGAAACGATGAGATTCCTTTTAATGATGTTTTTGACAATCTTCTTTTTTTCCTGTTCTGAAGAAGATATGGCAATTGATAATCCAAAAAAGACGGGAGGTAAAGCACCTATTTCAGAAGAACAGGATAAACCCAAGGACCTTCCTGATGAGAGTGGAGAAAGATTTGTGCTTGCGCAAAAGTATTTTACCCATGAACTATCTGCAAAAAAGATACCTTTCAGTTATTATGAACCAATGGCGGACGTTGAAAAAAATGAAAAATATCCTTTGGTTCTAGCATTGCACGGTGCAGAATATTTTTTAAGTCCGGATACCATGTTCCTAAAGGGCCAGGAAAGAACAGCCTATATGGCACTAGCCTGGTTGGAGAAAAAGAATCAAGCAAAATATCCTTGTTTTGTTGTCGCTCCCAATTTGCATCAAGGATTGTGGCAAAGTGGAGCTGATGAACGATATTTTGGTTGGGAAAAAGAATATCCTGCTGATTTTGTCGAAAAGCTATTGGATTCCCTTTTGGCGAACAACCCAAAAATAGATGAAAATAGAATGTACCTAACCGGGCATTCCATGGGAGGTACAGGAACATGGTATCTAGGCACCAAGTTCAAAGAAAAATTTGCGGCCTTGGTCCCGTTAAGCAGTGCATTTAGTTCAGAACAAGATACCTATCAGTTTATTGAAACAGAACTATCCAATGGTCTCTTAAAGGACCTGCCTGTTTGGAGTTTTATCCATAGGGTGGATGCGAATTCAAAACAAATTAATGGAACTGACTACGAAGATGGTAGCAGAGCACTTGCTGAGTCAATGAGTGAGCAGGAAGGCTATGATCTTGTATACACACATAGAAAAGGGAATGTAGACAATAATCTAAGTGAATCAGAAATTTTAGAGAAAATAGAAGCTGGAGGAAAACACTTTTATACCGAATACAGTTATCCTTGTCAATCCGTAGGTGATTGTCATTTTGCGCAAGAATATGCTCTTCAGGAAGATTTTCTTTTACAATGGTTATTTCAGCAGAAAAAAATTAAATAAATGCAAAACACTACTAAGCAAATCAAATTCATAAAAGCGTATTGTTTTTTTTCCAGCCTACTTTTTTTAGGCTTATTCATCTGGTTTTTTGGCAAGGTACAGTTTCAGACAAAAGAACTTTCCTTGGAACGATTGAACATCGTGGAATCAAATGGTCAACTGTCGTTAATAATCTCAAATGGTGAAAGGATTGATATTGGTGATCATCGAAAATATGCGCCTAGAAGATTTGATCAAGGAATGCTTTTTTTTAACGATGCCGGTAGAGAAACAGGTGGGTTCGTTTTTAGCAGTGAGGAAACAGATTCCACCTACACCAGTTTTCAGCATTTGTCATTTGATCAATATAACGGTGACCAAAATCTAGTGCTTGCCCAATACCAAGAAGAGGGATATCATTTTAAAGGATTGATTCTGCAAGACTATCCAGATGATAGGATAACAGAGGACTATGAAAGGGTTTTCGATTCGGTATACAATAGCGAAGGGGAAAACGACAAAGCCTGGAAAAAAGCACGTGCCTTTGCATTTGATATGCTCGCTAAACAAAATCGATTGGAGAAAAGACGGTTGGTTATTGGTTCGGAAAATACCATTCCAAAAATCCAACTGAATGATAAACAAGGAAATCCTAGAATAGCTATTTATGTAGATAGTACCGATAGTCCCGTGATGGAATTTTTGGACGAAAAACAAGAAATCATTGCACGTATTCCTGAATACTGATTTTTGACATTAGGTCAATGTAAATTCAAAAAAAATGTATGTAAAGGTGGACAATGAAAGGGAGGTCTTAGTTTAAAGAAAAAATCTCAAGTGATTGGAATAAATGTAATTGGGATTTTATTAATATGATTAGGTCTTTGATAGATAAGCTTGATAATTTATTACAAATGGTCCTTAAAGCAGGTACCTTTATTTCAATAAAGTAATTGTAAAAGTACGATGTTGGTCGAATTCAAAAGCCCCTAAAAAATGGTGTAATTAATCTATTATTCAGTGGCGTGTGTGCGATTTCAGCAAAAATGGAGGTTGTAAATGAACGCCCAAAGCTATTTGGTATCAAACCGATTCGATTTGAAATAGAATTAGAATCAGATGCATTTGTCGAAAAAGCAGGTAACAAATATTTGTTTAAGATAGGTGAATTGATTGGCCCCAAAAACCAAATACTCGTACAACTGCAATTGGGTGCATGGTAAGTTCAATTAGTTCCTTTACATTGGCTTTATCTCGAAGGCTTTCGAAATTTTGATTCTGTCTAGGTTTTCTACCTGCTTCACCTACAACACTTCCCCTAGCCATATTGATTTCTTTTATTTCCTAAACGCTATCTTTTACATCCTGTGAGATTATAAGCCCCTTGACCGCTGAGATTGAGAGCTAATAGAAGACATAGAATTAAAATTCAGCTTTTCATTTTAAATAGATGTGCTATAAAATATAAAGCTTGTTTATTGTTTAAACTATTAGTCGTCAAAAATCAATCCAATTTGCTTTAGATTATTTCGTAATTTTCCCTCGCAAAGACATCTATAAAATTTGCATCAAAATGTACTGATTTGAATCTAGTGTAGAGTTCGGTTAATCAGTTCAGGAAAACAGTTTAAAGAATTGATATTCAAAATATTGTGATGACTATTTAAATCCAGTCATCCCGACAAACTAAAGCAAACAAACCCACGTAAAAACGTGGGTTTTTTGTCTTACATCCAAATGGAGAAACGTATCAACTCCCACGCTTGCATAACCTTTTTGAATACATCTCTTTCCTCATCAAAATAGGCATCGATTTCATTAATCAATGCTTTCCAAGCAGCGGGTAGCCAACTGTCCGTACCACGAAATCGTCTGTTGGTCATTTTAACCTGAGCAGCTTGGCTATGGCTCTGAAGAAGAGCAGAAAAGAGTCAATTAGGAAAACCTTAAGCGCATAAAAAAACTGATAACGAATTTTTGATTCAAAACTGCTTCAATAGGGTAATCTTACTAATGAATTGGGTACTTTGCTGAACAGGGTCAAAGATTTCCGTTTGGGTATCGTTGAATACCAAATACACAAAGGAAAGTGGTAAATATTCCCAGCTAAAACGCACGTTCCAACGCCCTTGCTCATTAAAACTGTTGTATTGATAAAACGAAGACAGTTGCACTCTTGGATTCAAAGCGAGGCGTAAGCTCGCCGTATACAAATTGGTCGTCAAATCTTCTTCTAAAATACCTACACTTTTAATGTCGTTGTGTTCGTAATTTAAGGATAGGGTGGTGTGCGGAATAGGCGCAAAGCGTGCTGCTGCATTAATGGTGGTTCGGGTACCGTTGTAAAAATCCCCAAAGTTTACCCCCAAATCTCCAGACCATTTTTTGGAGAGGTCTGTGTTGTACTGGACCAAATAGCGAGTATAGTAATAGCGGTCTTGTTCGATTTCCAAGCCTAAAGGAGCAAAATCAAAATTGATGTTCTGCCATGTGGGAAAACTTGAAATTTCCAAAAAACTGTTATCCTTAAACCAGGTAAAAACGGGAAAGATGTATAAACTCGCCTGTTGAAAGCTGCTTGGGTCCGTGGCATCATGGTTGTAATTCACAAAAACCCCGGGGTCCCATCTTCGAATCCAGTCCATTTTTTTGGGACGTAGCACAAAGTAACCTCCCGGATTATGCCGAATGACGTCGTTTTGACGCACAAACCCCATCCTTGGATTGTAATTGGCATCGGTATATTCGGTAACCCATCCGTAGTAGTATTTGTTGGAATTGTTTCCTACAAAGAGTCGACCGGCATACCCAGTCTTCCCCGTTCCCTCATCGATGGAGGTTGATAATAGATATTGAATATCCCACTGACTTGCTGGACGAATTTGTCCATCCAAAGTAAGTGTGGTGTTGTTGTTGCTTTCCACGCTCTGTTCGGAAAAGGTATCATCCAAACGGTGAGTGACCATTATTCCGATGTTGTTCTCCCTGCCATAATTTTTCAAATACCGCAATACCCCAAAATTGGCACCAGCGGAGTTATCTGTTTCACGTTGGCGGACAAACAAGCCTGCGAATGCACTCTTTTCGGTACGTTGGGTAAATCTTGCTCCAACATCAATTGGCGCTGGAATAGCATTGAATTCGCCTTGTAATCCAATTTGTCTACTGAAAAACGGACGAATGGATTGCTGTGACCCGCCTGCCCAAATACCAGAGTTTTCCAAAAAGAACTGTCGTCTTTCGGGGAAGAAGATATTGAAACGCTCCAAGTTGTTGACGGCTCTATCGACATCCGCTTGCGCAAAGTCGGTGTTTACCGTTAGGTCCAAGACTGTTTTGGGATTTATCGCCCATTTGGCATCAAAGCCCACCTTGGGTTCGTTCAGTTTATCTATGAGTGCTTCGCCCGATTTGTTTTCATCGTATTGATACAGCGCATAAGGCTCTACTCTGATGTTCGTAGATGGTGGTGGCGCTTCAATACCGGTGAGTTGTGCCGCGTAAGTCATGCGGTAGGGGGTGAAAGATTGGGGTATAGCGGGAAAAGAAGATACTTCAATATCCCTACGGGCGTAGCGTACCAGCGTGAAGCCCAAAGTGATGGTGTTTCCCTCCTCTGGTAGGTTATAGCGAAGGGATTTGAATGGAATAGCCATTTCTACGGTATAGCCTTGGTCTGACCTTTTGGTGCGTACACGCCAAAGCGTGTTCCATCCGGTGTCAAAACTGTTTCCATTGAAGTTTTGAAAGTCTCTTTGATTGCCATAGGGCGTTGTCTGGAATCCTTGTGCGTATTGTTTTAAGTTTTGCGGGTCCAGCGCAATTCCAAAGATGTCATTTTCACCCCAGCTAAAATCCCTTCGTAAATCTTGAACTCGGATACCTTTTAATCCTACGGAATCTTTACAAGTAGCTCCGATGTATAAATTCTTGTCGTCATAAAGTAATCTTACTTGAGTGGCATATCGAATGGAGCCACCTTGCCTGGGTTCTCGTCTAAAGAATTCGGAAATGACCTCGCCTTGCTGCCAATCGATTTCATCCAATTTACCGTCTATTGTTATTTTTGAAGAAGCTTTGATGGCCTGTATTTGTTGCTGTGCTTCGGGAGGTGGGAAATTTTCATCGTCCTGCCCGAACAAAGGGAAAGTGCCGAGAAGGCATAAAAACAAAAAAAGTCTCATTGATTTGATTGAATGAATTGTAAAAGTTCGGTATTGAATTCCTTAGGTTTTTCCCAAAACATCGCATGACTGGAAATAGGGACCACCTCAATTTTGGGTGCGTTTTCAGAAAGCCATGTTTTGGCTTTGGTAAACCAGGAATCCCGGACCATATACAAAGTTGGGATTGAAATATGCTTTACTTCTTCTATATAGTCACAGGTTACTCCATCAATGTAAAGACTAAGGGCAACGTGTGGTGGTGTCATCAGAATCTCATCTCGCATCCAAGTTCGTGTTTCAGGTGAGATGCTATCCTTCAACATCCAATAAATAATTCCGTTGGGTTCACTAGGCCCAGATAACATGCCCTTTAAGGAGCTTCGGTAGTCATCAAAGCTGCCATAGACCAGTTCTTTGCTAGGGTCTCCAATCCATTTGGGTGGTTCATCAATGAAAACAAGTTTCTGAATTCGGTCGTTTTGGTACGCCTTTAAATATTCGAAAAGCGTAAGACATCCACTGGACCAGCCTATTAAAATGATATCCTTTAGGTTTTTTTGTAAAATGATTTCCCTTAAATCCTGGGCATGATGGAAATAGGTGTTTTTATAAACCGTTTGGTCCGATTTACCCTGTCCACGAGGGTCATAGGTGATGACGCGATGGGTTTGGGAAAGTACTTTTTGCTTTTCGAAAAAACGACCTGTCATGGTCCAACCTGGAATGAACAAAAGGGTTTGTCCTTCGCCGGAGTCCTCGATGTAAAGACGAGTACTGTCCTTAAGGACCACAAACTCTTGCTGCCCTCGAGCACTGAGTACAACGCATACAACCAACAAAAAACTAAAACGCCTCATAGGTTTTTTTGGGGATGGATTCCTTGTAATTGATTTGCAAGTAGTTGTTTCCGTCTATCAGTTCTGCAAATCCTTCAGGTGTGATTTCCGGTCGGTCGGGTCCAATTAGGGTAGCAACATCCCCAACTTGAACGCTTGTCTCCGTGCCCAACGAAACATTGGTGTGACTGGCGTTGACGTTTACCACGGAATAGAGCTTATCTCCCAATAACACTTTTGCGCCATTTTCGGCACCACTATCGTATCCATCGGCCCAACCCACAGGCAGGGTAGCTATCCATTCGTTCTTTTCAACCTTGTAAAAACGTGAAAAACCAATGGTGTCTCCTGGTTTTAGTCGTTCCAGGCGGATAACAGTTGCCTTCAAACGAAATGGGACTTTCAGGGGATATTTTTGGGCTTCTTCCATCTTCGCCGAAGGAAAAGACCCGTGTACTAAAATACCAGGACGTACCACATCTTGATGTGAATCGGGAATATCCAAAAGGGAGTAAGAAGGTGCCAAGTGCTTCACACCATAGGAGATGTTACGGTCTTCTAATTTTTGAATGATTTGATTGAAGCGTTGTATTTGTTCTTTGGCAAAATCCTTTGGAGTTGTTAGGGTTGAGAAGGTCTGAACAATTTCAAGTTGCTTGTTCTTCGCGATGGATTTTGCAATAACTAAGGTTTCTTCGTAGGGAATTCCCATCCGTCCCAAACCGGTATCGATATACAATGCTAGCGGTATTCTTTTGGTAACTTTTGTGGTTAAAGCTTTTATTTTTTCCAAAGAGGCTTTAGAAAAAACACTTAGAACAATTTCGCCTTTGAGAAGTTCCTCAGCATTAGCTTCGTCAAAATCTCCCATCAATAGAATGGGTTTGGCGAAACCTCCTTTTCGAATGGCAAGGGCTCTACCGTCTTTGACCACGGCGACCCCCATAATCGCTGGCGAATCATCCAACATTTTGGCCACTTGTACGTCCCCAAGTCCACAAGCATTGTTTTTGAGCACTGCTACTACCGGCTTACCCCCAGCCATCTTGCTAATCTGAGCAGCGTTATGGTGATACCCTTCTTTAGAGAGCTCTAACCAAGGTTGACTCCGATATTTCGTTTCCAAATTTGTATTCCATTGCCCATAGAGCACTGGTGACAAGGTTAAAGCCGTGACTCCTGTAAAACATTGGGTGATAAAACGTCTCCTTGGTTGGGTTGAGGTTTGGTTCTTATCCATGTCATTCGCTTTTGAGCATTCTATAAGTACTAGTTTGCGTTTTATAAGTAAACCCAAAAGCAAAAATCATCAAGCCCAAAACCATCAGAATGATGCTTTCTTTTGAGGTTCCTTTTTGTAACGGAGTGAAGCGGAATTCTGGAAGACCTGCTACATCCTTGGTGGTAAACTTTTCATTGTTGAACAAGAGCGGGATGAGGTGGTTGCGCCAATCGCCAGCGAAAGCCACTACTTGGTTTCTGAAATTCTCGTAATCTTGAGTTGAGGTGCCGGCCATTCGATTCAAGGATTCTTGGGCAATGATAGCGGGGGAAATCCATTTAAACACATTTATCCAGTTTTGCTGTTTTTTCAATTGGTCCTCGTATGAATTCACCAAGGGAGCCAGTTCTTCGCGAACCAACTTCTGTGAAGCCATATATCGGTGGTAAAATCCTCTGGACTGCGTAGTATCGTTAATGGCATACTCTGGATGGTCCCGTAAAAAGTTGTTTAAGATTTCATCCTGCTTTTCTGTCATTTCTGCCTTCAATTGTCGCATTTCATTAATCATTAGTGTGCGAGAGGGCATGGGGTACAAGGTGTTTCCTAACTGATTTAGGGCTGAAGGAGCCAACAGCACAAATACTATCCAAAGTCCCAATAAGGCCACGGCATTTTTGGCGGAACTACCCACCCAAAGGTTGACCAGGAATGCCAAAGCGAACCAGAACAAGGTGTAGGCCATAATTAGCCCGAACAAACTCCAAAAACGTACTCCTTGTTCAAAAGGATGTATTCCTGAAAGTAAAAAAACGACTAGCGTGGAAATCATCACCAAAACGAACATCCAAAAGAATCGAAGACCAAGTTTTTGCAAGACCCAGGTTTGAAGACGTAAAGGTTGTGCTGCTAAAAGGCGAAGTGAGCCACTTTCTTTTTCAGCAGAAAGCACGTTGTAAGAGAACGCAATAATCAACAAGGGTAATAAATACACAACCACAAATGCCAAATCAAAACTTCCGAAGAGCAATTGTACCGGACTGGTCATTTCGGCAAAATTCATAGCAAAATCATCTCCCGAAACTTTGGGTTTCACATAATGGGTAAATAAGTCCGCTTGACCAGTAGCGACAAAGGCCATAGGTTCAGGGTCCATCGCGGCAACTCTCGGATGATAGTTCCCTACTGCCATGGGACTTGATGGAATAGTCCATCGCGGCACGCTTACGGTGAGTCCTTGCTCAACGGAATCCAAAAGCTTCACCATCATGGCATCACTTTCTTTTACTTCCATTCGAGCTGCTGAAATATCGTTTTCTCGCTTCTCAACGGTCTGTAGGCCATTGTATGTGGCAAATCCGAAGAGCATAAGTAAAACAACACTCAACAATTGAATCCACTTGCTGCGCAAAAGGAGTTTTAACTCATATTTGAAATTATAGGATAGCATGGTCAGATGGTTTTAGTGGATAAAAGAAGTACTCCGAAAGACCCGAACAACCAAATACCCAAAATGAAAAGGTTGGATGTATTTTTGACCATAATTTCTTGTAGTTCTGGTGGGTTGTATTCAAAAACCGGAAGACTTTGCCAAAAACTTGCTTCCGCCTGATACTCCCAATTCCCGTACTCGGAATTTTGAGCGAAGTTGTCATTGAGAAACTTTTGTGTTTCAATGCGGTACACTTCGGCGGCATCAGCAAAATCCCAATGGGTAGCATAATCTGTATGCGCAATGGACATGCTCAAAAATCGGGTGGGCAAGTAGGGGGAAATAGCAGCAAGACTTTTATAAACCTTGGATTGGTTCGAGAATTGGTTCTTCAAATAATTATAGTGCTTGAAGTACACCTCTGCTTCATGCTCTTCTCCTTTCTGCATACGATATGCATCGAAATTAAAAGGTAGTTGATGCAAGCTATCCACACCGTGCTCTTTGAGTACCTTTTCTTCCAAAAGTTTCGCTTCTTTGCTCCAAGGATTGTGACCATCTACCCCCTCTTTTTTATCCGCCAAAACGTTGGCTGCGAATTCTTGTCGTGTTGGATAGGGATGTTTCGTTTCTGCAATATTACTCGCTGCTTTGGGGACTCCAAGGCAAGCAACAATCCAAATGCATAGGGCTGCCACCAGTGATACCCCAGATTTTTTGACTCTTGCGGAAATCAGTAATACCAGATTGATGAAAACAATGTAATAGGCCAAGAATACCAAATACATGGCAAAAAGTGATTTCCAACTGAAAACACCAAAGTCCTTTAAGCCGCTAAGGAGTACTCCTGCTACCAAAAACAAAATGGTGGTCATCGCGAATATTGGAAAGAACAAAGCGAGCCATTTTCCCAAGACCCAGCGCCAATTCGTTCCCCCTTGACTTTTCAAAAGGGTAAGTGTACCCATTTCGCGCTCTTTGGTAAAGCTATTGTACCCTAAAAGCACAATTAGTAAGGGTATCACGAACAAGAGGATAAAGTCCGGCGTCAAGTCCCCAAAACGCGCTAAACCGGTTTGGTCCGTAGCTGCGCTGAATTGTGCTTCGTTTCTCTTGTGTGCTTCTAGAAATATGGAGGTGCCTGTATATTTGTCCACACCTTGGTCCACCAACGAAAGGGGGTACTTTGGTTTGAATGCATACGTGCCATAATGTGCTGCGGAATGCGGATTTTTTTCACCTTGGTTGTCCCAAAGGGCTCTTTCCGAGCTTTTGGCCGTTTCATACTGTGCGTTCACATTGGCATACTGTCTGGCACTGATTCCAATAGCCAAGGATAATAAAAGAACAACAATGATAAATGCGATGCGAACTCTTCCCTCTCGGAAAAGTTCTTTGGTTTCCTTGAAAAAAGTGTTTGCTATCATTATGCCAAAATTTGATATGACATGGTTTCGAGATAGGCTTTTTCCAAGGCCTGAAGACTTATGTCAGAAGCAATCAATTGTTGTTTCAGTTGGCCATCTTTCATAATACCAATATGGGTGGCTACTTCTTTGGCTCGGAACAAGTCGTGTGTCGCCATAAGGGTGGCAACTCCTTTTTCACGAAGTTTCTGGAGGAGTTGTCCAAACTCATTACTGGCTTTGGGGTCTAAGCCCGAAGTGGGTTCATCCAACAAGAGTACTTTGGCATCTTTTGCCAATGCAATGGCAATACCCACTTTTTGGCGCATCCCTTTGGAAAAACTTGAAATTCTTTTGTCGATGGCTTCCGTTTGCAGTCCGGCTTCCTCAAGAAAATTGGACGTTTCTGATTTAGAAAGTTTCTTTCCCGCAATTCCTGAAAAGTAATCCAGGTTCTCTCTGGCTGATAGTGAAGGATACAACATCAGATTTTCTGGGATATAGGCCAAAAACTGTTTGGTTGCCTTGCTGTTTTCATGCACGTTCAGTTGATTGATAAAAGCGCTTCCAGAGGTAGGGGCGATAAAACCGAGTAAAAGATTGATGGTTGTGGTTTTGCCAGCACCATTAGCTCCTAAAAGACAGTATATTTCTCCTGCCTTTACCTGAAGGTCGAGTTGGTCTAGGGCTACATGGTTGCCATAGTGTTTTGAAAGATTGTTCGTTATAATCATGAATTGTTGGTGTTAGTTGATGGTACGCCGAATGATGGATAACATTTATAAAGTATCTACCCATGGCTAGAATTGTCCTAAAGGGGAACCATTTTAAGTAGTACCGAGTTTTATTCTAAAGCTTTAGTGAGTTTGCCACTTACCGAAAAGAAAATGGAGGAGGACGGGAGAACAAATCCGTTTTAACGGAATTCGTATTGATTTGGGCAGCTAAAAAAGATGGTTCACCATCAAAAAGTGAAACAAGCGGTTCTTGAAAAACAACTTCTTGGAAGCTGACTTGAACATCAGCTTTTTGAAAATCCAAAGCAAATGCACAATGTTCGCAAGTGTGTTCGTGTTCTTCTTCGCTATGATGGTGTTCATAAACGTGGAATGCTGAAACCTTAAAAAGCAAAAGGCTAAAAAAAACAAAGGCCCCAATTTGTTTTAACACGTTTTTCACAATTACCCAAACTAAAAGATTTCGAGTTGTAATCTGTGTTAAGGTTATGGTAATTTTCAAATGAAGGAAGGGTCATATTCGCTTTTTGACCGAAGCATCACTCCAAGTTGGAAATTTCCCAACACGGATTCCCGTCTTCCCAACTTCTCCCTTTGGTTTGAAAAACGTCACCTTTAGGTTTGTGTCAAATTCTAAAACGAAAATCATGAAAATTCAAAAAATTCTAGGTCCATTATTCCTGTCACTTTTTATGGTGAGCGCTATACAAGCTCAGGAATCCAAATCAAAAATCAAGCAAGTAGCAGCACAATTCGTGAAAGGCGCCGATGTACAAGATGGTAAAATGTTGGAAAAGATTTTGGAACCTTCATCCCTACAATACGTGGTGATGGGAGGAAAGTTAAACACCTTTTCAGCAAAGGACTATGTTCAAATGATTAATGAAAAAAAGTTGGGTGGTAAACCCAGAAAAATCACCTATCAGCACGCGGAATTCTTAGGTGAAAATCTTGCAGTTGTTGTTTTGAATGCGGTGAGCGTGGAATACGATTTTCTCTATCAACTTTCCATGACGAAAGGTTCTGACGGGCAGTGGACTATTGTAGGGATAACTGCAGAAATCAATGGTGTGTAATCAGATGGTCAAGCAAAAGTTTTTGTGCTTTCTCGCAGGTCTCTTCGTATTTACGGGTCTTAAAGCCCAACAAAGCGTAGAGGCCTCAGGCATTGTATTTCAATATGAAGTGCAAAATGATTCGCTTCATGCTGTTTTGAATGCCCGGACTAAGGGTTGGGTTGGAGTAGGGTTTAATTCCAAAAACAGTATTGTCGGCAGTGATTTGCTCTTATTCCATGTGAGGGGTAAGCAAGTTAAGGATACCGATTTATTTGTAAAAGGAGCAGGCAATCCAGTAAAGGACAGCGAAAATGGAGGTAAAAACACGATTTCCATAAAGAAGGGAACGGAAGATGGCGGGTATACCAAAATTCATTTTTCCATTCCTTTGGATTCAGGAGACCCGAACGATTTCGTCCACGTTTTGGGGCAAAAGGCTTGGTTGATTTTGGCCTATTCTGTTTCTGATGATTTTGACCATCATTCTAGGGTGAGAAAGCATGTCCCATTTGTCTTGCAAAAATGAAGATTCAAATTACTTGATTAACTTTCTCGTATGATTCTCCAGACGAAAAGAACGCGAATTATCATCTATTTGTTTTGGGTAGTCGCAGCGCTTTTCACCAGTACCCAATTGTACCTCAAAACTTTGGAGGCGGGAGGCTCAGATACTTGGGGAAAACTGTTTTTCATCCAGTTTTTGGTCTGGAACGTTTGGGCAGGCTTTAGTCCCCTTATTTTTTGGTTGGGAAAACGATTTCGGATTGACCGTCAAACCTACTACGGCGGCCTGTTCCTTCATATTGTTTTTGCTGTAATCATTGTTTTGATGTATTTGGCGTTGTACTCCCTGATTTGGAACTTTTTGGGGATTGGAGCTTTTGGTTGGGATACCTTCAAATTCTACTTTAAGGTATTTTTCCTGAATCTGTTTCATTGGTTCTTTTTTATCTACATGACGATTATTGGATTGGCCCACGCCATTCAGTACCAAGCAGCACTAAAGCAAAAAGAAAATGAATCCGCGGCGCTGGAAAAGCAGCTATTGCTTAGTGAGCTCAATACTCTTAAAGCACAGTTATCACCGCACTTTCTATTCAACACCATTAACAACGTAGTAAGTACGATTGAGCAAGGAAAAAATGAAGTAGCTTCCGGGATGCTGATTCGTCTTGGGGAGTTTTTGAGGATTTGCTTGGAAGAATCACAACATAAAATGATTCCACTTCAAAAGGAACTGGATTTTATCAAAAAGTACTTGGAAATTGAACAGTTCCGAAACCCAGACTTGAATGTGGTGATTCAATCCGAAAGTGAGGAGCGAAACATCTTGGTTCCCAGTTTCATTCTGCAACCTTTGGTTGAAAATGCCATCAAACACGGTATCTCTAAAAAAAAGTCTGCCAAACGAATCGAAATTGGCAGCGAAAAGTCTTCAGGAAACCTCATACTGTATGTCTACAACGAAGGCCCTGGCTTAAAAGCGGAAAAACACCTAGGCATTGGGTTGAACAATACCATATCAAGATTAAAAAAAGTATATGGTACGGCTGGCCAGTTGGAGTTATTTTCAGTTAATGATGGCGTTATGGTTGAAATGCAAATTCCTGCACCATGAACACGCAAAAGTTTAAAACCCTTGTTGTAGATGATGAGATAGAGGCTCAAAAACGACTTGAGTTACATTTGAAAAAGTTTGAGGACTTAGAGCTTTTGCCCAGTTGTTCAAATGGGAAAGAAGCCTTACAGCGAATCGGTGAATCCCAGCCGGATATTGTTTTTTTGGATGTAGAAATGCCCGAAATGAATGGGTTGGAGGTTTTGAAACATGGTACACCTCCTTTTCCCTACATCATTTTTGTAACGGCATACAATCAATATGCCGTGGAAGCTTTCGCACAGAATGCGGTGGACTATATTTTAAAGCCCTACACTTTTGAACGCATTCAGGTTTCAGTAGAACGGGCGGTAGATGCCATTCAAAAAGACCGGCTTTCCCAACTTAATGAACAGCTAAAAGACTTACTTTTTTCATTATCTGCAAGGTCCCCAAACGAATCCTCCAAAAATTATGTCGAGCGCATTGCGGTAAAATCCATTGGGCAAACAACCTTTATTCCTGTGGTTGAAATCATCCGTATCGAAGCGGCTGACCAATATGTTGAGGTGCACACATCTACAAAGAAACACATGGTCCGTGAATCCATGGACAAATTGGAACGCCTCCTAAATCCCTCTACTTTTTTCAGAACCCATCGCTCTCATATCGTTAACCTCAAACACGTAGTGGCTTTGGAAACCCTGGATAAGCATTTAAGTCTTACCGTGCTGGATAACGGGACTAAAGTGAAAATTACCAATAGGCGGAAATCTGATTTTAAGGAAAGAATGGGATTTTAATCCTTGTTTTTGGCCAATCTTGGATTGGGATAATTATCGGATTGGTCTTCAATGGTGTTGTCCAAGCAAGTAAAGTCTTTCTCCACTAAAAGCGAAAGCGACTCGGTATCGTTCCAGTCCACAGCGTTAGCGAAACCCACTCGGTTACTCTGGGTCCAAGTAGCTTGTTCTGATTTTGGAAAGAAAATGGTAATCGTATCCTCGGTAAAGTCCGCTTCAATTTCGGTGATATCTGCTTTGGCAACCAACGCATACGTCAAGGTTTTTGATGCGAATTGCGTAGTTTCTGAATAGCTTCCCGTTTCTGAGAAGGTTTCCACCTCGCTTTTGGTCAAACGAAAACGGACAGAATTTCCTTTGATTCTAATCTTCATGAGGTTCTTTTTTAGCCACCAAACCTTTGGTGAATTCGTTTAAGGCTTCCACTTTTTCTTCGAAGTCTCCTTGTATGGTCTTGCGATATTCGTTCAAGTTTTTGACCAAATCATCAATATTTTCAGGAATCACATCCTCAAAAAATTGACGCAGTCGTTTGGCGGTAGTAGGGGATTTACCGTTGGTCGAAATTGCAACCTTCACATTCCCTTTGGTGACAATACCACCCATATAAAAATCACAGAATGGCGGGTTGTCTGCTACATTGACCAAAATGGCCCGTTTCCGGCAATCGTGATATACTTTTTCATTCACGGCGGGAACATCTGTGGTCGCCACTACGATGTGTTTTCCCTTCAAGTATTTTCTTCGATACTTGCCCTTATGCATGGTCACTTTGTGCTTTTCAGCTAGGGCAACGGTAGCCTCTCGATACATGGGCGAAATCATTTGAACCCTTGCATTGGGACTGGATTTGAGTAAAAATCGAAGCTTTTCTTCCGCTACGTTACCGCCGCCAATAATCAACACCTGTAGTTGGTTGACTTTCAGAAAAACAGGATACAGCTCATTTCGTTCCATTTGAAAAACACTTAGTTGTCCATAATCTAGACCATGGCAATTACAAAATTACGGACAATCAAGGGCTTTGGAACTACCGCTCACGAAAAATAGGAAAGCTGTTATTTTTTGGATGGAGCAAAATGACTTGACCCAATCACAAAGTGTTGGTCATCTTCGGGATAAAAACTAAAAAAGAAAGACTCCGTTGCACCGTTATTGTAGGTCAAAGTGATTTGGTAATCGTTCAATTGGTAGGTTCCAGCGCTTGTTTGATTGCTGTAGATGGGTTTCCAGCTTGTGTTTCCTCCTTTGATGGTTTTCCAAGCAAATCTTCCTTGGGCATCAAAAGAAACGGTACTGGCGTTCACTACGGTAGCACCGCCAAAAGCATCCAGGGTATTATAGCGTCCTACAATTTTTTGGGAGGATTTCCCAGGTCGTACCTTGAACCACTTTTTCCATTCGTAGGTTTTGTTTTTCCACGCTTTGGTCACCGAAAGGGATGTGCCGTATTGCTTCCAAGTAGCCCATTTTTTGGGATTTGCCTTTTTGGATGCATCGATATCCAGCTGGGATAAGGGTTGACTTGGATTGGTCAGCAATTCCCCATTTTTAAATAGGATACTTACCTCATTTTCCACATAGGCTCCACTCAAACCGTAGTTTGTCACCGTTCTCAGAATAACACCATGAACGCTAGGTGTTTTTGTATTCGATACCGTTGACCTCGTTTCGGATTTACTCTTGGTAGTGGGTTTGGGTTTTGTGCTGGTGACTTCCTTTTTTGCTGGACCTGAATCCAGTTCGGAAAGCATTTCTTGAGCTAAATTTTTGACATCATCATTTCTTTCCTTGATGAATTCATTCAAGGTAACGACCCATAGGGCTTCAAGAATGATAGGGTCATATTTTTGTTGCAATTCTTTTTTGTTGGAGCCTACATCGGGGTTTTCGGCTTCATACTGTTTTTGAACGGCAGCATAGGCTTTTTGAATTTCTGCATCGGAGTAATCGCTTCCGCGGATGGCCTCCTTCAAGACTACTTCACGGAAGGTAAGTATGGTAACCGGTTCATAAATAGGCCATTTCTTCTGCGCTGCCGCTTTTTCATACAAATCAAAGCATTGATTCGTATTGAACACCAAAGAGGTCATGAATTTTTGCTTCTTT
The DNA here is from genome assembly GCA_039820925.1 of Bacteroidota bacterium. Taxonomy (GTDB): domain Bacteria; phylum Bacteroidota; class Bacteroidia; order Flavobacteriales; family Flavobacteriaceae; genus Flagellimonas. The sequence continues at coordinate 4,925 of JBCBPD010000041.1, read as the reverse complement.
GGTGTTTTTAGTTTGAGCTTTTCCCAAGTCTGCTGGCGAAGCGACGTACGAAGCGCTGTATTGGGTGGGGCATAACTTTGAGCGGAAAGCGTAAAAACGCAAGTCAGAAAAAGTGAAGTAATACAGATGTATTTAGAAGAGATTGGTTTCATTTACAAAGGTTTCGTGTTTCATACAAAAGATATCCTACCACCGCGATCCTATCTGCAACACAAAAAGATAAACATTTTAGCTACGAGGCTTATCAAACGATTGGTCTTTTTGAAAGTTCTCCAAAATAGGCTTTCATGACTGGAATCAATCAAGAGGTGTGCCAAACCAAATCATAGCGGAATAACAAGCAGCGATTGATGTTATGCTTTTTGGATTGATGTAGACGCCGTCAAAAAACAATCATTGATTTTCGTAATTTACGGCTCCAAAAAAAATTCCATGAGAACCATCTTTTCTTTTTTCCTTTTTATTTCACTCAGTTTAAATCTCGTTGTTGCGCAGGATAGGGTTACCGGAGAAACCTTTGCTACTCGCTCCGAAGTATTGGGGCAAAATGGTATGGTGGCTACAAGTCACCCTTTGGCCACACAAATTGGACTCGATGTGCTAAAGGATGGTGGTAATGCGATAGATGCGGCCATTGCCGCAAATGCCGCCCTGGGTCTAATGGAACCTACAGGTTGCGGTATTGGAGGCGATTTGTTTGCTATCGTTTGGGATGGAAAGACCAAGAAATTATATGGCTTGAATGCCAGTGGTCGTTCGCCCCAAAAACTAACTCTGGAATATTTTGAAAAGGAGGGAATGACCAAAATTCCATCTTTGGGCCCCTTGCCAGTAAGTGTCCCAGGTGCAGTGGACGGATGGTTTGAACTGCATCAAAAGTTCGGTTCCAAACCAATGACCGAAATCTTGGCACCCGCCATTGACTATGCTGAGAAGGGCTTCCCGCTTACGGAATTGATTGCGTGGTACATGCAACGCAGCGTCCCCTATTACAAATCAAAAGGTTTCCCCAATATCGAGGACACCTATATCACCCAAAATGGTGGAAAACTACCCAACGAAGGCGAAATTTATAAGAACCCTTACTTGGCCAATACCTATCGCAAAATTGCGGAAGGCGGACGTGACGCCTTTTACAAAGGAGATATCGCCAAAACCATTGGGAAATTCATTAAAGAACAAGGTGGTTTTCTTTCCGCAAAAGACCTTGCTGCACATAAATCTGAATGGGTTGAACCTGTATCCGTGAATTACCGCGGCTACGATGTCTGGGAGTTACCCCCAAACGGTCAAGGCATAGCAGCTTTGCAAATGCTTCAAATTTTGGAGGGCTTTGATTTTTCGGATATTGCTTTCGGAAGTGCGGAACACTTGCACTTATTCACTGAAGCCAAAAAGCTGGCGTTTGAAGACCGTGCCAAGTATTATGCCGACATGGACTTCTTTGATGTACCCGTAGAAGAACTTTTAGCGGATGATTACGCCAATAAAAGAAGGGAGCTGATAGGAGAACGCGCAGGTACATACAGCGCAGGCGAAATTTCCGCTGGGGAAACCATTTATATGACAGTAGCGGACAATCAGGGAACCATGATTTCCTTAATCCAAAGTAACTATCGCGGGATGGGTTCTGCGATGGTACCTCCCAAGCTCGGTTTTATGCTACAGGACCGTGGGGAGTTGTTTAGTTTGAAGAGAGGCCAAGCCAACACCTATGAACCGGGTAAACGTCCGTTTCATACCATAATTCCTGCTTTTATGACCAAAGACGGCAAACCTTTCGCCAGTTTTGGGGTTATGGGCGGCGATTTTCAACCTATGGGACACACGCAAATTGTGATGAATCTTGTTGATTTCGGAATGAACCTTCAGGAAGCAGGAGATGCACCAAGATGGGACCATACTGGCGGCGCTAGTCCAATGGGCAAGACCACAGAAAATACCGGAACGGTCCGAGTAGAATCCGGGATACCATATACCACCATCAGATCGCTTATGGACAAAGGACACCGTATCGGAATTGCCAGGGGAATTTACGGTGGATACCAAGCTATTTTATGGGATGATGAAAACAAGGTGTATCACGGTGCCTCCGAAAGCCGAAAAGATGGCCAAGCAGCAGGGTTCTAGGGGTTAAGATTCCCAATCTTTTTTATTGTTGAAATGTAAATGCAACTCAGTTGCATTTGGAGATGCTTTTGTATCTTTAGCCATACTTTTAGAATAAGAGGTTTAATCTTGTAAAGCATTGCACGCTATATGAATAATAAATTACCTGTAACGGTGCTCAGCGGATTCTTGGGCGCTGGGAAAACCACCTTACTCAATCACGTACTCCATAATAAAGAAGGGTTGAAGGTAGCAGTTATCGTGAATGATATGAGTGAAGTCAACGTTGATGCCGAGTTGGTGAAAAGTGAAAATACCCTTTCGCGAACAGAAGAAAAGCTTGTTGAAATGAGCAACGGGTGTATTTGCTGTACCCTACGCGAAGATTTGATGGTAGAAGTAGAACGGTTGGCGAAAGAAGACCGATTTGACTATCTCCTCATTGAAAGTACCGGGATTAGTGAGCCGATTCCAGTAGCCCAAACCTTTTCGTTTGTGGACGAAGAAAACAACATTGATTTATCTCGTTTCAGTTATGTGGACACCATGGTTACCGTGGTCGACGCCTTTAATTTTTTCAAGGATTTTGGAAGCCCTGAAACCCTAATGGACAGGGACCTTACGGATATGGAGGGCGACTACCGCACCATCGTGAATCTTTTGACCGACCAGATTGAGTTTGCCAACGTCATCATTTTGAATAAAACGGATTTGGTGTCGGAAGAACATTTGGGTATTCTCAGAGCGACGATTGCAAAGCTAAACCCGTCTGCGCGTATTATTGAATCCCACTTTTCCAAAGTACATCCAAAAGAGATATTGCATACCGGTCTTTTTGATTTTGAAGAGGCAGAGCAAAGCGCAGGCTGGATTGAAGAGCTTAAAAAAGAAGAACATACACCTGAAACGGAGGAATACGGAATAGGTTCTTTTGTATATCGAAGCAAAAGACCTTTTGACCCCGACCGATTTAGGGAATATGCCCAACAACACTTTCCAGGCAATGTTATTCGAAGCAAAGGGTTGTTTTGGATGGCTTCCCGTCCGGAACAGGCACTGATTTGGGGACAAGCTGGAGGTTCCTTGCGAACCGATAGTGCTGGTGTTTGGTGGAGCAGTATGCCCTTTCAAAAAAGAGCACAGTATATGGCCTTTTTGGAAAATCAAGAACAAATAGAGGCCGATTGGGACGTCACTTTTGGCGACCGTAAAACCGAAATTGTGTTTATAGGTCAAGCCATGGATGAAGCTCGAATGCGAACAGACTTGGATGCCTGTTTGGCAACCGATAGTGAATTGGCGTCAGGGGATTGGCAACAGGGATATCAGGATGAATGGCCAGTAGAACGGGCATATGCACTCGGATAAGATGAAGCGTACACGTTTTCTTAAAAATGTCTTGGGTTTTGGCGTCCTTTCTGCAGTAGGTTGCCACATGGAAGCCAAAGAACAAGTACCTCCGCCGGACCAATCCACAAAGTCCCTCCGCGAGGAATTGATTGAGGCTTGGGTGAGGTCGGAAAAGATGACCATGACCAATGTAGAGCAAATGCCTCCGGAATTGTTCACATTTAAATACACGGAAGAAGCCATGACATTTTCCGAACAATGGCGACATTGTATCATTTTTACTTGCGGACAACTTGCCGGTAGAGCCGATATACCCAATCCGTATGAAGGAGTTAAACTCCCGGTTCAAATGCCCAAAGAAGACGTAATTGCCGAACTTAAAAACCTATATGCTTTCGTCCGGAAATCGATACAAGAAATAGCAGATGAAAAGCTAATGGACAATTGTGAGTTTGCGGGAGAAACCATCCCAATTTGGCGGCTCTTTTATGCCATGGAAAATCATATCATCCACCATCGGGGACAATGCATTGTGTATTTGAGATTGATGGGGGTTATTCCCAAAGGGTATTACGGTTGGTAATCCCATAGAAAGTAAAACCATAGATAAACATTTAAACTAGTTACCATGCTACAGCGAAAATTTGACGAAGTGGTGAAAACCTTCTATCCCAATGCGAAAGATGCCAAGGATACTTCAATTCATTATCTGGGAAAAATGCAAATCGAACATCAAATCGATATTTCGAAAGTATTGATGGCCACCTCGGTTTGTTCTGATGATATTAATGTCCCATCCACAACCTTCTTCAATGTATTGTTTGGTCCTTTTATTATGGGCGGTTTAGGAGGGTTGCCCTTTGCTGGTCAAACAGGAATGACCGCTTTTGCGCATCACATTCCAGATGAGGGGAGTGCCTTTATTTTTTATGGACCTCACATTGGAATTACTTTGGATGGCGATTTAGGAAAAATGTACAGACCTCGTCAAGAGGAAACCGGAAATTCTTGTGGCGCTTTGATGTTGGCCTTAAGTCGGTTTTCGGATTCAAGTTATCGTCCTGTTTTAAATGATGACGACTACCAACAAATGAAACTTGAAGAAAGTTTGCTTTCCTACAGAGATGAAATCATGGACGGTGAGAACCAAGCGCAAGCCATTACAGAAGCAACTTATAAAATCATTGATAAGAAAATACATGACCATATAAAATCTTGTAAAGATGAATTTCATGTAGATAAAGTGACTCTTTTGGGAGGCATCATCATCAATACCGACTACGGATTGGATGATTATTTTGATGCTAAGAATTTTGAAGTGATTAACTTGAAAGAATTATAGCGAACTTTATCACTCGCAGCATTCCAAAGGGACACCTTCCAACTAAATAATTTTGGGATGTTATGAATGGTAAAAAACAAATCAAACTATTGAAAATGAAATCTACCTTAAAACCAAATGTACT
>JBCBPD010000040.1:0-29759 GCA_039820925.1 Bacteroidota bacterium | reverse complement strand
CTTTGGGTTGGGCCATAGAAAATCGGTTGCTACTCCTACAACCACTCATACCTCAACTGGAACAACCCAAAGTAGTTTCAGGATTGGATGAATACCGAAACAAATGGGTATAGATGGATTTGGTATACCATTTTTCATACGAAATACGAACCGGAGCTCTAGAAAAAAAGGTGATGAGGTTGGTTTCTAGCTTTCCGTACACATCTAAAACAGCTGAATATTTCTCTTTTCGAATACTGCGAAGAAATTTCAAAAAAGCAAGCTTATTTTTTCGCTGTTCGGGCGTAAAAAGAAGCAAGCGGTCCACAAATGGATTTTCCTGAACCACAGGAAGCGCATTCGAATGAAACAAAAAATGTACCTCAGAATTTGGAAAATGACGCTTCAAGTGTTCACACAGAACGGTACTGGCCAAAACATCACCTATCATTTTTTGTTGTATGACCAGAAATTTTTCCATCCTAAACGGCTACGCTATGGTCGCGCAAAGCATCATTCAACGAGGTCTTTTTGTTGGTGCTCTCTTTTCGTTTTCCAATGATGAGCGCGCAAGGCACCTGGAATTCCCCCGCTGGAAATTTTTTAGTGTAACTTCCTGGAATCACTACCGAGCGTTCCGGAACACTTCCTTTTAGTTCAACGGGGTTTTCCTGAGTCACATCAATGATTTTGGTCGATGCGGTCAACACCACATTGGCGCCAAGTACGGCCTCTTTACCGACTTTTACGCCTTCCACTACAATACAACGTGAACCGATAAAAGCGTCATCTTCAATGATTACAGGTGAGGCCTGAAGGGGTTCCAGTACGCCGCCAATACCTACGCCGCCACTCAAGTGAACGTTCTTTCCAATCTGAGCACAGCTACCTACAGTAGCCCAAGTATCCACCATAGTGCCCTCGTCCACGTAAGCGCCAATGTTTACGTAGCTGGGCATAAGAATCGTGCCCGGAGAAATGTAAGCACCATGTCTTGCCACGGCATGCGGTACGACACGAATCCCTTTTTCAGCATAGCCTCTTTTCAGTGGAATTTTATCGTGATATTCAAAAATACCCGCTTCCAGTACTTCCATTTTTTGGATGGGGAAGTAGAGTACTACCGCCTTTTTCACCCATTCATTTACCTGCCATCCCTCGTCGGTTGGCTCTGCACAGCGTAAGGTGCCAGCATCGATTTGGTCAATTACGTGTCTAATGGCAGCTTGTGTTTCGGCTGATTTTAAGAGTTCTCGGTTTTCCCAAGCGGCTTCTATCTGTTGCTGTACTTCAGTCATTTTTGGATTTTTGTCAAAAATAGGGGGCTTTTTTGTAAAAGCATATCCCTTTTACGGAGATAACATTTTTAGGGTTATTTTTGCCAAAATTTGGAATTTGGCAAGACTCATGGCACTCGATTATGGAACCGTTCGAACCGGAATAGCGGTAACGGATGAACTCCAGCTTATCGCCTCGGGTCTTACCACGGTTGACACTTCGAAGCTCATTGACTTTTTGGTAGACTATTGCCAAACGGAAACGGTGGAAAAGTTGATTGTGGGCTTGCCCAAGCAAATGGACAATTCCCCATCAGAATCTGAAACAGCGATTCAAGCTTTCATTGCGATGGTGAATAACAAATTGCCGGATATGAAAATTGAACGGCAAGACGAAAGATTTACCTCGAAAATGGCCTTTCAGTCCATGTTGGATTCCGGAATGAAGAAAAGTAAACGGAGAAATAAGGAACTTGTGGACGAAATTAGCGCAACGTTGATTTTGCAAGCTTATCTCGATAGAACTCAGTAAAATGATTTTACCCATTGTCGCGTACGGAGAACCTGTCCTCCGAAAAAAAGCAAAGGAGATTACCAACGCGTATCCAAATCTGTCAACGCTCCTAACCAACATGTGGGAGACGATGTACAATGCGCATGGCGTAGGGTTGGCTGCTCCTCAAGTAGGATTGCCCATTCGATTGTTTTTAGTGGATACGACTCCGTTTTCGGATGACGAAGACCTTTCCCCAGAGGAACAAAAGGCTTTGAATGGATTCAAAAAAGTGTTCATCAATGCTAAAATTTTGGAGGAAGAAGGGGAAGCTTGGGATTTCAATGAAGGGTGTTTGAGTATTCCCGACGTGCGGGAAGATGTGAAGCGAAAGCCACAAATTACCATTGAATATCAAGATGAGGCGTTCAAAACCTACACGGAAACCTATAAAGGTTTATTGGCTAGAGTCATTCAGCATGAATATGACCACATTGAAGGAATTCTTTTTACGGACAAGCTCTCTTCCCTTAAAAAAAGGTTGTTGAAAAGTCGCTTGGATAAAATTTCAAAAGGGAAAATCAAAGTGGACTATAAAATGCGATTTCCCAACGCAAAAAAAACCAGATAGTAGTATTTCCTGTCAAGGATAAGCTATTTTTGCATCTTTAAAATTGCAGCATATGGCATTGGAAAAAATTCTTTCCATAGGAGGTAAACCCGGTTTATACAAACTCTTGACCCAAACCCGAACAGGATTTGTTGGGGAATCATTAATTGATGGAAAACGCATTACCGTTGGAATGCGAAACAACGTGAGCGTCCTGTCTGAAATTGCGATTTACACCTTGGAAGAAGAAGTGCCTTTGCGAACGGTTTTCCAAAAAATCAAGGAAAAGGAGGCTGGGAAGAAGACTACTATCAGCCATAAGGCCGAAAAAATCCAACTGGAAGAATATTTCTTTGAAGTGCTTCCCAATTATGACGAAGATAGAGTGTACGCTAGTGACATTAAAAAAATTGTGCAGTGGTACAACATTCTAGTTGAGAATGGCATTACTGATTTTGAAGAAGCTAAGGACGAAGAAGCTGTTTCCGCGGAAGAAGAATAGTGCTTATTCCCAATTCACTAAAGGAGAACGATAAAAATTGACGTTCAAGCGTTCCAAATGGCGCGCATGCTTGGCCAAACGTTTTCGATATGCCTCCCAATTCAGCTTTTCGGGTTCTGACCACGCTAATTCTGCATGACCAATCACTCTGGGATATGCCAAATACTCCAATTCAGCGCTGTTGCTAATGGTTTCTGACCATAAAGGCGCCTCAAGCCCTAAGATGTTTTCGGTAGTTAAACCTTTCACGTATTTGTAAGGATACCAGGCATAAGCTGAATCTACTGTGATATGGCCCGCCCAATCCAATCCGAACTTGGAATCGGAATCATACTTCATATCCAAATACATCTTTTTGGCGGGTGAAAACAACACTTGGTTCCCATTCTGGGTAGCTTTTAAGGCATTGTCAGTGGAGTTCCAAAATTGTACAACAGCAGAAGTGGAAAGATTGGTGGTAGCAATTTCATCCCACCCCATCATTCGTTTACCATGGCTTTTTACGATACCTTCCACACGTTCTACAAAATAGCGATAGTCGGCTTTTTTGGTAGCGTGGCTTTCATCTCCTCCAATATGGAAATAGGGTCCAGGAGATATTTCTGCCATTTCCCGAACAACATCATCAATAAAGGCGTAAACGGCTTCATCACGGGTATTGAATGAACTGAATCCGACGCGCATGCCCGTGTATGGTTTGATGGTTTTTCCCGTTCCATCCAGTGAAGGATAGGCCAAAGAGGCAGCGTTGGTATGTCCTGGCATATCAATTTCAGGAACAATCGTGATGAATTTTTTCTGGGCATAGGCTACGATTTTTTTGTAGTCTTCTTGAGTGTAATATCCTCCAGGAGTGCCTCCAACTTCCGTTTGCCCACCTACTTGAGCCAACTTGGGCCAAGACTTGATTTCTATTCGCCAACCTTGGTCATCAGAAAGATGCAAATGGAGCACATTAATTTTATAAAAGGAAAGGATATCGATATGTTTTTTTACTTCTTCCACCGTAAAAAAGTGACGTGCTACGTCCAGCATAGTGCCACGATAGCCATATTGAGGAGCATCTTGAATAACCCCTGAAGGAACCGGCCAAATTGGAAAAGGGGCTAAGGTATCGTTGCTTTGCTCAGGAATCAGCTGTAAAAGGGTTTGAATTCCGCGAAAGGCTCCTTCCGTGGTTTTAGAACGGATGTACAAATCTTCCTCCTTGATATCCAACTGATAGGATTCCGAAGCATCCAGTGTAGGAATGGTATCATTAATATCAAGATGAATTTTAAAAGGACTTTCTTGTAAAAGGGTATCCGGTATTCCCAAAATAGCGATAAGTGATTGGGAAAGATAAGTCGATAATTCCTGAAGTGAGTCCGCCTGGATATTGGTCAAAATATCAATATTTTGATGAAGACCAAAAGCGGTATGCGTAGGTGTAACTGAAATGGGTTGAGGAATAACAGCGACTTCAGCTAAATCGGTTTTAGGAAAGTTGACTTTTAACGGTTCTGGTTGACAAGCCGTGGTTAGGAAAACCATCCAACCCAAAAAGAAAAAATACTTTTTCATTTGCTTACGACCACTAAAGGTTTCAAGACACCATACCAGATGTCGTACCCAGATTTATTCATGTGCAATCCATCTTCAATAAAGAGAGTTCGGTTCAATTTTCTGCCGTTGAGCATTACATTCCAAACATCCACATAAGATACCTTCGGACGCTCTTCCACGAGTTTCTTTAAACGTCTATTCAGTCTTTTATAGCGCCCTCGGTAATGCCATCGGGCAATGCTGGGTTTGGCAGAAATCAACACAATATCCAAGTCAGGTCTTTCTTTGGCAAGGGTATCTAAAACCGAAGCGAACGTTTCAATGACTTTTTTGGGTTTTTTGTTGGCAAAAATATCGTTATCCCCTTCGTAAATGAAAACCCGGTCTGGTTCATAATCCAATACCAATTCTTGGATAAAGTATAGCAAATCAGAACAATGGGAACCACCAAAACCTGTGTTCAAAACCTCGACTTCTGGAAAACGCGTAACAATATCGTCCCATAGTCGAATACTAGAGCTTCCCGTAAAAACAACCCTGGGTTTGGTTCCTCTCTCAACGGTGTCCAAACGCTTCTGGATTTCCAAAACTTCTTCTTGAAAACTATTTTGACCATAGGTCAATGCGTTCCAGAGGAAAAAAAGAACCCAGATTTTGGAACATTGCATATGCTTACTTTTTAGTGAAACCGCCTTTCAAACCATCCGCTGAACTTCCCCCTACCATTACGCCAAATTTACCGGGTTCTACGACAAACTCATGTTGGTGATTAAAGAATCCTAATTCCTTATCGGTTAGGATAAAGGTAACGGTTTTGGTTTCACCTGGAGGAATACCCACTTTTTGGAAACCTTTCAGCTCTTGAACTGGTCGTGCAATACTCGCTTTTTTGTCTTGTATGTAAAGTTGAATGACTTCTTCTCCAAGTACATCACCAGTGTTGGTCACTTTCGCATTGACCTTAACCGAACCATCTTCTTTTACGTTGATTTTTAGGTCTTCGTAGGCAAAGGTGGTGTAGCTCAATCCATGGCCAAAAGGATATAGCGGCGCGTTTACTTCATCGCTGTAGTGCGACCAAAAAACGTTGGGTTCGGGATTAGGTCTGCCCGTATTGAAGTGGTTGTAATAGATTGGAATCTGCCCTACGCTTCTCGGGAAGGTCATTGGAAGTTTCCCGCTAGGGTTGTATTCGCCAAACAGGACTTTTGCAATAGCATTTCCACTTTCTGTGCCCAATTGCCATGCTTCCAATATGGTTGGAATGTTCTCAGCTTCCCAAGTTATGGTAAGCGGTCTGCCGTTCATCAATATCAGAACGATATTGGGATTGACGGCATGTACTGCTTTCAGTAAATCAAGTTGTACACCTGGTAGCCCTAGTTGTGTTCTACTTCGCGCTTCCCCGCTTTGGAAACCATGCTCCCCCAAAACCATTACTACGACATCAGAAGCTTTAGCGAGTGCCACTGCTTCATCCATACCCGAAGTATCTTCGGTATTCACAACAACCTCGTCTAAGAAATTAGCGTTTTCGCCAAAAACCTTAGGACCTCTGGCATAGGTCACATTTTGGGAAAATTGTTCAAGACCTTCCAGTACAGACACTGCCGTTCCATCATCAGAACCTAGTCGCCAGCTGCCCAATGGGCTATTTTTTTCGGCTGCCAACTCGCCAATTACAGCAATCTTAGCTTGGTCTTTGGCCAAGGGCAACAACTTGTTTTCATTTTTGAGCAATACCATGGATTTTAAAGCCATGTCTTGCACACTTTTTTTATGGTCTTCATGATACAGCAAAGCATCTTCTTTGGCCTCATCACAATAGCGATAAGGGTCGTCAAAAAGGCCCAATTCAAATTTTACACGAAGAATTCGTCGAACGGCGTCATCTACTAAAGTTTCTGGAACCCTTCCTTCTTTGACCAAATCCGCCAAATGGCGAACATAGGCGTACGATTCCATATCCATATCGGAACCAGCTTTTGCCCCGAGTTCTGCCGAATGTTTTAAATCATTAGCGATGCCATGGGGTACCATTTCGGAAATAGAGGCCCAGTCTGAAATGACAAAACCTTCAAATCCCCATTTGCCTTTTAAAATATCGCGCTGTAAATGAGCATCTCCGGTAACCGGCACGCCATTCAATAAATTGAATCCGTTCATTACCGTTTTTACGCCAGCATCCACCGCTGCTTTGAAAGGGGGTAAAACCGTATTGTACAAGGTCGAAGTACCGATGTCTGTGGTATTGTATTCTTTTCCGGCTTCGGCAAAACCGTAGGCGGCGAAGTGTTTTGCACAAGCAGCGATTGTATTCGGTTGGGATAAGTCCTCGCCCTGAAACCCTTTTACACGCGCTTTTGCGATTTGCATCCCGAGGTAGGTGTCTTCTCCCGCACCTTCCATAACGCGTCCCCATCTTGGGTCTCTTGAAATATCAACCATCGGGGCGAAGGTCCAGTTGAGTCCTACCGCAGAAGCTTCGACAGCAGCAACTCGTGCTGATTCTTCTATAGCTTCCAAATCCCAACTGGCCGATTCTGCAAGGGGAATAGGGGCAAGGGTTTTATAGCCGTGAATCACATCATAGCCAAAAAGTAAAGGAATCCCCAACCGGGATTCTTCTACGACTAATTTTTGCAATTTTCGGACTTCTTCAGTACCCGTAACATTGAGCATTGAGCCGACCCATCCTTTTTTCAAATGTTCGTATTTGATGGCGGCATTTCCACCTTCCGGAGCCGGGCCAGTAATGTCCCAAAAGCCATTATATTGATTCATTTGGCCTACTTTTTCTTCCAAAGTCATTTGGGCCAAAAGCGCTTCTATCTTAGTGTCTGTGTTGGTTGTTTGTGCCATTAGCATTGTGTTCAAAAACATAAAGCTGATAAAGCATCCTATTTTAAAAGGATTTTTGAAAGTCATTTGAGTTTGTCTTGTGTAACGTGCTTGATTAGTCGAAATTAGCTCAAATATAAGCCTTGGACTTTTTTAACTTTCATCTGACTTGCTTTATCTTTCAAAGATGCAACGGATCTATTAACATATGCAACCAAAAAACAAAGAAATAGCCGCTTTTACCCGTTTATTGAACATAATGGATGAGCTTCGTGAAAAATGTCCCTGGGACCGAAAGCAAACCATGCAATCCCTGCGGCATTTGACTATCGAAGAGACGTACGAATTGGCCGATGCTATCTTGGAGGACGATTTGGAAGAAGTCAAGAAAGAGTTGGGTGATTTATTGTTGCATATCGTTTTTTATGCAAAAATCGGTTCTGAAAAAAAAGCTTTTGACATTGCCGATGTAGCCAACGGAATTTGTGAAAAATTGATTAGCCGACACCCTCATATTTATGGCGATGTTAGCGTAGCGGATGAGGAAGAGGTAAAACGAAATTGGGAGAATCTCAAGTTAAAAGAAGGGAAGAAAAGTGTATTGGAAGGCGTTCCTCAAAGTTTACCTGCTCTAGTCAAAGCAAATCGGATTCAAGAAAAAGTTGCAGGAGTAGGTTTTGATTGGGAAGAACCCTCACAAGTATTTGCCAAACTGAACGAGGAGTTGGAAGAATTTCAAGAAGAAGTCAAAGCTGGAGACCCATCCAAAATGGAAGCCGAATTTGGAGATGTACTTTTCTCCATGGTGAACTATGCAAGTTTCTTGGATATCAATCCTGAAAATGCTTTGGAAAGAACGAACAAGAAGTTTATCAAACGCTTTCAATACTTAGAGAAAAAGGCGAAAGAAGCGGGCAAAACCCTAAAGGAAATGTCGCTAAAAGAAATGGACGTTTTTTGGGAAGAAGCCAAGCAACTTTGACCTCATAATTATTAATAACTCCTACCAAAAGACTGGTCTTATTTGATAGGATTCCTGTTATCTTTGGCGTCCTAATCAAAGGTCGTGTTACAGCAGTATACCCGCGAATTCCGATATAATTTACGTTTGGCCTCACCTGTAATCCTTGGGATGCTGGGGCATACGTTTGTCGCCTTAGCAGACAACATCATGGTGGGGCAATTGGGTGCCGCGGAATTGGCTGCAGTATCCTTGGGAAATAGCTTTGTATTTATTGCCATGTCTTTGGGGATTGGTTTCTCTACTGCGATTACCCCTTTAGTCGCTGAAGCGGATGGTGCGGGAGATAAAATGGGGGCTAAAAGTGCACTAAAGCATGGTTTGGTGCTTTGCACCTTACTGGGATTGTCTCTTTTCGGTATCATTCTTCTGTGCAAACCGTTGATGTACCATATGGACCAACCTGATGAGGTGGTGGTACTAGCTATACCTTACCTGGAATTGGTTGCTTTTTCCTTGGTCCCGTTAATCATGTTCCAAGCGTTCAAGCAATTCTCGGAAGGCCTCTCTCAGACGAAGTATCCCATGTTTGCTACGATTTTGGCGAATGTGGTCAATATTGTGGTGAACTATTTGCTCATTTTTGGTTCGTTCGGGTTCCCTAAAATGGGGATTGTCGGCGCGGCAATTGGTACGTTATTGTCCCGCTTTATCATGGTGGGATTCATTTGGTTTTTGCTTAAGCGCAAAAAACGTTTCGAATTCTATGTTACGGGATTCAACCTTAAGATTTTGGAAAACAAAGTGTTCCAAAAAATCATTGGATTGGGTTTTCCATCTGCATTGCAAATGTTTTTTGAAGTGGCCATTTTCACTGCTGCCATATGGCTTAGCGGTGTTTTGGGGAAAAATGCACAAGCTGCGAATCAAATTGCCTTGAACTTGAGCAGTATGACCTTTATGGTGGGTATGGGCTTAGGGGTTGCCGCGATGGTCCGCGTTGGAAATCAAAAAGGAAAGGGAGACTTTAAGGCCTTAAAACGAATAGGGGAATCTATTTTCTTATTGACCTTTATTTTGGATGTGATTTTCGCGGTACTCTTTTTATTAGGCAGGTTTTGGCTACCCACCGTTTACCTTGATGTCGATGACCCTTTGAACCAAGCGGATAACGTCGAAGTAATCGCTATTGCAGCAAAATTGTTGTTGATTGCGGCTTTCTTTCAAATCTCTGATGGAATTCAAGTAGTGGTTTTGGGAGCGCTTCGGGGCTTGCAAGATGTGAAAATCCCAACCTTCATCACTTTTATCGCCTATTGGGTCATTGGCTTCCCCGTGAGCTATTACTTTGGGCTTTTCACACCAATGAAGAGTTCCGGAATCTGGATGGGATTGTTGATTGGATTAACGGCTTCAGCGATAATGTTGTACCTTCGATTTAACTATTTAACCAAAAAAAGAATTCGACAGGCGCACCCCGTGAAAAGCTAAAAGCTTTTACGTTTTCGTTGATTTTTTATTTAGCAGCATCAGTAAATTTTCCCTTCGCAAATGCAATTACCTAAGTTTTTACTCGGAGATAACACAGACTATCCAAATGGGATTTATATCATCCATACCGAATACCCTCGGTTCGTAGTGAATTTGGAAGACGACGAAATTGAGTGGTTTGAAGAGTTTGCCAAAGAAGATGAAACCGAGTTGGCCAATGTGATGGAAGAACTCATTTCTTCCGCCAATGCGTTCTACGATAGAGAAGTATCCCGATACGAAGAATAAGCATGTTGGAGTCTTTAGTGCAATGGGATAAAAAGGTATTTATATACCTAAACAACTTGGGCACACCGACCTGGGATGGATTTTGGCTAGTCGTCACCAACAAGTACTACGCCATTCCGGTGTACGCTCTTTTCCTTGTTTTACTTTTTAAAAAGTTGGGTGCAAAACGGACTTTAGTCTGCTTGGTCGCTATTGCTTTATTAATTACTGCAACGGACCAACTTGCTAACTTTTTCAAATATGGGGTAGGGCGTTTACGACCCTGTCACAACCAGGCGTTGGAAGGAATGTTCCGTTTGGTAAAAGCCTCTTGTGGGGGTAAGTTCAGCTATTTTTCTGCCCATGCGGCCAATGCTACGGCCCTATCTTTCTTTGTGATTACCCTTTTGGTTCAAAAGTTGGCAATACGTTGGCGATTTTTGATTTTGGTTTGGGCTATGCTGGTTGCTTACAGTAGAATCTACCTGGGTGTCCACTTTCCTTTGGATGTGATTACGGGTATTTGCATCGGTGCTTTCTTTGGTTGGTTATTTGCCAAGTTATCTATATTTGCATTCGAAAAAATCGGGGTATGATATCATCCTTAAGGTATTGGTTTTTAATGGCTTTGATAGTCATTGTCTACATCTTGGGGATGTTCGTGACGCTAATGGAAAATGATTCTGCCCAATTTGCGGTAATGGCTATGCGGATGGTTCAAGAAAATGATTTTCTGAATCTTTTTAAGGGACCAGAAGAATACTTGGATAAACCCCACATGCATTATTGGCTAGCAGCCCTTTCCTTTAAGATTTTTGGCATTTACGACTGGGCGTATCGTATCCCTGGTATTTTATCGATTCTTCTCGGTGCTTATAGCTGTTTCGGTCTCGGAAAGTTGCTTTATAATAAAGATGTCGGCAGATTTTCAGCCCTTATTTTCATGACGGCCCAAACCATTGTTTTGGCTACGATTGACGTCCGAACCGATGCCGTGCTAACAGGGTTTACAATACTAGCCATTTGGCAATTGGTGGCTTATATAGAAAAGGGAAAGCCGGGGAATATTGCCTTAGGCGCCTTTGCTGCTGGTATTGCATTTTCAACTAAAGGACAAATTGCTTTGCTGGTTATAGGGGTAAGTTTATTATGTCATTTGGCGTATACACGAAAGTGGAAACGAGTGCTTAGTTGGAAACTTTTAGTGGCTATTTTGGTGTTTGCCTTGACCATCACGCCCATGTTGTATGCCTATTACCATCAATTTGACTTGCATCCCGAAAAGGTCATAAGAGGGAAGGCAGAACGCAGCGGTATCTATTTCATATTCTGGGAGCAAAGTTTTGAGCGATTGAGTGGTGAAGGGATTGGGAAAAACAGCAGCGACTTTTTCTTTTTCTTTCACACCTTTTTATGGGTTTTTCTTCCATGGACTGTACTAGCACTAATCGGCTATTGGCGAAGGGTGAAAACGTTTGTAAAGTTGCGTTTTCAGTATCTACCCCAATATGAATTCTTGACTTTGGGTGCGATTACCATTTTGTTTGGAATCATCAGTTTTGCGCAGTTTAAGTTACCCCATTACATGAACATTTTGATTCCTTTATACTCGATTTTGGCAGCTTCTTATTTGCACAGTCTGAATCGTTATGCCAAAAAGGGCGTCATCCAGTTAATGTTGGGTATTCAATATGCGGTTTTGAGTGTGGTATTCATTTTTACCTTGTTGATTTGTTTTCATGTGTTCAAATTTGAAAACAATTTGAGCTATGTGTTACTGTTCTTTTTGATGGGGGTCATCGTCTATTTTTGCTTGAACCGTGAGGCATATTACATGCGCATCATCACCTTATCGGTTTATAGTTCTTTGTTGCTCAACTTCGTGATGCATTCCCATTTTTATCCTTCCCTACTGCAATATCAAGCAGGTTCAACCATGGCCAAAGAAGTAGCCGAAAGAGGAATTCCAGTGGATGGTATTTACAAGATTTCGGAACGGTATAGTTGGGCGTTGGATTTTTACAATCGTAAACCTGTTAAAATCATTTCAGAAGAGGAGCTTTTAAAAATGCATGAGGTCTGGGTATACGCTACGGATGAAGAGCTGGAAACCTTGGAAAACCTTGGATTTCATTGGCATGACCAAATTACAGTGGACCAATTTCGTATTACTAGACTCACCTTGAAATTTTTGAATCCCTCAACCAGAGCCAAAAAGCTGAATAAAATGCATCTGGTGTATCTGGATTAACCTTCCTCAGAAATTAGATTCGGTTTCTTGATGTGGTAAACAACACCTACCAGAGAGATGATGGCGGTTATGGCAAAAAACAAAAAGCTAACCCCTACCGAAATATTGGCATCCAATCCAAGCCATTCCGAACCATATAAAAAAGTAATTTCACGACTCCCGAAGCCCCCAATGGTCAATGGAATAATCGATACTATCGAAGAGACCAAGAAAACCACCAAATACTCAAGCATATTTTCATTAACCAAAAAGGACTTTAATAAAAAGTACACACAGATTAACTGTGAAAGCTGAACCAAGGCAGAGTAACCCAAACACTTCCAAAACACATTTAAGGCATAACCGAAGAGATACTTGTTTATGAACCAAAAGGCAGCGATACCTAATGGGATACATAAGCCGATAAGCGGTTTTATATTTTCAACAAGTGGGTGTTCAATCAAAAGGAGGAGAAGAAGAATGTAAACGCAAATGATGACCATTCCACTTAATCGGTCCAAAAACAAAACCCCAACGACTTTTTTGGTCCCGGTTTGAAATTGTTTTTGTACCACATATCCTTTGTACGCATCTCCACCAATACCTCCTGGTAAAAACAAGTTGTAGAACATCCCTTGAAAGTAGAGCTTTAAGTTGCTTGCTTGCGTCAATTTTGCTCCGATAGTGTGGAAATAGACGTTCAAACGGGTTGCGGCAATGACTTTGGAAAGCAACACCAATAAAATTCCAATAAGGAAGGGTAGGGGTTTGCTTTTTCGTATTGCCGTTTCGAATTCCTGATAATCAATTTTAGTGAAAATGAAATAGATAAGCGCCGCACTGACCAGAACCTTTAGGGCCGTAAGCAGTCTTTTACGCAGCCTTGCTTGCACCAATACTTACTTTTTTAACCCGATAAGGTCTTTTTTGTTGCGATTCATAGTAGGTTCGGATAAGCAATTCCATCACGATACCAATGGTAAACAATTGAATTCCCCCGAGAATGAACATCATTCCGAAAATCAGTAGGGGTCGACTACCAATATCTTCACCAAAGCCTAACTTGACAATCAAGAGGTATATGTTAATGAAAATCCCTAGGATAATCAGCAACACCCCAAAAATACCGAAGAGGTGGATGGGTCTTTGGAAGTATTTCCGAATAAAAAGAAGCAGCATCATGTCGGCCACTACTTTGAAAACACGCTCCAAACCATATTTGGACACGCCCGCATGGCGTGCATGGTGTTTTACGGGAACTTGTTTGATTTGAGCTCCTTCCAAATGGGCCAAAAGAGTAATGAAGCGGTGCATCTCACCGTAGAGATTCAATCCTTTAGCAATATCCTTAGTAAATACTTTAAGGGCGCAACCGTTATCCTTAATATCCAATTTGGTCACCCGACGCACCAAAAAGTTTGCAATTTTAGAAGGGATTTTTTTGACTAGGGAATCCTTTCGTTTTTGACGAATACCGGTCACCACATCATACTCCCCACTAACCGCATAAGTGAGCATATTGGGAATATCCGAAGGGTCATTTTGCAAATCCCCATCCATGGTGATAATGTATTCACCTTCCGCATAATCGATTCCTGCGGCTAAGGCCAAACTCTGTCCATAGTTCTTTTTGAGCTCTATCAAATGAACCAAGGGGTCATTCATTTCTTTGACCACGTTTCGCGTGTTGTCGGTAGAGAAATCATCCACATACACGATTTGATAGCTATATCCTTGCAGGCTTTCATGAATTTTCTCTGTCAATAAAACGACATTGTCCTGCTCGTTATACAGCGGGACTACGATAGAAAGAAGGGATTGGGTAACAGTGTTCATTTACGGTTGCTTTCGCCGGGCAAATTTATGATTTTTTACGCTAGCGTTGGTGTATTTTCTGCATCAACGCCAGAGCCGCTGCGAATGGAGAGATTTTGTTTTCGTTGATTTTCAATTGGAGTTCATTCCTGCTTGCCACGAAATCAGGTTCATGTTCAAGGCTTCGTTGCAGTAAGTCGAAAAACGTTTCCGTAAACCATTGTTGGTCTTGCTGTTTTCTATGCAGATAAAAACTACCATTTTCCTGTGTCTTGGTCTTAAACTCCATAATCACTGACCAAATTTCAGAAATCCCCGTCTGGGCTAACGCAGAACAAAGCATAACCTTTGGGCTCCAACCGTTGTTTTTAGGCGGGTAAAGATGCAGCGCATTGGTAAATTCAGTTTGAGCCAGAGCAGCTCGCTTTTCATTTTGGCCGTCTGCTTTGTTGATGGCAATGGCATCGGCCATTTCCATAATCCCTCTTTTGATGCCTTGCAGTTCATCCCCAGCACCAGATAGTTTGAGCAACAAAAAGAAATCGACCATATTGTTTACTGCGGTTTCGCTTTGGCCCACGCCAACGGTTTCTACCAAAATCACTTCAAAACCTGCAGCTTCACACAAGACTATGGTCTCTTTGGTGGCCCGAGCGACACCTCCTAAAGAAGTGCCTGCAGGGGAAGGCCGGATAAAAGCGTTCTTATCGACCGATAGTTTTTCCATGCGGGTTTTGTCCCCTAGGATGCTTCCTTTACTTATGGTACTGGAAGGGTCTACGGCCAAAACTGCCACTTTTTTTCCCATCTGTGTCAGTAGTGAACCGAACACTTCGATAAACGTGCTTTTTCCGACACCGGGTACGCCGGTAATACCTATCCGAATACTGTTTCCCGATGCGGGCAGGCAGCCCTCAATAATAGCATTGGCAAGCAGTTGGTGTTCTGATTTTGTGCTTTCCAAAAGTGTGATTGCCTTCGAGAGGGCATTCTTGTCTCCCTTTTTGATTTCATCCACCCAAACCTCTGGAGTCTTCAGGACTTGCCGTAGTTTTTTGATTTTTCCTATGGTTGCCTCTGATGTTTTCTTTTTGGAATTCACGTCCTATGGAATTACGGCCTTCACGAAGGTAACAAGTTTTGGCCTGATGTAATTTATGATGGAATTGTGATTTGCTTTACAAAAATTTAATCCTGAATTCCTTCGCACATTCTGGGACATTTGGTACTTTTTCAAAGGTATTTCGATGTCTTTTGGTTCTTGAAGAAGGAATGAACACAACGAAATGCAAAACAAAACCTTTTGATATGAAAACAATTTTTGAAAGCAAGGCAACCAATACCGGTGGTCGAAATGGTCATGTAGCTAGTGAAGACGGCGTATTGGATTACGACATCAGCATGCCCGGTCGGTCAGGAAAACCAGATGCCAAGAGTACCAACCCCGAAGAACTTTTTGCTGCGGCATATGCTACCTGCTTTGCTGGAGCCTTGCAGGCGGTGGCCCAAGGTCATGAGATATCGGATTTAGGAGATTTTAGTGTTACCGCGACCATCGCGTTTAATAAAGAGGATGACGGATTTTTCCTTGAAGCTACTCTGGATGCCTATTTGCCTACCGTGGATAAAGCCACTGGCGAAAAATTGGTAGAAGAAGCCCATGAGATTTGTCCTTACAGCAAAGCAACACGGGATAATATCACGGTTCATTTGAATTTGCTTCTGGACGAATAACGTCTGAAACACAATAGAATAGCAAGCCTGTCCTTAGTGACAGGTTTTTTTTGTTTCATAAAAATTAAAGATTTTGCAACGTGACGATTTTTCCATCGTCCTTAGAAGCAAAGAACTAAACCAACAGCAAAGCCGACCGTGTTTCAAATTGAACTGGTAGAACAATGTAAGGCGAATGACCGCAAGGCCCAAATGCAGCTATATCGGCAGTATTGTGAGGGTATGTTCACTGTTGCCCTGCGGTTTGTAAAAGACCCAGACGACGCCGAGGATGTGTTGCAAGAAGCATTCATCAAAGCGTTTCAGCGGATTGACCAGTTTAAAGGAGAGGTAACGTTTGGAGCTTGGTTAAAAAAAATTGTAGTGAACCGAAGTATCGATTTTTTGAAATCGAATCGAAAACGACTCACTCCGCTAGAAGAAAAACATATAAACACCATATCGGAAGCAGAAGAAGATTGGACTGTTGAAGATGAAGTGGATATCGAAGAAATCAAATTGGCTATGGAGGAACTGCCCGACAAATATGGCTTAGTACTCAAATTGTATTTGATGGAAGGCTATGACCACGCAGAGATTTCGGAAATCTTGGAGATTTCGGAAACCGCATCCAGAACTAGACTGCTACGTGGGAAGACACAGTTGCAAGAGCGACTAAAAAAACAAAAGCTATGACACAAAATCTGAAAGACCTTTTTGAAAAGGAACGTGCAAGGGGAGATAAGGATACGCCGCTTTCAGCTGGACATGAACAGCGTTTTTTTGATAAACTGGAAACTGCTTTGCCCAAAGAAAAAAGACGTAAAATCCCAGTTTGGAGCATTGCTGCTGCCGTAGCTGTACTCATAGCCGGTGGATTGTACTATGTTTTGAGGGATACTGGGAATACTCTTCCAGAGAACAATACAACCATTGTTGAGGTCGAAGAAGATACTCCAAAGCCAGAAACCTTCTCGCTTGGAGATTTATCCCCGGATTTGAAAAAAATAGAGGACTTCTATCAAGCCAACATTACCCTTGAGCTTTCGCGTTTGGAAATTGACGCTGAAAACAAAGTGTTGGTGGATGGTGTTATGGAGCAACTTGCTGAGTTGAATGCCGAATACCAAGTCCTTACTGAAGAGCTAAATGAGATGGGTCCCAACGACGACACCATCAGTGCGCTCATCAATAATCTTCAACTACGCTTACAATTACTACAAAAACTAAAATCAAAATTGAATCAATTAAAATCATCACAAAATGAACAGGAATCAAATATTATGTAGGACCACTTTTGGTGCGTTGCTACTGATGGCTACCGTAGTTTGCGGTCAGAAATCAAAAACCTATAAAGAGAGCTTTACGGTTGATAAAAATGCCACGGTCGAAATCAAAACCAGCTATACCGACATTGAGTTTGAAACATGGTCCAAAAATCAAATCGAAGTTACAGCTACCGTAGAGCTGGTGGAAGCTACTGATGAGGAAGCGAAACGTTTTTTTGAGAAGGATGCCTTTTCTATCGTAGGGAACAGTAAATCGGTTCAAATTCGTTCCAAGGGAAGTACAAGAGGACTTTTTGGGGACCAGAGTTTTTCTTATGAATACAGCTATGAGTTTCCGGATAAAACAATTGTGGAGCCCTTGTTTGAGCAGTTGACCATTCCAGACCTCCCGGAACTACTGGTATTACCGGAACTTCCTCCAATGCCGCCCATACCCAACATGTCTTTTGATTATGATGCATACAAGAAGGATGGTGATAAGTATATGGAGAAATGGAAAAAACAACTGAGTAAAAATTTTGATGAAGAATACAGAGAGCGTTTCGAGGAATGGGGCAATGTGGTTGCTGAGCGTGCCAAAGCAAGAGCGGAGCAAAAAGAACGTCGGGAGGAGCAAAGAGAGAAAATCATGGAGGAAAGAGAGCGGCTTCGCGAAGAGCGCAGGGAAATCATCAAAGAGCGTAGAAATGGCGTTACTATTTTGCGTTCCGATGGAAACTTTTCCTTTCATACGAATAGCGACGAGCCCAGTATTTTTTATTTTTCTTCTGATGGGGAAAACAAAAAGATCAAGGTGAAGCGAAGCATCAAAATCAAAATGCCGAAGTCCGTTAAACTGAAATTGGACGTTCGCCATGGCGAAGTCAAACTCGCTGAAAACACCAAAAATATTAATGCAAGCTTGTCCTACTCAAGCTTGCATGCCCTTACTATCGATGGCGGACGAACGGACATTAAAGCATCGTATTCACCTGTACTGGTAGAACGTTGGAATGGTGGAGTGTTGAGTACGAAGTATTCCGATAAAGTGGATTTGAAGGAAGTCAGAGAGTTGACCTTGAGTTCTGTTTCATCCAATGTTACAATCGATAGAGTCGTAGACCGGGCAACCCTTTCCAATCGATACGGGGCGTTGGCCATCAACCAAGTAGGAAACGATTTTCAAGATTTGGATATTCGCGTTGACAACGGTGAATTGCGGTGCTTTCTGCCCGAAACGGCATTTAAACTTCGCATCAATGAAAGACTTTCTGATGTTACAGTTCCCAAAAGCATAGCCCTTGACGTATCCACAGAAATGGGAAGTAAGCTTCTAACAGGAACCTACAAATCTGCAAATACCTCCAAAACCATCACGATTGATGCAAAATTTGGGGATGTTGTTCTGAAACAATAATTACTTTAATACCAAAGTCCCAAAAATGTTCGCGTCAATACAACCTTGATTTTTATCCTCTCCAGGCACGAACACTGAGCCTATAAAATTCTCCCTTTCCTTACTTCCGTCATTATCGCAATACGCTAAAGCAAAGCCCATTTTCTTTTTGGTGTACAACGCAACAGGTTTGTTATCTCCGTTATCTTGGTATGTATCGGCATAGGGCGTAATGGCTAGCTCCCAGATGGTTTTATTTCCTGAGGTTATTTTTTTGCTGCGCACATGATGGTTGTACAATCTAGGTTTCTCATCTGGAGCGAGGTCCACCACATTACCATCCAACGCAATGTGATACGCAAAAGCATTGTGATTGTACTGATGATTTCCGCCAGAATTGTCTTCATCTAAAAAAACCTCTACACAATCGTCGTCCCACCAAAGTTCCAAAGGGTCTTTGTGTTGGTCAAAAAGGACATCATCGGTAACTTCTACCAGAAGATAAAGGGCTTCTTCGTCCCAGCTCAGTTTGTAGCGTCCAAAAAAATCATCTTTGGGGTAGACTTCCCCTAGCCAAAGTTGGTCTAGTGCCTTCCAATCAGCCGCACCCCAGCAGGCATCCATAGGCCTTCCATCGATAATCGGTTTGGTAAGGGCTTGATGTACCTCAATTATTTGATGGTCTTTTTTCTGACCATTAGAACAAGAAAAAAGTATCGCAATCCCAAGAAAAAACAGCAGTTTTCGCATGCCCTAATATACTCAGTTTTGGACGATGCGATTTTTTAGTGGGATGTGTCATCCTTTAGATAGGACCCAAAATTTGCCTTGAATCGATTCAAACGCGGTATGGAAACCCCTTTAATGTAGGGATTGTTCGGATTTCTGCGTTCATAGTCTTGATGATATTCCTCGGCCATATAAAACTTCTCAAAAGGAGATACCTGGGTCACTATAGGGCGGTCATATACCTTTTTATCGGTGAGTAGTTTTACATAATCTTCGATGATCTTCTTTTCCGAAGCATCTTTATAAAAAGCAACGGAGCGGTATTGGTAGCCTCGGTCAGGACCTTGACGGTTTAAGGCGGTAGGGTCATGTGAACCAAAAAATACTTGAACCAGCTGCTTGAAGCTAATTATATCTGGGTCATAAAACACCTCTACAGCTTCGGCATGTCCCGTTCTGCCATAAGCGACATCTTCGTAGGTGGGGTTTTTCTCTTCTCCGCCAGAGTATCCGGAATAAACTTCTTTTACACCTTTTACACTTTCGAAAATGGCCTCAACGCACCAAAAACAACCACTCGCAAAATAAGCAGTCTCCAAAGAGTCAAGGTTTTGCTGTGGAATCATTTCTTTTTCCATGGGGTCCATGGATTTTGTGGCCATTTCATTGGATTTCTTTCCAGAAGACTGGCATTGGGTAGATAACAGTCCCATTAGTACGGTCAGGACCAAAAATTGGTTTCGCATGATATCATTTTAATGCTTAGTGGTATGAAGATACTAAGTATTACTTGTAGGGTTGTTAAAAAAAGTTAATCTTGACCCTTATGGAACCATCGCTTTCAACCGTATTGGAATCCCTTCGTTCTTCACGAACCAGCGTGTTGAAGGATATTACTTCGGATGATTTTATGCCCTTAGACCTTTCTATCGGAAATCTTGAGTTGGAAGGCTTGGATATTACAAAAGCTGAGGTATGCGAAACCTATATCAATGAGTTGTTGAAAAAGGCGGGAAAATCGGTTGCAGTTGGAGGATATTTGGAAAGGCGAAACTTATACGGGAGTGCAGAACGCTTCCAAGCGGGAGCGGTGCGAAACATTCATTTAGGAGTGGATTTTTGGACAGGAGCAGGCACAGAGGTTGTAGCTCCTTTAAATGGAAAAATACACAGCTTTGCCAACAATTCTGACTTTGGGAATTATGGACCTACGGTTATTCTGGAACATTTTGAGAAGGGAATTCGTTTTTTTACCCTTTACGGACATTTATCATTAGAGTCATTTCAACTTTGGGCAGAAGGAAAAAGAGTTGAGGCGGGAACGGTGATTGGTACTTTAGGTACCTCAGAAATCAATGTGGGTTATGCACCGCACCTCCATTTTCAAATTATTCGTGATTTGAAAGAATTTAGAGGGGATTTTCCGGGAGTCTGTTCAGAAAAAGATATCAAAGAATATCAGAAAATATCCCCAAATCCAAACTTTCTAATACAGCTTCCTTGTTGAGTTTATCGACGAAATGCATCTGTTCTCGATAGGCGGTAATTTCACCCGAAAACGTTTATCGAGGATAAAATACACTTCATCCTAAAATCGTTCCGATACCGAAAAAAAAGTAGGGTTAACCGAGTTAAATCTGCCTCAGGTGGGGGTCGAGGGTAATTTTATTCATGTAATAAAAACCCAAATCATGAAAGCCCTACTTACCACAATCGCAGTTCTTTTCATCACTGTAGCTTCCTTTGGAAACACTCCTAAAGCTGAAGTAAAGGTTGAAACCGTAACGCAAGGTGTGACTTTGGATATCAAAATTGAAGACAAAGCAGCTAAAGAAACTGAAGTAGCTCGTTTGTACAGATTTAAAAATGCTAGGGTAAAAAAGGCGCTTTCTTTCAAAACCAAAAGAAACAGAGCCAAGTTAGCTTAATTCAAGAATTGCAATAAAGATTTCGTATGGTGCTTACTCTAATTTTGGCTGTTTTATTCTGTAGTCTCGTCTTCGCCTTTTTGTTTCAACAAAGGTCACTACACTCTTCAAAATTTCCAGAACGTCGCAAGTAGTTCATTTAGGAATAAACACGCTTCTTACTTTTTGTCCCTCGTTTCTTAACTTTTCGGATAATACACAGTTTTTCTATTCAGGAACGTAGATTTTGTCTCCTAGAAAAAGGGCATTTAAAAACAAACGATTGGTTCCGTACCAAGAACCTCGAAAATTGGGGTTATCCGCAAATAATACCACTCTACCACTTCCAATTTTGCTCACGATAAGCGAAGCAGAGGGTTTTACCTTTTCTTCCAGGTTTTTTTTTGTGATAAAACCATCAATTCTGGGTTGCTTGCTATACTTGGCCACGGTGGCATATGCGCTTTTTGTAGGCGCTAGCCAAATGGTGTTGTTTTTATATACCGGAATCTTCGTGTCGGTATAACCAAAGGCCAACGGATGGGTTCTATCCAAGTCCACTTCAAAAATGGTACCTCCCACAAATTCTTTCCCACGGTTTTCTGGTGCATCCACATAAGGCTTTCGTTTCGTCACTGAAGTTGTGTCTTTTTCAGATTCAGTCAGTTTTTCCTTGACCAACTTTTGGTCAACCGCCCATTTGGAGGCCCATCCAATAGTGACTAAAGTATTCCCACGGCCTACCCAAGCCTTCAACTTTTCTTTGGTCTTATCCGAAAAGGAATAACTGCCCGATACCATTACAAGCGTGTTGTACTTGTCCAAATCAACGCGTTCGAAATAACGGGTTGGGATTTTGGTAATAGGCATATGAACCCTTGTATCGAGTAAATGCCATACTTCTCCTGCTTCGTAAGCGCTGACACCCTCTCCAATTACCAAAGCGGCTTTAGGTTGTTTTAACGGACGAACATTGCGACTTCCCAAGTCGATACCTTTTTTGCTATAACCGGTAGCTACAGCATAAATAGGAACCTGATACTTTTCCTGCACATCTTTCACGATATCAAAAACAGCTTTACTGTCTTTCTTTTGCAGGGGAACGGGTAATATCATGGCTCCATAATCAAAAGCTTGTTCGCCCACAGAGGTTTTTGCAGTAAAAGGCTTAAACGCTGAAGCGAGCACCAAACCTTGCTTTTGCATGGCATACAAGGCCGCTACGGCATTGTAATCGTTGTAATCCATAATGTAGGCGTAGTCCGTCATCGAAACGGTCTTCGGTTGCGCCACGCCGTCTAGGTTGGTTAAAGCAGTCCCGGTTGGCGTACCGCTAACCGTTTTGTAGTCGATATTGTAGAAGTTTGCCAGAGACCAAGCAGAGGCATCATAAAACACACTATCCCGATATTGGTTATAGGTCTCGAACATGCTCTGCACTATGCGATGTTGTGGTTGTTTGGTAGGCACAGTGTAGCTGTCTCCATTCTGTAGCACCTCAATCTTATGCAACAGGAGTTTATCTAAAAAGGCTTTGGTACGATTAGCATCTGCACCTTTACTAAAACGATAGCCCCGCACTTTGGACTTTGTGGCGTTGGTCACCGCACTTTTGAAGAAGTCTTGTTGGTATTTGCGCAAAACGGCTTTGTTTTCTACGGAGGCTTTTACTGTCGCAATACTAGTAATGTATTGATTTCGAATAGTGTATGGAAAAGTTATTTCTCCATACGCTGATGTTTGCGCGTGCCCCCTTGAGCTAGCTTGTTCAAACAGCAATGCCAACCCACCCTGTAAATCTGGATAAGAAGAACCATATCCGGGGTAAGTGCCGTCAAAGACTTCTTTGGTGAAATAGAAAGTACCGATGCTATCCAAAGCGCTAGAGAAATAGGTGCCAAAAAGTTCATTCAAATCCTCGTAGTTTTCTTTAGGCATTATGGGATTCAGAGAACCATTAGCTTTCATAGGCTCAAAAAAATAGGTGCTTTGTGACCCCATTTCATGAAAATCAGTAACCACATTGGGATACCATTTATGGTACCAATTCAGTTTTCCGCGACTTCCGGGATGAATTCCCAAAAACCAGTCGCGATTCATGTCAAACCAATAGTGATTTGTTCTTCCCCGAGGCCAACTTTCGTTATGTTCGGCATCTGACGGGTCAGCTACAAGGGGGTTACCTTGGTACATGCTTACCCAGTGGACAAATCGGTCTCTGCCATCTGGATTAAGGACAGGGTCAAGAAAAACGACACTGTTTTCACGATATTTTTTAATGTCCGGATGCTCGGATGCCACCAAGGTATAAGCCGTCAATAAGGCTGCTTCTCCTCCCGAAGGTTCATTTCCGTGAACATTGTAGCCCATGTTGATGAAAATAGGTAGCTCATCATAATTGGTCGGATTTTGCGTCGGGTCGACGAATGCCAAATGTGCTTTTTTGGTTTCCGGTAGTTTCTTTAGGTTTTCATCTGATGAAATGGTCAATAATACCAGCTTTCTGTCTTCATGGGAGCGTCCATATACTTCTATCGAAGCTCTATCCGAAAGTTCTGCCAACTTCATCATATAACTTACGATGAGATCATGTCTCGTATGCTTTTCTCCAATACCATATTCCAAAAACGTCTCAGGTGATGGAATTTTAAAATCGTAGGGTTCGTATTTTTTAAGGAAATAGTCTTGTGCAGAAACAGAAGTACAGACCCAAGCGAGGGACAAAAGGCATTTTTTGAGCATTGCGAAGGTAATTGGGTTAACCTTCTAAAGATAGGGAAAGGTTTTATTCAATAGCGTTGAAATCTTCGATGATTTCTTCAAATTCCATGATGTAGTGCGTGCCTTTTTTATTGGAATCTCGCGAGATAGACCCTCGAAGTTGTCGGGCAAGATTGTAAATCAATTTCAACCCCAAAGATTTTGAGGTTTTTGGACTAATATCTTCGGAATAGCCAACACCATCATCCCCTATGTGCAAATGGAATTTCTTTGGAGTCGCCTTTTGCAACGAAATGGATATGGTACCTGATTCTTCCCCTTGAATACCATACTTCAAGGCATTTGTAATGGTTTCATTGATGATAAGCCCTAACGGAATTACCGTATCAATACTGAGTTTCTCGTCGTCAACAATATCCAAATCCAAAGCGATATTGTTCGTATTTCCTTTTACGGAGCGAACAAGGTATTCGCAGAGTTCTTTGACATAGGGTTTGAGTTCTATTTTGGATAGATAGTCATCGCGTTTGTAAAGCATTTCATGCACCATCGCCATGGAAACAACTCGGTTTTGACTACTCTTGATTATCGTGCTGATTTTTTCATCGGCAATGGCTCGACTTTGTAAGCTTAATAGACTCGAAACGGTCTGAAGATTGTTTTTGACCCTATGGTGGACCTCTTTTAAAAGGGTTTCTTTTTCATCAATACGCTCTTGGATTTCTCTTCTTGACTTGTAAAGATTGTGGTGGGCGCGCAATAAATTCTTTCCGAATACCCCACCTAGCAGATAAACAGCGAATATCACGCTTAAAAAGGCAAACCAATTCCTGGAATCTTCTGGGATGGTGTTTTCCGAAATTTTAAAATCACTGAGGTCGTATAAGAATATCAAGGCTACCACTACTAGATTGATAACCAAGTAAACCCGCCCGTAAATCTTGGTGGTGACGTATCCCGCGAAAACCACGATGGCCAGCACGAAAATAAAGGGACTTTGAATACCACCACTAAATAGGGTTATCACCACGGCCCCTATCATGGCCAAAATTGAGGTGATGTTATAGGTGATGGTGAGATTGTCATGCACCTTAAACGCAAAAGTGTTTATCAAATTTAGGATGGCAAAGCCGAAAAATACCCAAGGAATGACGCCTTGTATGTCCAGAACAGACAAGCAGACTATACCAAAAAGAATCGCGAAAATCGCAGAACTGTAGTTTACGCTAAACACCAGTTTAATTTTATCCTGTAAGCGATATGTATCCTTACTGGGTATCTTCATGAAATTGGTTTGGCGCTGCGATTTCTCCACCTAGAGGTTGTCAAATTGGATAGCTAGAGTATGAGTCGTGGGGTATTTGTTCGTAAAACTAACCTATGTTGCCGAATAAATCAAACCCGTTGGGTGATTTGGTCAACCCAACCGGTATTTTCCGATTAATCCTCAACAATCACCCACTCTCCTTTGTCGATAAGTGGTTCGGCTTGTTTGAATTTTACGACTTTGCTTTCCCCAGACATGACATTTTTGATGGTGACGCGCTCATTTCGGCCAATTTTTGGCTTTTCCCTCGTAATGGTCTCGGTAATCTGAGGTCTTGAACGTTGGGTTTGTCCCGCAGCGCGATTTTGCGCTGCCAGTTCATCACTATTGGGAATTTCTTCTTTTGAGGTTTGCAGTTTTTCTTTCGGTCTACGCTGGGTGCGTGCCTCTTGAATTTGACTTTGGTTTTCTGTTGGGAGTTCTCCTTTGAACAAGAAGGAAATGATTTCTTTGTTGACTTTGTCAATCATCTCCTTAAAGAGCTCGAATGCCTCAAACTTATAGATAAGCAAAGGGTCTTTTTGTTCGTGAACCGCTAGCTGAACGGATTGCTTCAACTCGTCCATTTTTCTGAGGTGCGTCTTCCAAGAATCATCAATGATGGCCAAAGAAATGTTTTTCTCGAAATCTGTGATGAGTTGGGTTCCTTGGGTCTCATAGGATTTTTCCAAGTTGGTGACCACATTCAAACTTTTGATGCCATCGGTAAACGGAACCACGATGCGTTCAAAATTGTTGCTGCTGTCCTCGTATACTTTTTTAATGACACGGAAGGCGATTTCCGCACTTCGCTGCATCTTGTTTTTATAGAAGTCATAAGCAGCTTCGTATACCTTTACCGAAATATCTTGAAAGGATAGCCTTCTGAATTCTTCTTCTGAAACGGGAGATGTAATGGAGAAATACTTAATCAGTTCAAACTCGAAGTTTTTGTAGTCTTCAGCTGCTTTGTTGGTTTCAGCAATCACTTCAGCTGTATCGTAAATCATGTTTGCGATATCTACCTGCAGTCTTTCTCCATGCAAGGCGTGTCGTCTTCTTTTGTAGACCACCTCACGTTGTGCGTTCATTACATCATCGTACTCTAAAAGACGTTTACGAATCCCAAAGTTGTTTTCTTCTACTTTTTTCTGGGCACGCTCAATGGATTTGGTCATCATGGAATGCTGAATCACTTCACCTTCTTCCAAGCCCATACGGTCCATCATTTTGGCCACACGGTCCGAACCAAATAAACGCATCAAGTTATCCTCCAAGGACACATAGAATTGTGAACTCCCCACATCTCCTTGACGACCTGAACGTCCTCGGAGCTGTCGGTCTACACGGCGTGAATCGTGTCTTTCCGTACCCACAATAGCAAGTCCGCCAGCAGCCTTCACAGCATCACTCAATTTGATATCCGTTCCCCGACCGGCCATGTTGGTGGCAATGGTTACGACGCCGGGATTTCCAGCTTCAGCAACGATATCAGCTTCTTTCTTGTGCAATTTGGCGTTCAAAACGTTGTGAGGCACTTTACGTACGCTCAAAAGCTTTGATAGTAGTTCTGAAATCTCAACGGAAGTAGTACCAATCAAAACAGGTCGTCCAGCTTTAGAAAGTTGGGTCACCTCTTCGATGATGGCATTATATTTTTCACGCTTGGTTTTGTAAATCAAATCATGGCGGTCATCTCGAGCAATAGGACGGTTGGTCGGAATCTCCATGACGTCCAATTTGTAGATTTCCCAGAATTCACCTGCTTCGGTTACCGCAGTACCTGTCATTCCCGCAAGCTTTTTGTACATCCGGAAATAGTTCTGCAAAGTAATCGTGGCGAAGGTTTGGGTCATCGCCTCAATTTTCACGTTTTCCTTGGCTTCAATGGCTTGGTGCAAACCATCGGAGTAGCGACGGCCATCCATAATACGGCCTGTTTGCTCATCGACAATCATCACCTTGTTTTCCATGACAACATACTCCACATCCTTCTCAAAAAGGGTGTAGGCTTTCAAAAGCTGTGTCATAGTATGGATGCGCTCACTTTTAACCGCAAAATCTTTGAAGAGCACCTCTTTCAATTCGGCTTCCTTCTCAATTTCCAGATTTTGTTCCTCGATTTTGGCAATTTCCGCACCAATATCAGGCATCACAAAGAAGTCTCTTTCTTGCTCGCCTGAAAGATAATCGACCCCTTTATCGGTCAACTCGATTTGGTTGTTTTTTTCATCAATGACAAACAACAGCTCCTCATCCACCTTGGGCATTTCACGGTTGTTGTCTTGCATGTAAAAATTCTCGGTTTTTTGCAGCAATTGTTTCACCCCTTCTTCACTCAAGAATTTGATAAGGGCTTTATTTTTTGGTAACCCACGGTGAACCCGTAACAGTTGAAAACCACCTTCTTTGGTATCCCCTTCTTTGATGAGTTTTTTGGCCTCAGCCAATACTCCGGTCAAATATTGACGTTGTTTTTGAACAATATCAGATACTTTAGGCTTCAGGTCGTTGAATTCATGACGGTCACCTTCAGGAACTGGACCAGAAATGATGAGCGGTGTTCTGGCATCGTCAATCAACACGGAATCTACCTCATCGACAATGGCGTAGTGATGTGGTTTTTGAACCAAATCGTTTGGCGCATGCGCCATATTGTCCCTTAGATAATCAAAACCAAATTCGTTGTTGGTTCCGTAGGTGATATCGGCATTGTAGGCTGCGCGTCTTCCTTCGGAGTTGGGTTGGTGTTTGTCAATACAATCCACAGAAAGCCCGTGGAACTCAAAAAGTGGAGCCATCCAAGCACTATCCCGTTTGGCTAGATAGTCATTCACTGTGACCAAATGCGCCCCTTTTCCCGCAAGGGCATTAAGGTATAGGGGTAGGGTGGCTACCAAGGTTTTCCCTTCCCCGGTTTGCATCTCGGCGATTTTACCCTGGTGCAACGAAATACCCCCAATCAACTGGACATCATAATGAATCATGTCCCAGGTCACTTCCTTACCAGCGGCATCCCAAGAATTTTTCCAAACGGCTTTGTCTCCCGTTAGGGTGACATAATCCTTGCTTCCCGAAAGCATACGGTCAAATTCAGTTGCCGTGACTTCAAGTGTCGTGTTATTGGCGAATCGACTTGCGGTTTCTTTCATTACCGCAAATGCCTCAGGGAGAATATCGTTTAAGGTCTTTTCAGAGATTTTATAGGCTTCTTCTTCCAGCTTATCAATTTCGCTGTAAATCTCTTCGTTTCTATCAATATCCGTTGAGTTTTCAACCTCCTCCTTAAGGGCTTGGATTTGGTCGTCCAAATCCTTACGGTCCGCTTTGATTTGTGCTTTGAAGGTATCCGTTCGTTGACGAAGTTCGTCAATGGACAAGCCGGTAAGTTCTTGTTCGAATGATTTGATTTGTTTTACCAAAGGCTGTAGCGCTTTGACGTCTTTTTCCGATTTATCCCCAACAAAAACCTTCAGTACGGAATTGATAAAACTCATGAGATGTTTTTCTTTTGATTAGCAAAAGCTGTTCCAACCCCAAAGAACGGGTAAACTTCTTTGTGAAGCTGTCAAAATTACATAAAAAAAAGCCTCTAGAAGAGACTTTTTAGTTCGTTTGTCGGATGATTCTAATACTCATCTTCATTCCAGAGGTAGTCCTCTTCCGTAGGATAATCGGGCCAAATTTCTTCGATGGATTCGTAAACCTCACCGCCTTCTTCTTCCATCGATTGTAGGTTCTCTACAACCTCAAGAGGGGCTCCTGTCCTAATCGCGTAATCTATGAGTTCGTCTTTGGTGGCTGGCCAAGGCGCATCACTTAAATATGAAGCTAATTCTAATGTCCAGTACATAGTAACGGTTTGATTTTAAAATTTTTGCAAAAATAATTTTTAAACCGAATTTGTCAAGTAAAATCGTGATTAATTAAAAATTATTTTGAAATCATTAAAATCCTAACGCGTAAACTTTGATTTTATTGATTGGATTGCTCTGGAATCCATTTGATTTCTTGGGCGTTCAATTCCTTGGATAGCATTCTTCCTAAAACAAACAGGTAATCCGAAAGACGATTGATGTATGCAATCAGCTTTTCGGGCAGCGGTTCTTTTTCATTTAGATAAGAAATCATGCGTTCCGCTCTTCGACAAACCGTTCGCGCCATATGACAGTATGACACGGTGGTGTGCCCACCGGGAAGAATAAAATGCGTCATCGGGGGAAGGGCTTCGTTCATTTTGTCGATTTCCAGTTCCAAAAAGGTGATATCTTCTTCTTGAACCCTCGGAATCTTCAGCCTATTGTCTTTTTTAGGCTCCGTAGCGAGAATAGCACCAAGCGTGAAGAGTTTGTCTTGAATCGTAATCAAACTGTCTTTATGAACCTGTGCAATGTCTTGGTCACGAACTAAACCCAAAATCGCATTGAGTTCATCAAGCGTTCCGTAACTTTCAATGCGCATATGATGCTTGGGAACCCGTGTGCCTGTAAATAGGGCAGTGGTGCCAGAATCCCCCGTTTTGGTATATATCTTCATACCACAAAAATAAGATGGTTTGCTAGGATTGCGGCTTTAGAATAAGAAAAACAGGATTGCCGAAAGGCTTAATTACGGATTATGTCTTTTTTTGCCCTCCATAAAACTTCTCCGTTTTCTTTAGAAACAAAAGGGGACAAAAAAGAAGAAAATCAAGAAGTTTTATGGAGGG
>JBCBPD010000039.1:0-29921 GCA_039820925.1 Bacteroidota bacterium | reverse complement strand
TTATTTAACGAAGTTAAATTACAGTACAACGTAGAGAACATTAATGATAGCAGTCATCCAATTTTTTTAAATTTTGTTTCAGGAAACACCTTTGACTTGGCGATTAATACGAAGTATGTATTCAATGTGCCAATAACCCTAAACAATATTCAAAATTTCACATTGAATGCATACTTCGTATTAATCGCCAAGTCAAAGGTGTTTCCTGAAACAAAATTTAAAAAAATTGGATGACTGCTATCATTAATGTTCTCTACGTTGTACTGTAATTTAACTTCGTTAAATAAAACGCTATTTGTGTTTACCTCATTTGCTTGCTCGAAATCATTTGAACAACCAGCTACTACGAGTAAGGATAAAAGAATCCTAGTGTTCTTATACATTTATGATTTAAGTTTTTGTAATAATATTCGGGTACAGTTTTATCTCTTTTACGAGTTAGGCATCAGATTTATTAACAGAAAGTTACGGAATCGCCAGAAAAATATTGCTCTCACCAAGAAAAAAAAACTCCTATAACACCTAACATCATAGATAAGCGCGATGGGATTCAGTCGAGATAAAACTTCGAAATCTTTTCTACAATCTCGTAAGTGGGTAGCCCTGACAAATTGGTAAATACGATTATCGCCGAATCATCCTCTGGATAAATTGTAAGTGACGCCCGTCCGCCACCAAACGCAGAAAGTGCGGGATGTTTATCTCGTTTGATTACCGGCCAGCCAAAAGCATATGCGCTTAAAAGGCCTCCAAAACCATCGTATTGGCCATTGTTCAATGGAACGGGTTTCCACATCGTATCAATACTTTTTTGACTAAGGAGCTTTCCACTTTGCAAAGCCATAACCCATTTCGCTGCTTCTTCGGCCGTGCTAAAGGCGCCTGCATCTGTTTTTATAGGGAATTCCTCGCTGACTTCCATTAGTTCTTCTTTTAGAACATAATCGTCCACCTCTTTATCAAAAACATAAAAACTATAGGTAGGACTGCGATTAGGGACTACTTCAAATGAGTTATCCCCATAAAAGGTCTTTTCCATGTTAGCTACATCAAACTGTTTTTGTTGAACAAACGTTTCGTAGTTCAATCCGCTCAACTGCTCTATGACTTTTTCAAGGAGCAAATAATTGGTGGCGTTGTAGCTAAACTGCTCTCCAGCTTCAAATTGCAAAGGCATTTTCTGCACTTCAATCCACGCAGTCTCCATACCTTTTCCGCCAACCAAGTCCCCCGAACTAGTCCCTTCAATATCGGGGAGTCCAGAAGTATGACTCAATAACTGGGTGATGGTCACTTTTTGCCATGTAGCAGGTAACCCTTCAAGATAATTTGAAATCGGATGTTCGATTTCAAGTTTACCGTCCTCTACCAATTGCATAGCTGCCGTTGCAGCGAATATCTTGGCGATTGAGTTTATGGAAAAGATGGTATGCGTTTCTGCTTTGATACCAAATTGAACATTGGCCAGTCCCAGCGCCTCTGAAAAAACCAATTCATTGTTTTGAAGAACTGCAACCTGTAATCCAGGAATGTTGTTCTCCGTCATCTCTTTTTGCAAAAGTTTGATTATTTCTGGGGTTTTTTTCTGTCCTAAAAGAATAGAATTTGTGAAGAGCAGAAGTACGGGAAGTAAGATAAGCTGTCGCATAAATTGAAAGTTCAATTTACTGACGAATCAGACCCGGAATTGTTACATCTTTTAACCCGACGAGGCATAAATTCGACACCTTTTTACCACCCCTGACACACCCTTGTCATTTCTCGCGATTAATTTTGAACCAAACTTTAAAATCAATCACATGACAAATACCAAAAAAGAAGCCTTGAACATCGTGGGCATCGCTACTAAAACTTCCAACAAACCTGGGAAGGCAGACAAAGACATCCCCAAACTATGGGAAAAATTTATGGTGGAAAACACCCTAGAACGCATTCCCAATAAAGTGGATGATACAGTCTACGCGCTCTACACCAATTATGAAGGAGACCATACCCAACCCTATACTGTCGTCATCGGGTGCAATGTGGCCAGTTTGGATAATATCCCCGAAGACATGACGGTGATATTGATTCCGGAGTCGCACTATACCCAATTTACGGCCAAAGGAAACTTAACCAAGGATGCTGTCATCAATACTTGGATGACCATCTGGAATACGGACTTAAAGCGAACGTATACCACTGACATCGAGATTTATGGTGAAAAGGCCAGCGACCCCACGAACGGAGAAGCCGAAATTTTGGTAGCAACCGCTTAGTATCCATCCATCAGAAAACGAACCCTCGTGAAACACAAGGTCCATAAACATCGTCAGTTTGAGTTTTTTCGGCTAACCGAAAACAATCGAAATCCGAAGGTTAACCGCGCGTTACGTTTTACACGGAAGCGATGGTTCTCCATGCATTTCTCAACAGCTCACCTTGAAAACCCATCAAACTGACGAAATGGGACCACTACTTTTTCCTAAGTTTTTTGCACTCTCCCAAAACATAGTCAATGGTGTTTTGAAGCGCGTCACTATCGCCATCCATGGTGTAGTTCATCGCGATGCTACAGTCGCATTTTGGGATGTGGATGAAAACAGTACCCCAAAAACCGGTATGCAGATATACAGTAACACCACTCTTCTTTCCAAAAATGCTGGTAAATCCCAGCCGTTGGTTGGGGAGCGGGTCGCCATCGTAATCTTTTAGCAGCAACATAATGTCCAAAGTGTACTCTTGTTCAAATATTTGGCCGTCGAATAAGGCTTGGAGAAAAAGGGTTAAATCGGCTGTAGTCGACACTAACCCCCCACCTCCATACAGGTCAATGGAGTTATCCCAATGGGTCGTTTCCAAGCCGTCCATATAACGTCTCACATTCGGTGGAAGTCCTTCTGGTCGTTCTTCAAGACTCTCCAAATAGGTGGAGGTCATCCCCAAAGCATCAAACTTTAAAAGGGTTCGTAAACTTTCGGCCAGTCCTGAGTTGGTTTGTCGTTCCAAAATTTCTCCCAACAAGATGTATCCTGTATCACTATAGTGTTCTTCTTGCCCTGGGGGAGCGTGGGGCTTTCCATTATCCATCGCAAATTTGATTTGCTCCGTCCGCGTCCAGCGTTTCTTGGGATTCTTCATCGCCTCCATCACATATTCTTTACCCCCTACCGCATAGTCGTAGAGTCCACTGGTATGGTTGAGGCAATGTCGCAGCGTAATGCTATCTAGAACGTAACCGCCGTCTTTCAGCAATTTGATATGCGCATCCGAAATGTATTTTGTGATAGGGTCGTCAATAGTTATTTTCTGTTGTTCCTGAAGACGCAAGATGGCGGCCGCGACAAAAACCTTGGTCAAACTGGCAATGCGAAAAGGTTGCTTGGGACTCAAGGAATTTGTTTTTTCTGCACTATCAAAACCACTGCTTCCTGTAAAGTCAATGCCCAATTTTGGAGCTTTCACACTTGAAGAAACCCCAACAATAGTGTTCTTTTTGGACTTGGATGCCTTGTCCAAAATACCTTGTAAAGCCTTATTGTGGGAATTCCCTTGAGCAATTCCATGCATTGAAGAGAGGACCATTGCAACGAATGCCCATCGGAACAAAACGTGTTTCATGAATTTATTTTTCGCAAATATTGAGATTTGATGCGGGGCGGCATTGTAAAAATTCGTCAACTATAATCCGGACGTATTGCTATAAGACTCGGAAGTTGTACCAATACCGATGGTGTCTGTCCCGTAAACCGTTTCATCTCTTTAATAAAGTGGCTCTGGTCATAGTATCCATATTTTGCCACATAATACTGCCAATCTTGGTTTTTGGTTGTCGTAAGCTCGCGGAGTACTTTTTTGAAACGTTTTAAGGTTTGAAAATTTTTGGGTGTCAATCCGGTTTCCTTTTTAAAATAGCGCTCCAAAGTGGAATAGGAATAACCTGTAGCTTCCATGATAGTGCCCAAGTCGCAAACTTCGCTTACTTCCTGGGACATTTCAACCATGAATCCTTCATTTTCCTTCTGATACCGTTGTGCAAACCAATAGTCCAATTCCGAAACCAGCTGTTTTGTATCACACTTTTTTAAATGGTCATTCAGCTTTTGCACTTCCGCACCGAAGGCATCCTCAGCGAGCAATACAGGGTCTTTCATGATGGAATCCACACCAGCGCGAACAAACGGGATTAGGGAAGAAACGCCTCGAGACTTAAACTTAACCACAATACAACGCTTCAAGGCTGAAAAATCCACGTGCATTTTTTCATGGATAAAACTAAAGAGTAGACTTCGGTCCGAAACAAATCTTTTGCCTTTATACATGAGTGCATACTGCCCCTCCAGCACGATAATCAAATCAGGGGTTATACCCGGATAGGCAAACATCTCCATGCTATCAAACCCCGAAAAGTCTGTAGCATGCAACAACCAATAATGGTCAATATGTTTTTGTACTTCTAAATGTTGCGGTCGATAAAACATAAAAAAATCATTGTGCCTCAATGTTCAATGCGCAGTATGAAGCTAAATAAAATAAATGCAATCCTAAAAACATTCAGATTTTCAGCCCTGCAAAATCGGGGTTCCAGCCTTCCAAAATCCTTTGAATGGCATATTTTAGCGATACACAAGGCAACAACCTATGCCCAACCCATTGCGCAAGCATTTGATTGTACTTAAAATTCCATTACTCCTATCTCTAGGAAGCATCTTATTGTACATCAGCTTTGCACATGATTTGGTACGGAGCGATTTTATCAAACTGATTTCGCTTTACGGAGCACTTTTTTTCTTTAGCGTAAAGCTGGTTCAAACCGCCCAATGGAATTTTAGATTCTTGGTCATTGTTGGCGTACTCTTTCGGTTGGTTTTTTTGTGGGCTACGCCGAATCTTTCTCAGGATTTTTATCGCTTTATTTGGGATGGCAACTTGGTCATCAACGGATTAAATCCATATCTGTACACGCCCAATGAAATTTTGGATTGGAAGGAAATTCCCATCGCCAATTACACTCAGCTCTTCGAAGGCATGGGGGAGCTTAGTGCGAAGCACTTTAGCAATTACCCTCCCTTCAACCAAGCCTTGTTTGCAATAGCCGCTCTTTTCGGAGGAAAAAGTATCCTTGGAAGTATCATCGTGTTACGCTTGCAAATCATACTAGCGGATATTGGACTCCTTTATTTTGGAAAGAAACTGCTGGACCAACTAGGAAAACCGACCCACACCATCTTCTGGTACTTTTTGAACCCACTGGTCATTATTGAGCTCACCGGAAATCTTCATTTTGAGGGTGTCATGCTGTTTTTCATGGTTTGGGCCATATACTTGGTTTTAAAGGGCAATTGGTTAACCTCAGCTCCGATTTATGCACTTTCCATCTTGACCAAGCTTTTGCCTATTCTTTTCTTGCCCTTGTTTCTCAGGTTTCTTGGAATAAAGAAAAGTGTTGGTTTTTATGTAATGGTCATTGCAAGTTGTGTTCTTCTTTTGTTGCCATTTTACGACGCAAACTTTGTGGGCAATTATGGTGAAACCATCGGGTTGTGGTTTTCAAACTTTGAATTCAATGCCAGCATCTATAACTTGGTTAAATCCATTGGGGTTCACTTTTTCGATGCCAAACCTTGGTTATTGGTTAAAACGTATGGGAGCACCATCGCTTTGCTCGTGGTTTTGGTAACAATGGGCATGGCTTTCTTGAGAAAAAATGAGCTGCCCAAAACGCTCCTGACCTCAATTCTGTTTGTTCTTGCTTTTTATTTTCTATTGTCCAGTACCGTACATCCGTGGTATTTGGTTACCCTTTTGTTTTTAGGTTTGGCAGGAGGTTATCGGTTTCCTTTGATTTGGACGGCGTTAGTCATCCTAAGCTATTCCGCCTATGCAAACCCTGATTATCAAGAGAATTTGTGGCTGCTGGCTATTGAATATCTTATCGTGTTTGGGTTCTTATTTTATGAAATTTCAAGAAACAAGGGGAATTTGTTCCAATTCTTCAAAAAAAGTACCTATCTCTAGGCTGGAAAAAATTAATTTGTACTTTTAACCCAA
This sequence comes from Bacteroidota bacterium, assembly GCA_039820925.1. Taxonomy (GTDB): domain Bacteria; phylum Bacteroidota; class Bacteroidia; order Flavobacteriales; family Flavobacteriaceae; genus Flagellimonas. The sequence goes on along the minus strand of JBCBPD010000039.1, from coordinate 23,891 downwards.
CATGAAAGCACAAGCGAACATATTTTTTTCTATCGAGCACCTTGCTCCCGTTCGTCCCTTTGCGCCCCGTCGCCGTCGCCCGTAAGGGTGCACTTTAGTTATGGAAATAGGTGAGTCCATTTCCGCAAAACCTCCAGAAAAATATCCGTTTTCAAATTAATCGTATCAGCAATGAAAATTGAAATTGCGAACGAATCACACTTTAAATACGCCCAGATTATAAGCGACACCATAACCGAATCCGCAAAGGTTCGGGGCACTGGTATTGCCAAAAGAACGCCTGAATACATCATTCAAAGGCTTCAGAATGGAAATGCCGTTATTGCGCTAGAAGGGGACGTTTTCGCTGGTTTTTGTTATATCGAAGTATGGGGCAACAAAAACTTCGTAGCAAATTCCGGGCTTATCGTCCATCCTGATTTTCGGAATCAAGGATTGGCTAAAAAAATCAAGAAAGCCATCTTCGAACTTTCCAAAGAAAAGTTTCCAGATGCCAAGATATTTGGTATCACCACTGGGTTGGCCGTCATGAAAATGAACTACGAATTGGGATACAAACCAGTAACCTTCTCCGAGCTAACAGATGATCCAGACTTTTGGAAGGGTTGTCAAACTTGTAAGAACTTTGACATTCTTACCCGAACCGAACGCAAAATGTGTTTGTGTACGGGTATGTTGCACGACCCAAGAGAAGAAAAAAAGAACCCAAAAAAAATCAATGGAAAAGCATTCAAGCGATTAAAGGAAATGAAGCAGAACCTTTTCCTAAAGAAAAAAACCAAATAGCAGTCAATTCGAGCGCAGTCGGGAATAACACATTTCGACTACGCTCAATGTGACACAATAAAAAAAACCAAATGAAAAAACTTGTTTTAGCCTACAGCGGTGGATTGGACACTTCATATTGTGCCAAATACTTATCACAAGAAGAAGGTTGGGAAGTACATGCCGTAAGTGTGAATACTGGCGGATTTTCTGCCGCCGAAATCCAAGCAATCGAACAGAAGGCCTTGGAACTTGGCGCTACCAGTTATACATCAATTGATGCGGTGGAATCCTTTTATGATAAGGTCGTCAGATATTTGATTTACGGAAATGTATTACGAAACAACACCTATCCCTTATCCGTCAGTGCCGAGCGGATTGTACAGGCGATTGAAATCGTAAAACACGCTAAAAAAACAGGAGCCGATGCTATTGCTCATGGAAGCACTGGCGCGGGAAATGACCAAGTGCGTTTTGATATGATTTTTCAAATTATCGCACCTGAGATTGAAATTATAACACCGATTCGGGACAACCGACTCTCCAGAGAGGCGGAAATTCAATATTTACAAAGTCAAGGAATTGATTATTCTTGGGAAAAGGCCAAATATTCCATCAACCGAGGGCTTTGGGGGACTTCCGTAGGCGGGGATGAAACTTTGACCTCTCACTCCGGGCTACCTGAGACGGCCTATCCAAGTCAGCTCGAAAAAGAGTTGCCCAAAAAAGTACGATTGACGTTTACCAAAGGCGAGTTTACCGCTATCGATGGTGAAACAGCTAGCCCCGTAGCCAATATTGAAAAACTCTCTGAAATTGCATCCAAATATGCTATCGGACGAGATATTCATGTGGGAGACACCATTATCGGTATTAAAGGACGGGTAGGTTTTGAAGCGGCAGCACCATTGATTATCGTAAAAGCCCACCATCTGTTGGAAAAACATACGCTTAGCAAGTGGCAGCAATATCAGAAAGAACAGCTCGGGAATTTTTACGGTATGCTTTTGCACGAAGGCAACTATTTGGATGAAGTCATGCGAAACATCGAAGCGTTTTTGACCGATACGCAAAAGAACGTATCAGGAGACGTGTTTGTGACCTTACATCCGTATCGTTTTGAGTTGGATGGCATTGCGTCTCCTCACGATTTGATGAATGCTTCCTTCGGTAGCTATGGCGAAATGAACAAAGGTTGGACGGCCGACGATGCAAAAGGATTCATCAAAATTCTTTCGAATCCAGGAAAAATTGCAAATCATGTCAACCAAAAAAATAAGTAATCGTCACCCTGAACCTAAGTCAGGGTCTAATTTGAATAGACAAAAATGATTAAAGCAGGTGTTATAGGCGGTTCGGGATATACCGGCGGAGAGTTGCTTAGACTTTTGGTCAACCACCCTTCCGTGGAGATTGATTTTGTATTCAGCACGACCCGAGCAGGTCAATCCATTGCCCAAACCCATCCAGACCTCTGGGGCGTTTTGGATATGGCTTTTACGAATGCAGTAAATTCAGCTGTCGATATTGTATTTCTTTGTCTAGGGCATGGGAATTCATCCAAATTTCTAACAGAACATAACTTTAGTGATACAACCAAAATCATCGATTTAAGCAATGAGTTTCGGTTGAAAGATGATGCCAATTTTCAGGACAAACACTACGTCTACGGACTTCCGGAATTGAACAAAACTGAAATCACCTCAGCGCATCATGTAGCCAACCCGGGCTGTTTTGCCACGGCCATTCAACTAGCTTTGTTGCCTTTGGCGCAAACCAATCAACTACAAAACGAGGTACACATCAATGCCACAACGGGAAGTACCGGCGCCGGTGTTAGCCTATCGCCTACCTCACATTTTAGTTGGCGAAACAACAATATTTCATGGTACAAACCCTTTACCCATCAACATCTTGGGGAAATCGGGGAAAGCTTGGAGTCCTTTGACAATTCTGTTGGCAAACTTCGCTTTATGCCACAACGAGGCAATTTCACACGAGGTATTTTGGCCACTGCATACACTGCTTGTTCAGAATCTTTGGAACAGTTGCAAGCAACATACAGAAGTTTTTATGCAGATGCGCCTTTTGTCCAAGTAGTGGATGAGCCTATCCATTTGAAACAGGTTGTGAACACCAATCAGTGTCACGTTCACTTGCACAAACATGAGGATATCATCCTGATTACCTCTGTTATCGATAACCTTATCAAAGGTGCTTCGGGACAAGCCGTTCAAAATATGAACTTGATGTTTGGGTGGGCTGATGATTTAGGATTGAACTTAAAAGCAAGCATATTTTAGTATGGATTGGAACGCCATCCTTTACGACAACAAACATGCTTTTGTGTATGCCAAAGGAGATTCCCTTTTGGAAATGCTTCGTCCGCAATCCCACGAGCGCATTCTCGACTTGGGTTGTGGAACAGGGTTCCTTACCAATGAGATTGCAAAGTCCTGCCAGTACGTTTTGGGGATTGACAGTAGTCAGGAGATGGTTGCAAAGGCAAAAACCGAATTTCCCGAATTGGATTTTCAAGTAGCCAATGCTATCGAATTCCAAGCTAGCGAACCATTTCATGCCATTTTTTCGAATGCCGTATTGCATTGGATTCTAGAACCAGAAAAAGCCGTAAAGCGTTTTTATCAAAACTTAGTGCCAAGAGGAAGATTGGTTTTGGAGTTTGGAGGAAAAGGAAATATCCACAACATCATTGAAACCCTAAACCAGGTCATTATCGCATTTGGTTTTCACATCAAACCCATTTCGAAACAGTGGTTTTTCCCCTCAATCTCAGAGTATACTACGCTTTTGGAGCATCAAGGTTTTGAAGTACAACATGCCGAGCTATTCGACAGACCCACGCCTTTGGATGACGCCGAAACAGGAATCATTGATTGGTTGAGCATGTTTGCCTCGGGATTTCTGGGGCATCTGGAAAAGGACGTACAAGAACAAATCAAACAACAAACACAAGAAAATCTCAAACCTTTGCTCTTTAAAGAGAACACTTGGTTTGCCGATTATAGAAGAATACGAATCATCGCCAAAAAAATAGACGCATGAAAATTGCCATCATAGGAGCTGGAAATTTAGGTTTGGCCATCGCCAAAGGAGTTTTGCATAGCAACGGAGCTACAACCATGTACCTCACCAAACGAAACACCGCCGAAATCCAACAATTTGAAAAGTATGGAAACGTTACCGTGACCTCCAACAACCAAGAAGCGGTGAAACATTCCGATATCTTGATTTTTGCCGTCCAACCGGGTCATTTCGAAGGTATTTTGGAAGAAGTCAAAGACGACCTTACTGAAAAGCACGTGGTCATCAGTACCATCACGGGTTTCAGTATCGCCAAAATGGAAGGTATCATCGGAACGGATAAATACATCATCCGAAGCATGCCCAATACCGCGATTTCCGTAGGAAATTCAATGACCTGCATCTGTAGCAATGCTTTGGGCAAAAAACGAATTGATTTGGCCAAGGCCATTTTCAACCGAATGGGGCATTCTTTGGAGATTCCTGAGGATCAAATGCAAGCCGCGACCGTTATTTGTGCCAGTGGCATTGCCTTTTGGATGCGCCTAATCCGCGCGACCACGCAAGGTGCCATACAATTAGGTTTTGATGCGAAAGAGGCACAGGAACTAGCCATGCATACTTGTAACGGGGCCGCGAATCTACTCATTGATTCTGGCACCCATCCAGAAGAAGAAATTGACCGAGTGACTACCCCTAAAGGGTGTACAATTGAAGGGCTTAATGAAATGGAGCACCAAGGGCTGAGTTCTTCCTTGATTCGAGGAATTGTCACCTCCTTCGAGAAAATAAGTCAAATCAAAAAAGGATAATACAAATTACCGCGCCCTGAGCGGAGTCGATGGGTAAGGTTTTCAAAACAGCCATCAAATAGGTTGATTTGAAATGATAAAAAACAAAACAATGGAACTTTTCGATGTATATCCGTTATACGACGTAACACCGGTTTCGGCCGAAGGAATAGAAGTAAAAGATGACCATGGTACTACCTACCTCGACTTTTATGGAGGGCATGCCGTGATTTCAATTGGGCATTCCCACCCGCATTACGTGAATCGTTTAAAGGAACAGCTCGACCAAATTGGGTTTTATAGCAATTCCATCAAGAATCCGTTGCAAAACGAACTTACCCAAAAGTTAGGAGCGCTTTCGGGATGTGATGATTACAATCTCTTTTTGTGTAATTCTGGGGCAGAGGCCAACGAAAATGCTCTAAAACTGGCTTCTTTTCACACTGGAAAGTCAAAAGTGATTGCATTTGACAATAGTTTTCACGGACGAACTTCAGCCGCTGTCGCGACCACGGATTTACCTGCCATCAATGCTCCTATCAATAAGCAACAGCAAGTAAGCTTTTTGCCTTTAAATGATTTTGAAGCTTTTGAAAAGGCGATACAAACTGACCAATATTGTGCGGTGATTTTAGAAGCCATCCAAGGCGTGGGTGGTTTGGATGAACCCACCACAGAATTCTATCAATTTATCGCCGAACACTGCAAAAAACATAAAGTAGTTCTCATAGCGGATGAAGTGCAATCCGGTTTTGGTAGAAGCGGGGCTTTCTTTGCGTTTCAACATCACACTTCAACTGCGCTAAGTGTCCAGCCAGATATCATTTCCATCGCCAAGGGCATGGGCAACGGTTTTCCAGTCGGCGGGGTGTTGATTCACGAATCCATAAAGGCTTCGTATGGACTACTCGGAACTACATTTGGGGGGAACCATTTAGCGTGTGCGGCCACTTTAGCCGTTTTAGAAGTTCTGGAAAAAGAGAACCTCATTCCACACGCGGCACAATTAGGAGACTACTTTAAAGAACAAGCAAAAGCAATTCCCCAAGTCAAAAAAATAAAGGGAAGAGGGCTAATGCTGGGATTGGAATTCGATTTTGAAGTAGGGCAATTGCGTAAAGATTTGATTTACAACCAACATGTTTTTACCGGAGGTTCTAAAAACAAAAAACTATTGCGAATTCTCCCGGCCTTGAATATTTCCAAAGAGCATATTGATACCTTATTAACCAGCATACAAAAGGAATTGGCATGAAGCATTTTCTATCCATAAAAGATAATGATGCGCTTCCCGATTGGGTAGAAGAGGCAAAAAAAATGAAAGAACAACCATTTCAGTTCCAACACTTGGGCAAAAACAAAACACTCTGCCTACTGTTTTTCAACAACAGTTTGCGGACACGATTGAGCACCCAAAAAGCGGCGCAACAATTGGGTATGGAGGTCATGGTCATGAACTTTGGCCAGGAAGGCTGGGCCCTAGAGTTTGAAGATGGAACCGTTATGGATCAAGGGAATTCCGAACACATCAAAGAAGCCGCCCAAGTGGTTTCCCAGTACTGTGATATTGTAGCCATTCGTGCTTTTGCACAATTAAAAGACAAATCAGAGGACGAAGCCGAAAAAGTCATTCAAGGGTTTGTAAAATATGCTTCTGTTCCTGTAGTGAATATGGAAAGCTCAACGGCGCATCCATTACAAGCCTTAGCGGATGCCATCACCCTATCTGAATTTGCGAGCAAACCTAAACCAAAGGTCGTATTGTCATGGGCACCTCATCCGAAAGCCTTACCGCATGCTGTAGCGAATTCCTTTGTGCAAATGATGCAAAAACAGGAGATGGATTTTGTGATTACCCACCCCAAAGGGTATGATTTGAACCCAGAAATCACTTCAGGCTGTACTGTTGAATATGACCAAAACAATGCCTTGCAAGATGCTGATTTCGTTTACGTGAAAAACTGGTCCAGCTATTCGGACTATGGAAAAGTCTTGCATCAAGATTCCGATTGGATGATGACGCAAGCGAAATTGGGCAAAGCCAAATTCATGCATTGCTTGCCGGTGCGCCGCAATGTAGTGGTAGAAGACGCGGTGTTGGATGGACCACAGAGTTTGGTGATTGCTCAAGCCAACAATCGAACCTATTCAGCGCAGTTGGTATTGAAAAAAATCCTGGAGCAGTTATGAGAGAACAATTATCCATCATAAAAATTGGAGGAAATTTGATTGAGGATGCCAAGCAGCTTTCCGAGGTGCTTCAACTGTTTTCCAAGAAAGAAGGGCACAAAATCTTGGTGCACGGTGGCGGAAAAAAAGCTACGGAAATTGGAAATCGCCTTGGTATCGAAGCCAAAATGACGAATGGAAGGCGCCTCACAGATGCGGCAAGCTTGGAAGTAGCCATTATGGTCTACGGCGGTTTGGTGAACAAATCCATCGTAGCGAAACTCCAAAGCTTGGGCACAAATGCGCTGGGCATGAGCGGTGCGGATGGCAATGCCATTCAAGCCCATAAACGCCCTGTGAAAGACGTGGATTTTGGTTTTGTAGGGGATGTGGACGGTGTACAAAGTGAAAACCTATCCAAATTGTTGAACTCTGGCTTTACACCTATCTTTTGCGCCCTTACCCATGATGGCAAAGGCCAACTCTTCAATACCAATGCAGATACCATTGCCGCCGAATTGGCTGTTGGACTGGCAAGCTTGTATGAAACGAGTCTGTTCTATTGTTTTGAAAAAAAAGGTGTTCTCGAAGATATCGCAAACGAAGATTCCGTAATCGAACACATCAATACCCAAAAATATCAAGCACTTTTGCAGGCAGGAAGTATTGCTGATGGGATGCTTCCCAAAATACACAATTGCTTTTATGCACTTAAAAATCAAGTGCAAAAAGTCCATATTGGAAACGCTAGCATGCTGAACCAAAATCCATCGACCCACACAACCCTTACGCTATGAATGTGAAACAAGAAACCCTTTTTGAAAAAGCACTGGAACTCCTCAAGGAATTGATAGCTACGCCCTCATTTTCCAGCGAAGAAGATAAAACTGCGGACGCTATTGAGGCATGGTTGCAAAGCTTTGGGGTCACTACCCAACGCCAAGACAATAACATATATGCCTTCAACAAACACTATGAAGAGGGCAAGCCGACGCTACTATTAAACTCACACCATGACACGGTAAAACCGAACACGGCGTATACCAAAGACCCATTTCATCCGCATGTGGAAGATGGGAAACTGTTCGGTTTGGGCAGCAATGATGCCGGTGGATGTTTGGTATCCTTATTGGCCACCTTCGTACATTTTTATGAACGTGCGGATTTAAACCACAACATCATTATGGCTGCCACGGCAGAAGAAGAAAGTGCTGGTGAAAAAAGCTTGCGGGGCCTATTGCCCATTCTTCCCAAAATTGATGTGGCCGTAGTAGGCGAACCTACCTTGATGGATTTGGCCATTGCCGAAAAAGGCTTGATTGTTTTTGATGCTAAGGTTTCCGGAACACCCTCTCATGCGGCACATCCCAACGACAACAATTCTATTTACAATACCATTTCAGTGTTGGGTTGGTTTCAAAAGTTTCGATTTGAAAAAGTATCGGAGGTTTTGGGCGAAGTGAAAATGACCGTGACGCAACTCAACGCGGGCAAACAACACAATGTAGTTCCGGCCCATGTGGATATGGTGGTAGATGTTCGAGTAAACGATTGTTACTCCAACACTGAAGTTTCCGAGCTTTTGCAACAGGAAGCCCCCTGCGAAATGACGCCACGTTCCTTACGATTGAATTCGTCGGCCATTGATGCAGACCACGATTTGGTGAAAAGTGGACTACAACTCGGTCGAAAAACCTATGGCTCACCTACCCTTTCGGACCAAGCCGCACTAAGTTGTCAATCGGTAAAGCTCGGACCAGGTGATAGCACGCGTTCGCATTCTGCGGATGAGTTTATCTACGTGCGTGAAATTGAAGAAGGAATTGATTTGTATATTAAAATCCTTGAAGGGTTTTTACAATAACCAAAAGGGGGTTCGAGCGGAGTCGAGAACCCATGAATAAGATTCCCGCCTTCGCGGGAATGACAAAAAAAGATTATGAAACTCTGGGATAAAGGTTTTAGTACCGACAAAAAAATAGATGTGTTTACTGTAGGCAACGACCGCGAATTGGATTTGGTCTTGGCCCACTACGATGTCATCGCCTCAAAAGCCCATGCCCAAATGTTGGGCAAAGTCGGGCTGATTTCGGAAGAAGAAGCCAAGGCTTTGGTGAAAGAGCTGAGCAACATCGAAAAATCCATCCAAAAAGGGGAATTTACCATTGAGGATGATTTTGAAGACATGCATTCCAAAATCGAGTTTTTGCTTATTGAAAGCTTGGGTGATGTTGGGAAAAAAATCCACACGGCGCGGTCCAGAAATGACCAAGTTTTGGTTGCCATGCAGCTCTATCTGAAAAATGAGTTACAAGAAATCAAGGCGCAGGTCAAACAACTCTTTGATTTGTTGTTGAACTTAGCCGAAAAGCACCAGAAAACCCTTCTACCCGGATATACACACCTTCAAATTGCCATGCCTTCTTCTTTTGGATTATGGTTTTCAGCCTACGCCGAAAGCTTGGTCGATGATTTGCAGTTCATTCAGGCAGCCTATAAAGTAGCGGACCAAAATCCCTTGGGTAGTGCAGCAGGGTATGGCAGTTCATTTCCCATTGACCGAAGTTTTACAACAGAAGTCATGGGTTTTGATACCCTAAAATACAATGTAGTCGCTGCGCAAATGGGCCGTGGAAAAGTCGAAAAAGCCACCGCCTTTGGTATCTCGAGTATTGCTGCTACGCTATCGAAATTTGCAATGGACATCTGCCTGTACATGAGTCAGAATTTTGATTTTATCAGCTTCCCCGATGAGCTCACTACGGGCAGCAGCATCATGCCGCACAAAAAGAACCCTGATGTTTTTGAATTGATTCGCGCCAAATGCAACAAAATACAAGCCGTACCCAACCAACTAACCCTTGTAACCAACAATCTGCCTAGTGGCTACCACAGGGATTTGCAATTGGTGAAGGAAATCATTGTTCCCGCGATACAAGAAACCAAAGCCTGTTTGGAGATGATGACCTTTAGCCTTAAGGAAATTCAAGTACGCGAAGACATTCTCAAAGACCCGAAGTACGCCTACCTCTTCAGTGTGGACACCCTAAACGAAATGGTAAAAACGGGTATGCCCTTCCGCGATGCCTATAAAACCATGGGTAAAGCTATTGAAAATGGCAACTTTAAACCCAAAACTGATATTTCGCATACCCACGAGGGTAGTTTGGGCAATTTGTGTTTGGAGGAGATTCGGACAAAGATGGAGGGAGTTATTGGTTGATTTTAGAAGGGGACTTTACTTTTAAAGCAATAGCCAAAGTCCTTAGCTGACTTTGTGTTTCTTTTATCTTTCTTTAAATTTTTGGCACAATTTCTAAAATTATGAAACCAAGAATAGCAATATTTGGATTACCTCCTCTAAGCTCCGGGGAAATTTCCATTTGGCTGTATAAAAATCCATCTCAACCTCACAATCACGGTACAAAAGTTTTCCAAGGAAAAAATAACGAATCAGGTTTTTTATTTGATTACGCTCATAGTGATATTGATTTAGGGGATACGATAACAATTGTAATAATGTCCTCTGGAATTCAAGAATATTCGCATCGTACAATTTATGATGGCACAGACATTAGCCATGTTCCTTTTTTCAGAAAAGAAGTTAACACTTCAGAAAAAGCTGTTTCTAAAAATTGGAATTTGACAATTTGGAAAAAATGGAATCCCTCTACAGACAATCAAATTGGAATGGAGGAAGAACGGCGTTTTATTTTGACTCGTAAGATTTCCGTTGCGCCATTGTGGGAGTCATATTTTGCTGACAGCAAAATAAATTATTTTGAAAAATTCCATAAGCTCTGGATTGGACTCAATGCATTTGCCTCGAAGTTCTCGGATGAGAAGGGTGATAAGCATAAAATTCTTGCGTTAGTTAATTCTCCTTTAAGGAAGAGGTTTAACTCCAAATTAAATGCTCTCAGTAATCTTCAATCTGAAGAGAAGTGGAATAAACTAATGGATACTATGGGAATCGATTTGACTCCTCAAATTGTTGGAGATGAAATCGCTCAGACCACCCCTTTATTAGACTTTTTAGAGTTGTCTCAAAATAGCCAAGATATTTTTGCTGACATTCAAACGGAGTTGAAAGGGACGACTTTTTTGGACAAAAACAATGGAAAATCCGTATTCCAACATATCTTTTCAAAGTATCTAGAGTTCGCAGCGTCTGAACAGGGAATAGTTGAACCTATGAATTTAGCACTTGCATTTGAGTTCCCAAAATCACCCAAATCAACCAAAAGAATTGGAAGATTTATTTATCATAATCCATTTGAGTCTAATTCTGAAGGTACGCTATTTTCTCTAAAAGACTACTTTGGAACTGATTATGCTTCTAATCCGTACCAAGGACAAACCCACGCTAAATTATCGGAGTGGGAAAAAGAAGATCCTTTGTTTTTCAAGTATTTATTTGTGCTTTATAAGTTTCGCTGCGCTTATTTCCATGGGAACATAACCCCTAACCTTGAAAACATTGAATTGGCCAAAGCGGCATACATTAGCCTTTATGAAATTTTTTCAGCCATAATAGGAAAAAAGCAAAATGCCTAGCGTAATCTTTCTTTTCACTAAACCGGTGAGAAACGCGTTAAAGAGTCTTCCGATTCTAGCTTTTCTTCTGCTTGGTTGTGAAGAACAATATTCCAAACAAGATGCTTTAAATCAGTCGCGCCACTGTCTGGAAATCAAAAACGACTTAGGCGGTCTTAGTAATGAAAGAAACCCTTATTTTCTTCTTATCGCAGCGAACATAGAGAATCAGCTAAAAGTAAATGACTCAATCATTTTTGCTGTGGATAGAATTTCTAGAGAGATTGATGAAAAAAATCTATTGTATTTCGAGGCTTTATTAGCCGTAAAATCAAAACACAAGGATTCGAGATTTATTGATGCAACCTTAGAGTTTATCAGAACTAATCAAAACCTAGAATCTAAAACATATGAATTAGTAAAAAGTTTGTTAGATTCCGAGAGAAATAAGGAAGTTGAGAAGAAAATTATTGAAGATTTAAGGTCGGCTGCGAAAAAAATGATTGAAGTACAAAGCAATTTTTTAGCTGAGGAATCGAAATTCCATAACGATAATGGGATAACTCAAAATGAAGTAGATTCAATTGTTAGGATTATTAAGAACAAAAAGTCAAAACACTAAAGGCTCAATAAATTCTTTGAGTATTTAGTCCTTACTTCGCAAGACGCTAATCATGATCCTCAAGGCGGACACCACCTCCTGCACCTCTCTTCGCGCAAAAGTGTTTTCCTCTAAGTAAAATAACATTTCTATGCCTAAATCCAGGATTTTGGCCAGGTCTTCTGTTGAGCCGTAGGCGTCTTCAATATCATTCAAAAACTGTTGGTTGGATTGGGTTGGCATAGCTTCGATTTGGTAGACCGTAAAGCTACATCCTCTGTCCGCGAAAAGGGTCATAATCTATTATGACTTTATGAGAAGTACCACGTAATTCCTACTCTAAATCGTCATGTATTTTTAGATTGATTCATTTTTGGTGTAAATTTACACCAAAACCAAGAGAATGGCGAGACAAAGCATATCATTTACGAAACCAAATGACGAGTGGCTCAAGGCCCAAGTGGACAGCAACGAATATTCGAGCAAGAGCGAGTTGGTCAACGATTTGATTCGACAAGCCAGAAAACAACAAGTGCAAATTGATTGGATTCGTACAAAACTAGAACGAGCGGAAGCTAGTGGTTTCACCGAAGACAGCAAAACGGATATTTTGGCTCAATCAAAGTCTTTATTGAATGGCTAAATACCGCCTGAGCAATGAAGCCAAAAACGACTTAATTCGAATTCACCACTATGGGGTTGAAAAGTTTGGTATGACCCAAGCCGACCTATATTTCGAATCCTTTTTTACACACTTTGATAGCATTGCCGAGCGGCCTTTTTCTTTTGAATCCGTGGATTACATCAAACCCGGTTACCGCAGATGCGTCTGTGGCGTGGATAGTATCTACTTCAGATTAAGCGAAAACGTAGTAGAGATTATGGCTATTGTCGGGCGACAAGATTTGGCTGGCAAATTATCTTTGAATCCCTAAAATTCAGCTCCCGCGCCTAACCTTTCTTCGGTAAAATTCCCAAAAGATTATTTCCTACCTTTAAGTAAGTGCGATGTTACTCCTAGGTTCGAACCTCGAATTTGCTCTTGAACTTCGCTAGAATAATACTGAAATGACCTTCTACCAAGAAAAACTCAGCGAGATAAAAAAGACCTGTTATGCCAATGACAGGCAAATCGAAGGGATTATTGCTATGCGCCGTTTTATTGATACAAATTTCGAGCAGGACCTAAAGCTTGATTTTTTGGCGCACCAATGTTTTACATCCAAGTTTCATTTACAGCGCCTTTTTAAAAGGTATTACGGGCAAACCCCCAAACAATACATGATTGACAAACGCATCGCCAAAGCAAAAGAGCACCTGAAAACTGGAATGTCGGTCACCGAAACCTGTTTTGCCGTAGGCTTTGAAAGTTTAGGTTCTTTCAGCAAATTGTTCAAGACCAAAACCGGAAAATCTCCCAGTCAATTCCAAAAAGCGCAAGTTTCGAGAAGCAATTTAAATTCAGGCGTGTAATCTTTGAGATCAAGCAAAAACCGATACCAAAATGAAAGTAACGTTGATTAGCATTCCCGTACGCGACCAAGAAAAAGCACTTCAGTTTTATACCGAAAAACTAGGTTTCCTTGTAAAAAAAGACGCCCCATTAGGCGGCGGTAACCGCTGGTTGACTCTGGTTTCTCCCGAATGGCAAGATGGGCCAGAACTATTGTTGGAACCCGCGCCAAATCATTTTGAACCTTGTAAAGTATTTCAAGATGCGTTGATGGAAGCTGGTATTCCCTATACCCAGTTCGATGTGGATGATGTAGAAGCAGAATATGAAAGACTCCTCCAACTTGATATTGCGTTTAGCGTAAAACCCACGGAAATGGGTACCGTAAAATTCGCAGTGTTCAATGATACCTGCGGAAATAATATCCAACTTGTGGAGACCTTATAACCAACAAGCCGCCATCCTACTCCCAAAGGAATATTTCCTACTTTTAAGATAATTCAAGGCTAGGTATAAACAAACTGGCCATTGGTTTCATCTTAAAACAAATGCATGAAGTATTTTTCGCTTGTTCTGCTAATAGTTTTCATTATTAGTTGTAAAAACGACCCCAAAGGCGAAACGAAAATAGAACCTGAACCGGTTGCGGAAACCCAATCCAAAGCTGAAAATCAAGTAGACCCTTCCGTTTTAAAAATGTGGGAAGCGTATATTTCAGCACATCCAGAGTTCAAGGATGTCAGTATTCCTGAAGCGGATTTTTTCCATAACAATCGGGAAGATGCCAATCGCCTCGCTCAACTTACTATTGAAGGCAAAAAACAAGCTTCTTCTGGTTTATATAGCTTGTACAAACAATACCAGGTAGATTTACCCACCATTGGCACGAAGCAAATCGTCACGGATTTTGGTGGGAAGGCCAAAGCCATTATTGAAAACACCCAGGTTGATACGATTCCATTCCATCAAGTTACCCAAGAATATGCTACACTCGATATGGGCACTGATGTTGAACCCCTTAAAAAGTGGCGCAAAGCCCATTGGGACTTTTTTGAAGGCTTCTTAAAAGAAAGTGGTGGAGCACCTTCCGAAGAGATGCTCGTGGTTTGCGTTCGTTTTAAAACCATTTGGCCTAAACTGGACTAATGGCAAAAATCTTCCGAAAAATCCGCCAAAACCTCCTTGCAGAAAATAGTATCCGCAAGTATTTGCTCTATGCTATTGGGGAAATTGTTTTGGTCGTTATTGGTATTTTGATTGCCCTGAAAATCAATACGCTGAATCAAGATAGGGAACGTGCCGCGCTCCAAGTGGTTCTACTAGACCAAGTCAAGTTTGAACTGTTGGAAATCTACGAAGACATTTGGCGCGATACCGAGGTATTGAAGTTGGGAGAAAAAGCCCATTCCAGAATCAGACAAGTCATTTATCAAGACGAATCCTATACCGAAGACCTGTGTTTTGATTTCTATTGGCTCAGAAAGGACGAATATGTCTATCCCACCAGCGCTGCCTATGACAGACTTAAAGAAGAGGGTTTGGATATTGTCCAGAATGATTCCATACGTAAGGTGCTACAAGCGATTTATGAGGGCTATTTTCCGAGGTTAAGCAAGGAAAATGCATTTGACCCCGACATTTCAAGTGTGTTCAACTCCTATTATCTCGACAATTTTAAGCCCAATGCCGATATGGAATTGCGTTTCAGCTATGCCCTACCCAACGACACAGTAGCCAACAGGGTGTATGCGGAAGAATACTACGAGTTCCCCACCGTCAAAGATGCCCATGGGAACCAATACACGGCAGGGGACATCCCCCTGGATTTTGAGTCCTTGAAAAAGGATGCCAAGTTCAAAATGCTTTTACAACAAACCCGCGCCTACCGTAACAACAAATTGATGCTGTACTATCAGCTTAAAATGCTTGTCAAATATGCTGTGCCAAATATTGAAAAGGAATTACAGCAAGCGGGATATCCATAAGTCAGCACACCGATAGATTCCTATTGGTTTTTTGAATGCAAATCCATTTTCAATCACAGAACTGTAACAGTTGGTTGAATAGGACCTCATTACCTATGAATTTGTAAACCAACCTTTATAATGAGAAGCATTCTTTTTGCTTTAGCACTTATTTGCGTTCTACATATTAACGCACAAACCGACCAAAATCCAACACTTGAAACCCTAAAAGCTAAAGTAAATGACAAAACCTACCCCAGAATTGACGGAATTCTGGTGGAACACTGTGATTCTTTAATTGTGGAAGAATATTTTAATGGTTTTGAAAGAGACACCCGACACGATACTCGGTCCGCTTTTAAATCCATTACGAGCCTATTGGCCGGAATCGCAGTGGATAAAAAACTTATTTCCTTGGACGACCCTTTATCCAAGTTTTTTCCGGAGTTGGAGAATCTCGAAAAGAAAAAAATCAAAGTGCAACACCTTTTAGAAATGCGTTCGGGTTTTAGCTGCGAGGAGTTCTATGACATTGGTCTGTATTGCGAAGATGCCATGTGGAACACGGATGACTGGATTGCTTACTGCCTCAACATACAGCTCAAAGGAAAACCGGGATTAAACTGGTCCTACAATTCCAATGACCCCATGCTGATGGGCGAAGTCATCTCCAGAGCGAGCGGTATGTCCATTATGGATTTTGCCAAGAAAAACCTTTTTGGTCCTTTGGGGATAACAGACTATAAATGGACCATATCCCCCAAAGGAAAGGGCATGACGGCAGGTTCCTTTTATATTCAGCCCATCGATATGCTCAAGATTGCCAAACTCGTTCACAACAAAGGAAAGTGGGATGGAAATCAAGTGGTGAGTGAAAACTGGATAGCAACCTCAACCAAAGGCGAAATCCCCATTGATTTTTCCTTCACGCGCTATTCTAGAATGACCAATGCAAAATACCACAGCGCGACATATGGATTTTACTGGTATACCGAAACCTTGCAATACGAAGACATCAAAACGGAGGTTTTGTTCGCCTCAGGAAACGGTGGGCAATACATGATGATTCTACCGGAATACGATGCGAAAGTGGTGTTCACAGGAAGCAATTATGGCAATTGGCGCGGGAAACTTCCTTTTGAGATGCTTTTGAAATACATCATCCCAATGTTGCAGGGTAGTGGCTGTAAATAAGACCTCGGCAGCGTAAGACGTACGTTCTTTTTGAGAACCTTTTCCGTTTTCAATCCTTTCTAATCCTCAAAAGTTGTTTAGCTTCACATGTCAAGCAAGCGGAAGATTGAAAGACCATCATGCCATACCGTTCAAAATTCAAAAATCCGAGGACCATGCACTGTTGACGCAGGTGGATGAAGGTCCTCATTTTTACAGCCAACTACATTATCATCCAGAGTTTCAAATCACGGCAATTGTAAAGGGAGAAGGTATCTTTTACGCTGGAAACGGCATGACCTCCTTTACCGAAAAAGATGTTTTTATCATTGGAACCAATGTACCGCATTTGTTCAAGTGCTCTCAAGAATACTACACGGATGATTCACCATGTGTAAAAGGGATTTCCCTATTCTTTGATGAATTGTCCTTTGGGAAATCATTTTTTGAAATCAAAGAAATGGATTCACTGAAACATCTGCTACTGGCATCACATAAAGTGGTCAAAATCAGCGGAGCTTCAAATGAAATGATTTTTAACCAAATCGTAGAGACTCCTTTGCTTCAAAACACACAGTTGGTCATCACTTTTTTAGAGATACTGACCCGAGCACATGATGCCGAGAAAACCTATCTCAATGGGAACAATTACAATATTTCGTTAAGCACAAACGAAGGAGGTCGTCTCAACAAGGTACTGGACTATACCTTTAAACACTTTAGAGAAGTGATTTCCATTCCGCAAATTGCCAAAATTGCTTATTTGAGTCGTTCCCAATTCAGTGCCTTTTTTAAACGCCATACGGGCAAACCCTATATTCGGTTTTTGAATGAACTTCGGATAGAAAACGCCTGTATTTTATTGAAAAACAAAAGCGCCACCATTGAACAGATTTGCTACGAAGTGGGCTTTCAAAACGTATCCAATTTTATACGTCAATTCAAAAAAATCAAAGGGAGTACTCCTTCCCAATACCGAAAATCGATGACGACGTTATAGTAGTGTGCTAAAAACGGTTTAAGCGAAACGGTTCCGTGGCCAACATTGGTTTTTCCTGTATTATCATTTGTGATAACAACTTGCCCGTCACAGCACCCAGACTCAAACCCATCATGCCATGTCCCGTGCCCACAAATAGATTTGTAATCGTATCGGAGGGGCCAATGTAAGGCATTCCATCTGGAGTGCAGGGGCGATAACCCTTCCAAATTTTGGTTTGGGTACCAAAAGGCACCGCAATGTTTTTATAGTATTTCGGGACGCTTTCTATAATGCCTTCCACACGCTTTTGATTGATTTTTTGTGATAATCCGCTAAGCTCCAAAGTACCTCCAATTCGCAAATCATTTCCCATAGGCGTGACCGCGACTTTGGCCTCAGATAAAATCGTTGGAATTCGGGGACGTAATCCTGGATTTTTTAAGGTGATGCTATACCCCTTTCCATCCTGCAAAAGGATTTTTATTCCAGCCTTTCTCAATAAATGTCCCGTCCAACTACCTGAAGACAAAATCACACTTTCGACAGGGATAGCTTTATCCGCATCCGTTAGCAAAGACTGAATTCTTGCGCTTTTTATGGTAAAATCAACAATTGAAGTTTCCGACAAAAAAGTAACTCCCAATTGCTTTAGTCTATTAACCAACTGTGTCATTAAATGATTGGGATATAAATGTGCATCCCCTGGGAAATAGACCCCGCCCAAAACATCCAAATCCATTTCCGGCTCAAGCCTTTTTAAGCCATTGGCATCCAAAACCTCAGCTTTTACCCCTAGTTGATTCGCCTTTTCAGCGAGTACCTGCTCTTCTTCAGCTTGCTTTTTGGTTTTGTACAACATGAGTAGGCCCTTTTCTTCAAAACCAAAATCAAAGTCCTGTTCTTTCGCCATGGTTTTGTACAGTTCCTTGCTACGCTCGTTCAATTCAAACAAAATAGGCATGACTTTATGTACATGGCCTGCATTGGCCGAACGGTAAAACTGCCATAACCATTGGACCAATTCCATACTTAGCCTTGGCTTAATATAAAAGGGACTTTTGCTATTGAACATCCATTTTAAGCCTTTTTGTATCACCCCAGGTGTGGCCATCGGTACAAAATGGCTAGGGACAATCATTCCAGCGTTTCCAAAAGAGGTGCCTTCCGTAAGACTATGTTCATCAACCACGATGACCTTACAGCCTGCTTTGTTCAAATACCATGCTGTGCACAAACCTACAATTCCACCGCCAACAATATGTATCGTTTTCCCCCTCATATTACTTGAAATCCGTGGGCGTAGGGGTCATCTTCATCATCAATTATGATGTTGTTGTAGCCTGTAACTTTTGCCCAACCTTCAATACTCGGAACAATAGCATCAAAGTCAGCCACCTTGGTTGTAGATTCTATACGCCCAACGAATTGTGACCCGATATAACTCTCATGAACAAAACTATCCCCCACCCGCAATTCTCCTTTATTAAAAAGCTGCGCCATTCGAGCCGAAGTACCCGTGCCACAAGGAGAACGATCAATCGCTTTATCTCCGTAAAAAACAGCGTTGCGCGCGTCAGCTTCTTCTGAAAGGGGTTCTCCAGTCCACAAGATGTGTGAGAGCCCATTGATATCGGATTCCAAAGGATGTTGAAATTCATGTACATCGTTCAATAGACTTCGGATTGTTCTGCTCCAACCAATGAGCTGTTCGGCTGTATGATTTTGGATTCCACCAAAATTGGCTTGTGGGTCTACAATGGCATAAAAATTCCCCCCATACGCCACATCAACAATGAGTTCTCCCAAATCGGGACATTCCACCGTCAAACTTGGTTTGTATAGAAACGATGCAACGTTGGTCAATCGTACCGAGACGACCTTGTGTCCTTTTTTCCGATAGCTAACCTCCACAAGGCCCGCAGGAGTTTCTAGTCGGAGATGCCCATTGATTTTGGGTTGTACCAAGCCTTCTTCCAACATAAAGGTTACGGTTCCAATCGTGCCATGACCACACATGGGCAAACAGCCACTGGTTTCTATAAACAGTATGGCAATATCATTTTGTGGGTCGGATGGTGGATATAGAATGGCGCCTGACATCATATCGTGACCCCGGGGTTCAAACATCAAGCCTTTCCGAATCCAATCGTATTCTTTTAAAAAATGAAGGCGTTTTTCCATCATGTTTTTGCCCACCAGTGTTGGACCTCCATCCGCGACCAAACGAACCGGATTTCCACAAGTATGCCCATCAATGCAATAGAACGTCTGTCTCATGTTCGCACTTTCTCCCCGTTTACGGTTCTCCAAATTTGAAGCGGATTGCCTCGCTTTAAGGCATCTGGCAAAAGTGTATCCGGCATATTTTGAAAAGCCACTGGTCTTACGAATCTTTGAATGGCTTCTGTTCCGACCGAAGTGTATCTGCCATTCGTGGTGGATGGAAAAGGTCCCCCATGATGCATGGCATGACAAACTTCCACTCCGGTAGGTACCCCATTGAAAATAACCCGACCCGCTTTTTGAGATAGAACCTCCAATAAGCCAGAAGCTTTTTCCAACTCTTCTTGTGTTGCCATAACGGTAGCGGTCAGTTGCCCATGAAGTGCATCAGCTACTCGCCGAAGTTGGTTTTCATCATCGCAAAGCACTGCTAAAGTAAATGGTCCAAAAACTTCTTCTTGCAGGCTGGAATTTTCCAAGAAATGAGCGGCGGACACCTTTGCAAGACTCGGTGCTCCCTTCCATTCGCCATCTTCTTCCCCCTCAAACAGGGCAGAGACACCATGCGACCTCATACACTGCTTTTTTCCTTTACGATAAGCTTCGTAAATGCCTTCATTCAACATTACGGCTGATTGAAGTTTGGCAAACGCCTTTTGTAATTTTTCCAAGAATGCCTCTGTCGTTTTGCCTTTTTGAATCACCATAATTCCTGGGTTGGTACAAAATTGACCTGCCCCCAGGTTCACTGAATTGGCTATCATTTCAGCCAAGCTATCTTGCTCCAATTCCAATTTTTCCAGTAAAATGAAAATAGGATTGTTGCTGCCCATTTCTGCATATACGGGAATGGGTTCTGGTCGCCCATTTGCCAAATCGAACAATGCTTTTCCTCCACGAAGCGATCCCGTGAAAGCGACAGCCTTCACCAAAGGATGCTGTACCAATACTTGTCCCGTTTCAATATCCCCATTCAAAGACGCAAAGACACCTTTCGGTAGATTACATTTTTCCGCCGCTTCGGTGATTGCTTTCGCCACTAATGCATTTGTTCCTAAATGGGAAGGATGGGCTTTTACGATTACGGGGCAACCCGCCGCCAAGGCAGAAGCCGTATCGCCTCCTGCGGTGGAAAACGCCAATGGGAAATTACTGGCCGTGAATACCACAACTGGCCCCACAGCAATGGACATTTTTCGAATATCCACCTTAGGTGTGGGTTGTCTACTGGGTTGCGCTTCGTCAATGACGGCATTGACCCAACTCCCCTCTTCAACCAGCTTGGCAAAGAGGCGAAGCTGATTACACGTTCGACCCCTTTCACCTATAATTCTTCCTTCGGGCAAGCCAGACTCTTCCACAGCACGCTGAACCAAGCTGTCACCCAATGCTTCAATTTCATCGGCAATCGTTCTTAGAAATGTGGCCTTCTCGCTGCCGGAAAGTTTTTTATACACCTTCCAAGCTTCATTTGCCGTAGCAACCGTTTCTTCTATTTGGGCTCTGGTTGCAATTATGAAATCGCCCGGCAGCGCCCTTTGGGTTGCAGGGTTGACCGATTGCAGTATTTTCATTTTTGTTCTATCGGTTTCAGACATGTTTTTTTGAATAGTGCTGGTTAAAATCAAACGATTGAATTCGTGTCAATGCTCAAGTAATCGGGTAAAGTGGGTCTTGAAGCGATACCTTCCTCCAAAATTCCAATAACCCGTTCTCTTTCCTTACCCACCAAAACGTGACGTGGTGGACGAACATGTTCTGTTCCTATACCTGTCATAACCTCTGCCAGCTTTATGTTTTGAACAAGTTGCGGATTAATATCCAACTCCAAAATAGGAAGAAACCAACGGTAAATGCTACGCGCTTCCTCAATCCTACCTGCTTTTGTCAAGCGATAAATGGCCACTGTTTCCGCGGGAAAGGCATCTACAAGTCCGGCAACCCAACCGTCAGCGCCCATCAGCAATTCTTCCATTGCCAAGGTATCTACCCCACAAAGAATTTTGAAACGGTCACCAAAGCGGTTTCGCATTCGGGTTACATTGGAAACATCTCTTGTGCTTTCCTTAACGGCGCAAATGTTTTCCAAAGACTTCAATTGCTCGAGAATCTCAAGGGTCACTTCGATTTTATAATCCACCGGATTATTGTACAACATAATAGGCAATGTGGTACTTGTCGCTATCGCCTTAAAGTAATCGGCCACCTCCTGGTCGGTGGGTTTATACATCATGGGTGGAAGGACCATCAAACCATGAACCCCTATCGCCTCGGCTTTTTTCACTAAATCGATGGCAACACGGGTTGAACCTTCGGCTATATTCAAGATGATGTCAATCTTATCTCCAAATGCCATCAACGCAGCCTGTGCCAAATCTAAACGTTCCTTATGGGTGATGGTGCTGCTTTCACCTAAAGAACCCCCGATAACCACCCCATCAATGCCGGCATCGACTTGGTATTCGATATTCTTTAAGAAAGCGGGTATGTCCAAATCACCATTTGCTGTAAACTTTGTTGTTACGGCCGGGTAAACCCCAGTCCATTTTACCTGTCGCATACCTAATGAATTTTAATACAAATGTAGTGGTGAAACATATGGTGAATTGATATTTTCATCTTGAATATTTGTACTATTGTCTTGTAAAGAAAGATGATTGAATTAGTGTTGGCCGTATGGCTTATGCCGCCCGTTAAATTGCCCTTATCTTTAGGAGAAATTATGGTGAACGTTCTTGACATTCTTCAATATTATCGTCCCATTCAACCTTCTGTAAAATTCGGGGACGCCAACATTCTGTATGAAGAGCTAAAACCCAGCCCAGGGCTTACCCCTTTCATTTATTGCTTTTGGCAACTCAAAACTACCCAACCTTTAGCTGAACCATTTCATTATCGGGTGGTTTCTGATGGGTGTATTGATATTTTTTTCAACCACAAGAAACCGGAAGAAAACTTCGTGATGGGTTTTTGCCGAAAGTATACGGAATTTGCTATCGGCAACGATTTTGACTATATCGGGATTCGATTTCTGCCTGCTATTTTTCCGCTACTTTATGGGATTGACGCCAAATCCCTAAGCAACGTCTCACCTCCGTTACAAGAAGTACTCCCGCAGTTTTCTGAATGGATTAAAACCCATCTCTTGTCAAGTGATCTTTTCCCTTCCATTGTAAAGAAACTGAACGAAAAGTTGGGCCATCAATTAGATAACCCAAATTTGGACCTCGACCCGCGCTTCTTTAAGGCCTTGGGCAAGATTTTTGAACGAAAGGGCTACTTGGATATCGAAAAAGAGCTCGAGACCGGCTTGAGTCCACGCCAACTTCGGCGCATATTCAACTTTTACATTGGAACTACCCCTAAAGCCTTCAGCAATGTAGTTCGCTTTCAGCATATTCTCAATGCTAAACCATCACAAGCGAGTCTTAAGGAAAACAAATTGTATTTCGATGTAGGCTTTTTTGACCAGGCACATTTCATTAAAAACTTCAAGACTTTTTACGGTATCACCCCCTCCGAGGCCTTCCGATAAGCTTTGTCCGTTTTTTACAATCTCCTGCTTTTGTGCATGCCTAGGTTTGTGCTATAAATAGTTCACCATGAAAAAAATAGTATTCATCGCATGTGCGTTACTGCTTGGAACAGCACATGCCCAAAACGAAAAAACCATGAAATTGAATGCCGGAATCATTACTGAAAAAATAGCCGAAACCAAAACCTTTTATACCCAGACGCTGGGGTTTGGGGTAACCTTTGAAAACGATTTTTATCTATTGTTGCATACCCCGGATAAGTCGGCAGAATTGGGTTTTTTACTCCCCAACCACCCTAGCCAAAAGCCCATATTCCAAACTGCTTTTGAAGGAAGAGGCGTGTATCTCACCATAGAGGTTGAAGATGTAGACGAGATATATGAACAACTCAAGGCCAAAGGAATTTCCTTTGAAGTTGATATTCGCGATGAACCTTGGGGTGACCGTCATTTTGCCATCATCGACCCTAACGGAATTGGAATTGATTTGGTTACCTATACTGCTCCTGTGGAGTGAAAATCTAAATCAACAGAATATTTCGTAGAATCAGCAAGCTCGATAGAACTGCCCAAAAATGGTTCTCATCGGGCTTTCTTGATGCTTGATGCTTGATGCTTGATGCTTGATGCTTGATGCTTGATGCTTGATGCTTG
>JBCBPD010000038.1:0-31979 GCA_039820925.1 Bacteroidota bacterium | reverse complement strand
CTACAAAATCAATGTACTGCCTAAAGTCCTCAAAATTGAAATCCGTGTAACGAACTGCTTCAAATTCATCGTTTTCAAAGTTTTCTTTTTCGAACTTTTCAATGCTTTCCGAACGGTAACGGGTGTAGTTGTCGTAGAGTTCTTTGGATTTTCCTATGCTAATGATTCCTTCGGGCGCCTCAACCTCTTCAGGCAGGTCGGTTTCGGTGGTTTCTTCAGGTTTTACTTCAGTTCTGCAGGCAACAAGGCTAGTCAGTCCAAGGCCCACCACTAAGATTTTTAAGGAGTTGATTTTTTTCATAATAGTAGTTGTCAGTCAGGATTTATCAGTTGGGGAAACCTGACTTAAAGATATGGTATTTCTTTAATATGGACCTAAAAAAGCCCTTCCTGAAGTAAGGAAGGGCTTTTGAAGATGTATGATAAGCCTCTAAGTATTAAAACATGATTTTTCGCTGACCAGGCTTACTTTTAAAAATCTGGAGGTGGAGGAGGTCCCGCTCCTCCCTTGTTATAAGTACTGCTTCCACCACTACCATTGTTCGATATCGTCAAAGATTTGTCAAGTTTGAAGGTCTCTTTAGTGTAGTCAAAAGAAAAAGTGTTCTCCAAATTAAATCCAGAAAACGAAATTTCGTTCCCGGTGCTTGCGTCTGTTGGGGTAAAAAACAAGGTAACGTGATTAGCATAAATTCCTTCCGCAGGGTCATTGTCATATGCTGCGTAAATTGCATTTATTCCTGAAATTTCAATTTCATCATTTGAAATGTCATTTTGTTTCAAATAAGATAGATACCCTTCAAATTCACCAGGAAAATAATACACCAAGCGCGTGTCCCATTCAATTTTATCCGTGTAGGGCCCAACCTCCAAATCGTAATAGCGATTGTACATGGTAATTACGTCTTTACTTGCAAGATATCCTTGACTTCCCAACACCAGACTATTACTAAAATTTTGAGCAGAAAGACTACTTTCCGGCAAATTACTGTGCTTATCTCCAGGATACGCGTGCAGGAAAATGATTTCGTCATCCTCAATCGTAAATGTTCTGTTGATGCCTAAGCCAGGGTCATAAGTTGCTGGGGCCATCATCACTGTCCTTTCACCATCGGCATCAGAACCTAGAATGAAAGTTAGTTTGGTGATTTCGATGCCCTTTTCCTGGGAAACTCTTTCCACCTTTGCAAAAAAGTCTTCCAATAGTGCAAAACTGAACCACACTTTTCGAGTTTCCGATGAGGATTTCCCAGCACGTGATAAAACTCTTGATTCATAGAAATTGTTGTAATAGTCAACCGCCTCGCTAACAGAAATTAATTTTTCAGGAATTTCATCCGAAGGGGGTAGCGCAGATTCAGGTTCTATGGAAGAACCGGTTCTTTCCCTATCACAGCTAGATATGGTCAAAGCAGCCATAACCAACGCAAAAGAGACAAAAATAAATTTGTTCATTTTCATGGTTTACAAGGTTAAAAAGTTAATAAAATACTTTAACTCAATGTATTCCTTTTCTGATTTTTGAAAGAGAATTAATCTGAAAGAAATTGTAAACAAAAAACCCTAGAATTACTTCTAGGGTCAATTGATATTTTCAATAAAACGATTGTAGCACTAGGTCATCAATCGCTACTCGTTCATCGTAAGCAGAAACTCCTCGTTATTTCGGGTTTGTTTGATGCGCTGCTCCATGAATTCCATGGCCTCTACCGGATTCATATCCGCCAAGTATTTGCGCATAATCCACATACGTTGAATCGTATTTTCATCCAACAACAAATCATCTCTACGGGTAGAAGAGGAGATAAGGTCAATCGCAGGAAAAATTCTTCGATTCGAAATTCTACGGTCAAGCTGTAATTCCATGTTACCAGTTCCCTTGAATTCCTCGAAGATTACCTCGTCCATTTTAGAACCGGTCTCGGTCAAAGCCGTAGCAATGATGGATAAAGACCCTCCATTTTCAATATTTCGGGCCGCTCCAAAGAAACGTTTCGGTTTGTGCAACGCATTGGCATCGACACCACCACTTAATACCTTACCTGAAGCAGGTTGTACAGTGTTATAGGCACGTGCCAGCCGTGTAATGGAATCCAAAAGGATTACCACATCATGTCCACATTCTACCAAGCGTTTTGCTTTTTCAATAACGATGTTGGCCACTTTTACGTGTTCCGTCGCTTCTTTATCAAAAGTAGAAGCTACCACTTCCCCACGAACATTACGTTGCATGTCGGTAACTTCCTCAGGACGCTCATCAATCAATAAGATGATTTGATATACCTCAGGGTGATTTGCTGCTATGGCGTTCGCAACATCTTTCAACAACATGGTTTTACCCGTCTTTGGTTGCGAAACAATCATTCCCCTTTGTCCTTTTCCGATGGGTGAAAACAAGTCAATGATTCTTGTGGAAATCGTGCTTTGTTTTTCTGCCAATCTGAACTTTTCTTTAGGGAAAAGTGGTGTCAAGTGTTCAAAAGATACACGGTCACGAACAATCTGCGGGTCCAACCCATTGATTTTGGTAACCTTAATCAGTGGGAAATATTTCTCACCTTCTTTCGGTGGACGCACATTACCCAATACGGTATCTCCGGTTTTCAAACCAAAAAGACGTATTTGGGACTGCGACACATAAATGTCGTCAGGAGAAGAGAGGTAGTTATAATCAGAAGAGCGCAAGAAACCATATCCGTCTTTGGCAATATCCAAAACCCCTTCACTTTCGATAATGCTATCGAACTCGAATTCAGGTTCTTTGTAACGATTTTTTAGGTCCTTATCAAAGTTGTTGCTTTTCGGCTCTTTGTGTTGATTTTTATTTTGTTGGTTGTTGTTTCTGCGGTGGTTTTGGTTTTTGGCATTCCCATTGGGTTTGTGGTCCCGATTGGAACGGTTTTGGGGCGCCTCTTCTTTTCCACCTTTATGCTCCTGTGTTTCTTTGTTTTCAGGAGCAGGTTTAGCCTCTTCCGAAGATTCTTTTTTATCCCTTGAAACGCGAGCGCGCTTGGGTTTTGGTTTTGATTCCTCGGTGGATTGCGGTGCCGCTTTGGCAACTGATTTTGGATTGGAAGCTTGTACATCCAAAATTTGATATACCAAGTCAAGCTTTTTGTAAGACTTGAATTTAGGTATGTTAAGTTCTTTTGCGATATCCTGTAACTCAGGAAGTTTTTTTGCTTTTAGGTCTGAAATCTCAAACATCAAGTAGACAATAAATTATGATTCTAGAAATGAATAAAGTAGTGGATTATGTTATCTGGGTACTACTGTAGGAAAGACTCCTTTGACGGCCCTGCCGTCAATACTGTCGCAATGATACAAAATAATTTTAAACATTCTCGTTTTATTTCTTAAAAAGACTCTTATTTTTGCCTTCCGAAATTCATTCAAACAATGATTCAGCGGATACAAACGTTCTTTTTAGTAATAGCTGCCCTCATCGCTGGCATCTTGCCCTTTTTCTTGCCCCTAGGCGAATCCGAAGAAGGCGTTGCCAACTATGCAATTGACGAGCCATTGATTTTGGTTGTGTTTGTTGTTTCCGCGTTGTTGGCGCTATTGGTGATTTTCATGTATAAAAAACGACAAAATCAATTCGTAGTAAATCGATTGAACATCATATTGAATCTTTTTTTACTAGGATTTTTCGTTTACCGGTCGCTAAGCTTATCCGGAGGAACTGAAGTTCCTGAGAAGGGTATTGGGATGCTGATTCCTGTATTTTCTATCGTTTTTCTGGTTCTAGCCAATAGAGCCATCAAAAAGGATGAAGATCTTGTAAAATCTGTGGACCGCTTACGTTAAACCTAACATCTTAGTAGTATTAGTGCGAAAAACCCCGATTGCCATATCGGGGTTTTTATTTTTTACCCAATTCCACTACGGCCAAATCCTTGATGTTTTCACCTTCTATGGAAAAGCGAAGCATGGTTCGCATCTGGTGGAATCCTTGTTTTCCACATGCTCCTGGATTCATATGTAACAACCCAAGTTTTTTGTCATGCATTACTTTAAGGATATGGGAGTGGCCGCAAATGAACAACTTTGGAGGGTTTCGCCGAATCTCATCGCGTACCCTAATATTGTATTTGCCGGGATAGCCGCCAATATGGGTCATCCAAACGGAAACCCCTTCGCACATAAAACGTAAATGTTCAGGAAACTCCCTTCTCACCAAATCCCCATCGATGTTTCCAAAAACCCCACGAACCGGAGCAAATTTGCTTAAGGCGTCCGTTACGGCAAGGTTGCCCATATCACCCGCGTGCCATATCTCGTCAACCCCTTTCGCATATTTCAAGATGGTATCATCCATATGGTTGTGGGTATCGGATAGGAGTAATATTTTCATGATACGCTAAAAATATGCTAAAATAAGGTATGACCTCTCGCGCTGTTTTGCATTGAAGTATATTTATCCGTTCTAATTCAAGTCCTACTTGCGGTACTTCATTCGTTTTTCGTATTTCGGAAAGGCCTATCATGGTTGGCAAAAACAGCCGAACGCCATAACAGTTCAAGAAGTTTTGGAGAAAGCTTTGTCCACGATTCTTCGTACACCTATCGAAGTGGTGGGAGCAGGGCGAACAGATACAGGCGTGCACGCTAAGGAAATGTTCGGACATTTTGATGCTTCCCCTATCGAAAATACAACTGAGTTGGTCAATAGTTTAAATTCCTTTTTACCTGCTGATATTGCGGTACAATCCTTAAAAAAGACGACTCCTGAAGCACATGCACGATTTGATGCTGTGGAACGTACATATGAATATTGGGTGGTTCAAGAGAAACATCCGTTTTTTATGGATCACGCGCATTGTGTTCGATTGCCGCTGGATGTTGAGGCAATGAATGCTGCTGCGGCCATCCTTTTGGAATACAGGGATTTTGAATGTTTTTCCAAAAGCCATTCTGACGTGAAAACGTTTATTTGTGATGTGCGCAAAGCAGAATGGAGTCAGCGAGATGAACTTCTGGTATTTACCATTTCAGCGGACCGTTTTTTACGAAACATGGTTAGGGCCATTACGGGAACCTTGTTGGAGGTTGGTTTGGGAAAAAGGGAAGTGGCCGATGTGCATGAAATTATTGAAAGCAAAAACAGGTCAAATGCCGGCGTTTCGGTGCCCGCAAAAGGGCTATATTTGACCCAGGTAAAATATCCAAATTCCATTTTTGATGAGTAACAATTCTGAAATTGGGAAAGCATTTGATTTTGGTCTCTTCCAGAGGGTTTTTGCCTATACCAAAGCATACCGAACCATTTTTTGGACGGTAGTGGTGGCGGCCATTTTGTCTGCAGCCTTTGCCGTCTTGATTCCGCAGTTGGTTAAAGCAATTATCAATCAAGCCCTCTCATCAAAAGATGGTGAATTATTGCTTTGGCTTACCTTGGGTATGCTAGGTGTACTTATCGGTCAAGTGGTAGCCCAACTGTCCTTTAATTATTTTGCCAATTTATTGGGTGAGTCGGTGATTCGGGATATTCGAGTCAAGTTGTTTAAAAAAATGATGGGTTTCAAAATGACCTATTTTGATAACTCTTCCATCGGGGTTTTGGTCACCCGCGCTGTTGCTGATATGCAGCGGATAGGGGAAATATTCAGTCAAGGCTTTTTTGTAATCGTTTCCGATTTATTAAAGATGATTTCCGCAGCGATAATCATGTTGGTGGCCAACTGGAAATTGGCTTTGATTGTCTTCGCCATCTTACCAGTGATTTTGATAGCTACGCGATTGTTCCAACAAGCTATGAAAGTGGCGTTTGTGGAAGTCCGTTCACAAGTCGCCAACTTGAACTCTTTTGTGCAAGAGCGCATCGCTGGAATGAAGATTATCCAACTTTTCACTCGAGAGGATATCGAGAAGAAGAAATTCCGTGACATTAATGAAAAACACCAAAATGCTTGGTTACGCACCGTTTGGTACAACTCCATCTTCTTTCCCATCGCGGAAATTTCCTATTCGATTGGGATTGGGTTGGTAGTGTATTTTGGGGTAATCCAAAATATCGAAAATGTAGCCTTGAATGATACCGGGTCTATTTTCGCTTTCTTTTTCTTGATGGATTTGCTCTTCCGGCCGCTGCGTCAGATAGCAGATAAGTTCAATACCCTTCAAATGGGAATGGTTGCCGCCAATCGCGTCTTTAAAATTTTGGATACCGATAGTCGCATCGCGGACGACGGAACTTTGGAGAAATCCGAAATCAAAGGTGATATTGAGTTCGATGACGTTCGGTTTGGCTATGTAGAAGATGAGGAAGTGCTCCACGGAATTTCCTTTGAGGTAAAGGCTGGAGAAACCGTTGCCATCGTTGGGGCTACAGGTGCAGGTAAATCAACAATTATCAACTTGTTGAGTCGGTTTTATGAAATCAATTCAGGACATATCCGTATTGATGGCACTGATATCAAGGAATTTACCTTGAGGTCTTTACGTTCGCATATTGCGGTCGTTCTGCAGGATGTTTTCCTTTTTGCAGACACCATAGCAAAGAACATAACCTTAGGGAATCCAGATATAACCGAAGTAGAGCTTGTCGACGCCGCGAAGCAAATCGGGGTGCATGAGTTTATCTCGAGTTTGCCAGGCGGATATCAATATAATGTGAAGGAACGGGGCACCATGCTGTCAAGTGGACAGCGGCAGTTATTGGCTTTTTTGCGCGCGTATGTGAGCAATCCCACCATATTGATTTTGGATGAAGCCACCTCTTCGGTAGACACCTATTCTGAACAATTGATTCAAAAAGCTACGGATAAAATTACCGAGGGACGCACTTCCATTGTGATTGCCCACCGTTTGGCAACCATCAAAAAAGCAGACAAGATTTTGGTGATGGAAGCGGGCCACATTGTTGAAATGGGAGACCACAAATCCTTATTAGAAAAAGGAGGCTACTACAGCAATTTATACGAGGCCCAATTTATGGCCGAGGAAATGGCTTGAGGTTTAGGGGGAGGTGCAAAATCTTTCAGCTCGAAGACGCCAACTACTACAAGAGCGGCCATGAGCCCAATAACAAGCATAAAAAACAGCACAACTACTAGACCTAGGAATAGGGACGAACGAAGAAAAAGAGCCCTCCACGAAAACCGATGCAATCGCTGTAGCGCATAAATACAGTATATCAGCATCAATCCAATCACAATGCGACTTAAGTCTAGATAACCCGTAGGGTCAATTGCCAAGGAAACAAGACTAATCGGAAAAGAGCATACACTGTAATGCGCAAGAATGTATATGAAAACAATTAGGTTCTCCGGAAAGTTGTACTTAGCCTTGTTCATGATGAGGTAGGCGGGAAAGGCCAATACGGGAATATACATCACGAAGAAAAACGCGTTCAAATCGAAAACAATCTCAGCCCATTTCTTGGCAAACTCAGGAGTGGCTTGGCCAGTGCCCTGTGAAAAATCAAAAACTTCGGCCCCATAAAATTTCTGGATAAGGAACACCAATAATCCTGATAAGGTTAGGGCAATGGTGAAATAACTTACAGGATTCAAGTATTTTTTGCGCTGGCCATCCAAGTATCCGCCAATCACCTTTTCGGGTTGGGTAAACAAATGTGCCATCGTCTTCAAAACCGTATTGTCTAGATTAAAAAACCGCTCGGCAAAATCTGTCCAGAGATTTTTTAGGGTAATTCGCTTCCGAATTACTTTTGCCCCACAACCGGGACAAAAACTAAAATCGGTTCGTAAAGTAGTTCCGCAGTTTTTACAAGTCATCTATTCCAAATCCTTTTGAAGTTTTTGAGTGAGGTCCTCAAACCCCTTAAACGCGATAAATTCTCCGTTTTTAATGTAGGAGATGGCTCCGGTTTCCTCGCTGACCACTAGGCAAATGGCATCTGTTTTCTCAGAAATGCCAACAGCTGCGCGGTGACGGAGACCAAATCGCAATGGAATGTTTCTATCATTGGAAACGGGCAAAATGACCCTGGTTGCTGTAATGTAGTTGTCTTGTATGACCACAGCACCATCGTGGAGGGGACTGTTTTTGAAAAATATACTTTCAAGGATGGGTTGGGTAATTTCAATGTTCATTTGGTCCCCTGTGGATTTTACAAAATCCAAAGAATTGTTTCGCTCAATGACCAAAAGCGCACCGGTTTTGGAAACCCCCATCTTCTCACAAGCCCCAACCAAGGCCGTAACGTTGGTCATGGAGGGCAAGGCCTCTTGCTTCAGGAATTTGAAGTGCCGAATAAAATTTCGTTTGGTGGCGAAATTGGTGGAGCCAATCATCAATAAAAATTTCCGAATTTCTTGCTGGAATACGATGATGAGTGCTATCAATCCAATATTCATGAATCCCCCGACCATGCTACTTATCATTTTCATTTGAAGCAACTCGGTTAGTTTCCAAAGTGCCCAAACGATTACGATTCCGATAAAGATATTGATTGCTACGGTACCCTTGACCAGTTTGTACACATAGTAGAGAAGTGCAGCCACCAGAATAATATCAATAAAGTCCGTGATTTTAAATTCTAGGAAATTCAGAAAGTCCAACGGCAGCGTTTTTGTAAAATTAACAAATTCTCAAACACTCAAGATTTGGGTAGGGCGTTCACCAATTGAATACATTCATGCGCCTCTTTTACATCATGAACCCGTAAAATGTTCGCCCCTTTAAGCAATGCAACTGCATGTAGGGCAGTGGTACCATTTAGGGCTTCTTTGGCGGAAGTTCCAAGCGTTTTATAAATCATCGATTTGCGGCTTAATCCAATCAATAAGGGCTTGCCTAGCGTTTTGAACAAATTGAGGTTCTGAAGCAGTTCAAAGTTTTGAGGTGTTGTTTTGGCAAAACCAAAGCCTGGATCAATTACCACATCGACCAATTTGGTTTCACGGGCTTGTTTCAACTTGCTGGAAAAGTAAAAAAGCAGTTCCTGAATCAAGTCTTCGTATACTGCCTGTTTTTGCATGGATTGAGGCGTTCCCTTCAGATGCATCATAATGTATGGTGCTCTAAACTCAGAAACCACTTGAAACATTTCGGTATCTAAATTTCCTGCGGAAATATCATTAATGATAGCGGCTCCCCGTTCCCAACAGGCTCTGGCCATTCCACCGCGAAACGTATCTATGGAAATTAGAGTTTGTGGAAAGTGCTTCAAAACCAATTCGAGAATGGGAAGCAAACGTCGTTTCTCTTCATCTTCCGAAACATGTTCGGCACCTGGGCGCGAACTGTATGCGCCCATATCGATAAAGGTCGCCCCTTCGTTTAGCATCCGTTCCACTTGGTTTAAGATAGCCGCTTCATCTTTGTACTTTCCACCATCATAAAAGGAGTCTGGCGTGAGGTTCAAGATTCCCATGATTTTTGGGGTACTCAAGTCCACTAGTTTTCCTTTGCAGTTTAGGGTCATGGGCTTTAGATGCTTTGTTGGGTTTATGTATCTTTGACGCAGTGCGAAATTTGAATCATCCGCACGGGAAAATTACATAAATCAGAGAGAATACATGCAGCAAACTTCCGCTCAGTATGATTCCATTATAAAGGATTGCCGAGAACTTTTTATCAAGAAGACTAAGGATTATGGGACCGCTTGGCGTATTCTAAGACTACCATCCCTTACGGACCAGATTTTCATCAAAGCACAACGTATTCGGAGTTTACAACAAAACCAAGTGCGAAAGGTAGATGAAGGAGAACAGTCCGAATTTATCGGCATCATCAACTACTCCATTATGGCCTTGATTCAAATCGACAAAGGCGTATCGGAACAAGCCGACTTGACCTTGGAGGAAGCCTTGGAGGAATACGATGAAGCCATTGGACAAACCAAAAGTCTAATGGAGAATAAGAACCACGATTATGGAGAAGCTTGGCGGGATATGCGTGTAAGTTCCCTAACTGATTTGATTCTACAAAAACTGTTAAGGGTCAAGCAAATTGAGGACAATCAAGGCGCTACTTTGGTCAGTGAAGGGATTGATGCCAATTACCAAGACATCATCAATTATGCGGTCTTTGCACTCATCCATTTAAACTACGGCAAATGAAGTGGATAGTTGCTTTGGCAAGGGTAATCGTTGGGGTGCTTTTTATCATCAGCGGACTCATCAAATTGAACGACCCGGTTGGTTTTTCTTTTAAGTTGGAAGAATATTTTAGCCCCGGGGTACTTGATTTACCCTCTTTGGCGCCATATGCTTTGGCCATTTCTCTATTTGTGGTTATTGTAGAAGTTTTGCTGGGAGTGTTTTTATTGATAGGATTCAAAGTGCGCTTCACAGTTTGGAGTCTACTTTTGATGATTGTCTTTTTTACCTTTCTCACCTTTTATTCTGCTTATTTCAATAAAGTAACGGATTGTGGTTGTTTCGGAGATGCTGTTAAACTAACGCCATGGGAATCTTTTGGTAAAGATGTGGTGTTATTGATTTTGATAGTGGTCTTGTTTTTAGGAAGAAAACACATCAAACCTATTTTTGGAAATCTAGCGAATTGGAGTGTGGCTGCAATAGCTTTAATTGCCTGCGGAGTTTTCGCGAATCACGTATTGAATCATTTACCTTCCATTGACTTCAGACCATATAAAATAGGTGCTAACATCAAGGAAGGAATGATTATCCCAGAGGATGCGCCGAAAGCCATCTTCGAATATGCTTGGAAGTTTGACCAAAATGGAACAGAGAAAATTGTCACCACCTTGGGTGAATATCCGACGGTAGAAGGAACCTTTGTAGGCGTGGAAACCACGGAAATCCAAGAGGGCTATGAACCACCCATCCATGACTTTACCATTGAAAAAGACGGGACTGACCACAGCGAAAGTATATTGAAAGAACCCAAATTAGTAATGGTGGTGGCCTATGATTTGGCCAAGACCAACCGTTCGGTGTTCAATGTGGTCAATGCCATAGCAAGCAAAGCGCAAGCAAAAGGATATAAGGTGATTGGAATGTCCGCTTCCAATGAAAATCTAAAAAATGATTTGAAAGCGCAGTATCGTTTGGATTTTGATTTTTATTTCACGGATGAAACTGCTTTAAAAACCATAGTGCGATCAAATCCAGCGGTTTTGGTGCTTGAAAAAGGAACCATCACCCAGAAAGTACACTATAACGACCTTGATAAGATACAATTGTAAAAGACATACCTATGAGAAACCAAATTGTGGCAGGCAACTGGAAAATGAACAAAACTGCCTCTGAAACCGAAAGTTTATTGGACGAACTCTCCGCAAAATTACCCGACACCCACGCGTCGGTAATCGTTGCGCCGACCTTTGTTAATTTGAGTACAGCCCAAAATAGCCTGCAATCTTCCACTATAGTGGTAGCAGCTCAAAACATGCACTTCGCGGCCAATGGTGCTTACACTGGAGAGATTTCAGCCGATATGCTGTTGGATATTGGAGTAGAAACGGTGATTCTTGGACACTCGGAAAGAAGGTCACTTTTTGGGGAGGATGATGCCCTATTAGCGCAGAAAGTGAAAACGGCCCTAGACAAAGGCATGCAAATCATCTTTTGTTTTGGCGAAGAGTTGGAAGAGCGGAAGTCAGGAAACCATTTTGATGTGGTGAAATCCCAACTGCAGAATGCACTGTTTAATTTGGATGCAGCCGCTTGGTCTCAAATTGTTTTGGCCTACGAGCCTGTTTGGGCCATTGGTACCGGTGAAACCGCAAGTCCGGAACAAGCGCAGGAGATGCACGCCTTCATTCGAAGTACCATCACTGAAGCTTTCAATACGGAGATAGCGGAGCAAGTATCCATCTTGTACGGTGGTAGTGTTAAGCCAAACAACGCTGCGGATATTTTTTCCAAACCTGATGTAGACGGCGGATTGATTGGAGGTGCCTCCCTGAAAGCGGAAGATTTTGTCGCCATCATTAAAGCGATTTAAAATTTCCTTTTGACCTATCTCGAGTACAATTTTACCATAAACCCTGTGGAACCCTTTGCCGACCTATTAGCGGCTGAATTGGGGGGGTTGGGTTTTGAGAGTTTTGCAGTAACAGATACGGGATTGTTGGCTTATGTTTCGGAAGAGGAACATGACAGCGGCGCTTTAGAAAAGCTCTGGACGCCGTCACTTCCGGAAGTAACCATTTCTTGGCAGATTACCGAAATCCCGAAGCAAAATTGGAATGCCAAATGGGAAGAGAACTTTAATCCCATTGAAATTGAAGATGCGATTCTAGTTCGAGCCCCATTTCACGTGGCAAAGTCTGTTCCTTACGACATTGTTATTGAGCCCAAAATGAGTTTTGGGACGGGTCATCATGAGACGACCTACATGATGTTACAATTGCTTTTAGGGGAAGCAATTGAGGGTAAAACAGTCCTTGATATGGGGTGCGGTACAGGAGTATTGGCCATCTTGGCCAAGATGAGGGGTGCGAAGTCTGTGGATGCGGTCGATATTGATGAGTGGTGCTATCTAAACACCATTGAGAACATAGAACGCAATCATTGCGATGACATTCAGGTTTATCAAGGAGACAAGTCTGTAATTGTTGGTAAATCCTATGACCTCATAATAGCCAACATCAACAAAAATATACTGCTGCAAGACATGTCTACCTATGTTGAATGCCTTCATTCTGGGGGAACCTTGTTGTTGAGCGGATTTTACGAAAATGACCAGGAAGATATCTCCAAAGCGACGCTAGCCTTGGGTTTAGCATATCAAAAACACAACTCCAAGAACAATTGGGTTGCTGCAGTTTATCGAAAAGGTTAACAAAAATTTAAGAGATTAAGGTTTTCGTTGTAATTTAAAAAAGTAGGTAAAATCCTATTCTTTTAACCCTAAATCTCTTTTATTAATGAACACTTTAAGATTGCTGACCTTCGGGTTGGCCGGTGGTATTTTATTCGTCTCCTGTGAGGCAGAAAACTTGGAAAATACCCCCGAAACACAAGAGCAAATTACGAGCGAGAACCCAAATCAAGAGGATTTGGAAATCACCGATGAGGTCGTCGGGATTTTAAAGGATAATTATTTTAATGTCAACGATGTGCAGGTGGTGGATTTTTATCTTCCAGATGGTACCACGGAAAAGCGGTATCAAATTGAAGATGACATCACCTTTACCGCGGAACATGTTCAATGGTTGAAACAACTAGGAAAGTCCGCTAGAAATTATCATACAAATAATCTGGTAAATCCCGGGACTTTGACCATCATTGGATATACTGGTGGAGGCGGTTTTGGACTGTCCAGTAAAGAACGCACGGCGTTGCAATGGGCGGTCAATAATTACAATCGTTTAAACCTTACCATAACAATGTCACTGACGTTTGGAACGGCATTCCAAGACAAAGATATGGTGGTGTACCACAATCCCAATCAAACGGGTAGTGGTGGTTCTGCGGGTTTTCCTAGCAATGGGAATCCGAACAAGTTTATTCAGATTTATGGATTGGACAACTTTACCACCAATGTGAACGAGCACGTGATTACCCATGAAATCGGGCACTCCGTTGGGTTTAGACATACGGATTGGTTCAGTCGCCAGAGCTGCGGTGAGAACATCAATGAAGGTGTGGGGAGCATCGGTGCCAATCCAATACCTGGAACCCCTGCTGGATACGACCCTACTTCGCTAATGTTGGCTTGTTTTAGTGCTTCCGACGATGGGGAGTTCAATAACAACGACATTACCGCGTTGCGATTTTTATATTAAAACACTCTAGGATTTGCTTACTTCATAAAAGTGCCCGAAAAGGGCACTTTTTCTGTCTCATAGGGACGTTAAAAAAAATCAGGGTACCTGAAAATTAGTATATTAGTCCTAGTGAGTATAGTGATGAGCACACAAGAAAAAAGTTCGGAAGCACTTCTGGTTGAGGAAGACGTCAAAAAGCAACACGAAATCGTATTGTTCAATGATGACGTGAATACCTTCGACCATGTTATCGACACTTTGATTAAGGTCTGTGACCATACCCCGGAACAAGCAGAGCAATGTTCTCTTATCGTTCACTACAACGGAAAGTGCACGGTTAAAACAGGGGAATACAATGACCTCAAGCCACGCTGTTCAAAGCTATTGGATGCTGGATTGAGCGCTGAAATCGTCTGATTCGACTTGCGCAGGTGCTCTTCTTGCAACGGTTACTTTTCAAGTTGTTATTTCTATGTAAAATTCCCATTCACCTATTTTATTATGGGGTGATTTCAATTAAATTTAGTCCTAACCATAACCAAACTACTTAACACCGCATGGGAGAGTTTTTTAAAGCTGAACTCAAAGACCGATTCTTGAATTATGCCCATGCCCGAAAGGACTATTTCGAAGTAAGTGTATTGTACGATGAGTTTTTGAGTCCGAACTATGACCAAAAGTTTGTCGAGCGCCTGCTCAGGGAGATTCTGGAGTATGATGACAGCCTACTGGATGTAATGAGCGGAAATGGCGCAGAGATTTTCATGCTGGCCTCAACACCGCATACCCTTGGTTTTTTGGAAGAAGGTGGTTTCTTGGACATGCATGTAAAGGAAGAGGAAAAGTGGGATTCCTTTTTCAATCAACTCAGTACTAGTAAAAAGCTCTCCAAAAGCGAAAGAGACCTGCTTCAGCAAAAGTCTCCTTCCCTAAAAAGGGAACGTACCTTACTGACCCTTATGGTTTCAGCTATCATAATCAGTTTTTTGTTTACCTTGTATAGTATCCTAAACAATACGCTATTCAAGCCACAGTATGTTCCGAAAGCGGAATTTGAAAAGCGTGTGGAACGTTTAGAACGGGAGTACAAAGCGGAAAATGAACGCCTAGAGATGGCCCTGCAAAAAGCCAATGCTACCATTGATTCGCTTCACAATAGCAAAGGTACCCCTGCAGATACTGTAGACGTAAGGAAATAGCAACCAAACCAAAAGAATTATGAAAGTAACGGACAAACACAATGAACGGATTGCGAAAATGACCTTTGCTTCCGTCTATCCCCATTATCTCAACAAAGCGGAAAAAAAAGGGAGGACTAAAGGTGAATTGCATGAAGTCATCACTTGGCTGACAGGATTTGATGATAACAAAATCCAGGCTTTGGTTGACGATAAGTCCACCTTTGAAACTTTCTTTGGTCAAGCAGAACTGAATCCGAATGCTCATCTCATTAAGGGAGTGATTTGTGGTTATCGGATAGAAGAAATTGACAATGACCTCACAAGACAAGTACGTTACTTGGATAAGTTAGTAGATGAACTAGCAAAGGGTCGAGCTATGGAAAAGATTTGACGGGAGGACGCTTAGCCTAGTAATACTGCTTTAAATAAGAACGGTATCCCCTCTCTACACTCAAGGTTGTTTTTGGAAATAGTATGAGGTAGCATCCATGTCAAGATAAAACCCTGGTTGTTTTCCACTTTCCTCATGAAAAGTAAGTTCAGTGTATCCCCTAACGGGATTTTCAAAAACTACATGAAAGGTAGCTTCTTTTTTATGCATTAAGTGTGCGGAGACGGATTCTTGGTGCGCGTTAAATTGCATGTTTACTCCATTTTTCTGTTTCGAAATGGTAATGGTTCCATAACCTGGATTTTCATAAATGCCTAGTCGTGAAGCATCGAATGGTAAGGGTGCTTTTTGCTTTTGAACACTATCTCGAAGGGAAAAGTACGTA
The DNA here is from genome assembly GCA_039820925.1 of Bacteroidota bacterium. Classification (GTDB taxonomy): domain Bacteria; phylum Bacteroidota; class Bacteroidia; order Flavobacteriales; family Flavobacteriaceae; genus Flagellimonas. The sequence goes on along the minus strand of JBCBPD010000038.1, from coordinate 16,371 downwards.
CGTTGTTCTTCTTCTTGTTCCTTCTTGAATTTATGAAACAAAGTATCAAAATGCCCTTCCGTGGATTGTTGTAAGTAAACTTTTTGGATATACTCCACAAGGCTTTCGGCAAGATTATGTGAGCGGGAATTGGTCAGTACAACTACACCGAGTTGCGCTTCAGGAATCATGAGTAATTGTGAAGTAAACCCATCGGTGCCTCCATTGTGCCGATAGTGAAGCATTCGATTTTCATCTGATATGGACAATCCTTTTCCGTAGAATAGAAATCGAAGTTGGTCTCTATCGCTCTTACTTCTTCGATACCCCAACAAGGTATGCGGTCTCCGTATTTTTTTCAAAACCACATCCGGAAAAACTCTTTCTCGGTCTTGTTCCAAACTCAAGAGCGCTTTTAGCCATTTCAGCATATCTGTACTCGTTGAAAGGACCGAACCGGCAGGCCCCATATTGGCAATGTTTTCTGCAGGCAATTCAATAGTGTTTTCGCCCTCCATAAAGTGTGGGGCAGCAATCCTAAGCTGGGCCGGTATATTTTGTTGATAGGGAAAAGAATGCTTCATTTTTAACGGTTCAAACAAATGCTGTTTGATTTGCGTCGCCCAAGAGGCACCACTACTTTTTTCAAGGACTTCGCCTAAAACCACATAGGCGAGATTGTTGTATCGAAAGCGATATCGAATTTTTTCTTGGTTTTCAAAAAGTGATAGCGTGGAAACCACGTCTTCCGTTTTCTTTTGGGTTTTCCAATAGAAAAAATCACCATAATGTGCCCCGAGACCAGATTGGCCGGACATAAAATCTTCCAAGTCTAAAACGGCTGCGACGGATTGTTCCTGCAAATGAAAATCAGGGAAATACTTTATCAATTTGTCTTTGATGGAAAGCTCTTCTCTTTCTTCGGCTAACAAAACTGTAGTGCAGGTCATTGCCTTGGTCAAAGACCCTATACGAAAAAGGGTATGTTCGTCGACTTTTTCAGAGGTATTAATGGAGGTAACCCCAAATCCCTTATTATATCGAATGGTATCATTCAAAATGATGCCAATTGACAGTCCTGGGATATCCCATCGCTTCAATTCAGCTTGAATAGTACTATCCAAATCATCTTGTAAGAAGGATAAAAAGGATTCCTGTGAACTACCCTTGTATGCAAAGGCTGTTAAAAGAATGAGCAGGACGGTTTTTTTCAGAGGAAGCTTCACTATTGAACCTTTTTACAGAGAATGGTGTTTTCTCCTTCGATGATTTTCAAACTGAAGTTTTCTTCTGATTCGGTTTTCAAAAACGCAATCTTCGGGTCAAAATCCTTCAAAAAGAAAAGCGTCTCTTTTTCTGGAAACAATTGAAAGTTAGGAACGCCTGGCATTTTCATCAAAAGACCGTTTTCACTTTGAACAATGGTTACCAGTCGACCGCTAGGCTGTTCGTACACCCCTTCATAACTTTCCAAAATTTCTGAATTTAGTGTAATGGCTTTTGGAACATCGTCAAGGGAACCGGCTCGGTAGGCGCGATGGATGATTTCTGGTCCTTCTTCCCACAATTCACGCACCACATTGTTGCAAAGGACCAAACCACCATCGCCATTGGTCACTACCACGATGCCGCGTTTGCTTTTGGGGAGTAACACCACTAAAGTGGCAACACCAATATCGTTTCCGCCATGGTGAATGGCATATTCTTCGTTGGGTAAATTTTGAATCAAACGCCAAGCTAGTGCTTGGTCTTGATTGTCGTTTATCGGGGTTTGAGCCGAAACCATGTTTTGAAAATTCTTTTCTGATTGCCCAGCACCCTGCACTACATATTGACCAAAATGGGCTAGGTCAGTTATGGTACACATGATATCATCCGCAGCTTGGGCGGTAAAGCTATGGTCTTCCAGTTCATGAAGTTTTCCTTCGGTGTCATAAAAACCACTAAACCGTTCAAATTGACTTTTTCCATTCCAAGCGTGGTTGGTGTCTATCATTTTCGCGGGTTGAAACAATAAAGAATCGGCGATGGTTTGAATTCCAGTTTCAAATTTCTTTTCAATCGCCAACCGCAAATATTCCATCCCTTCCCCAGAATAGTTCCAAGTGGTGCCCGGGTCAAAATCAAAGGTGAGTTTTCCAGTAGGATGGTTCCAGCGCCAATTGACAAAACCCGAACGCTGACTCAACACATCCCGTGCCGTGAGTTCGAGGTGTCTGGGGTCATCTTTAACGTCGTCATCGACGTGGTAGGGGTAAAGCGGCGCATCAAGGTCCAATTGTCCTTGGTCAACCAACTTCATCACAGTAGTACCAAAAATCACTTTGGTTACCGACGCCAGGTTGAAGAGCATGTCTTGCCTAGGAATACTATCTATTGGACTGATGACATTAGCGTATTGCACTTCGCCGTTTTCAATAATTCCCACGCCTACGTAAGGAATGTTTAACGCGCTTTGCCATTGCTGCACTTTTTCTTCAAAAGCTCCAAAATTTGGGCTGGATTCGGTAGCGGATATGGTTTCAGTTTTCGCCGAGGGTTTACATGTAATGAATAAGCAAACAATCAACAGATGAATGATATATCGGTTTTTCATGATTTTGGTTTTATTCTTTGAAAGAGGATAGGGTCCAACATAGGTTCAAGCGGAATGGTAAGCCCATTTATATTTTCTGAGGGACCTGAAGTGAATTTAAACTCAAGATTCGGAACGGTGTCAGGATCAATTTCGGAAGAGGTATTCGCTTTTAATTGAAACCTAAGTTTGTCTGTGTTATCCAGGTCAAAGGTCCCCACTGGGAATTGTGCTTGAAGTGTGTTTTTCTTCAGGAATATTTTTATAGCCCCATATCCAGGATGTCGGTAAGCTCCGATAAAATCATCCAACGGTCTCAAACTGGTTTCTTTTTTGGTTTTAACCGGTGTTACCGTTTTTTCCTCTTCGCTTTCCGCTAGATACTCTCCCAACCAATCAGATGGATTCAAATTCAGAATGAAGTCTATCAGCATATTGCGAATGATATAGGTAGCATCGGAATTGTTTTGGTTGGTTAATACCACGATGCCCAAACTTTCTGTAGGCAAAAAGCAAACGTTGGCCGAGAATCCGTTGATGTTGCCACCATGCTCTGCGCGATATATTCCTTTGTATGAGCTGAGCATCCAGCCGTAACCATAATTGGAAAAAAAGAGGTTAGGTTCCTCTTCACTGGGCAAGTTCGCTCGCATGATGGTTTGTGAACTGATGGCTTCCTGGACATAGGAAGTTGGAATTACGGTTTCTCCCTCTTTTTGTCCATAATTGAGCCAGCATTGCGTCCATTGCAACATATCTTCCAACGAACTGCAAATGCTTCCGGCAGGAGCCATGGCTTGCAAATCATAATAAGCCATGGGTTTTGCTGTCGCATCTAAAGATGAAGCATATCCAACAGAAGTATTTTGGTCTTCTATTTTCAAGATATCCGTATGGGTACGCTGCATCTTCAAGGGTGTGAAAAGCAATGAATCCAAAGCATTTTCCCATGAGGTTTGAAAAACCTTTTCAGCTAATTCTCCCCCCAAGAAATAACCGAAATTATTGTAATGGTAACGTTCACGCACTTTCGCAAAAGGTTCAAGATGTGCTATCCGTTGTGTCAGGCTGTCCCCTTCTTCCGTGGGAAACAAATACCAGGATAAGTCATGTCTGGGTAAACCTGTGCTATGGGCCAACAAATCTCGAATCTGAATGTTTTGGTCCATGTTCGGATTTGAAAATTTCAGTTCATGGAGGTACTTCGAAGGTGCGTCTATAAAATTTAAAAGGTCTTTTTCTTGCGCCCAACCGAGCAAGGTTGCCATAAATGCTTTGGAACAGGAACCTATCGGAAAAATGGTTTGGGTGTCTACCGGAAGTTTCTGGGACACGTTTCGGAACCCAAAACCTTTCGCAAAATAAATGGAGTCATGGTAAATCACACCTACCGCAGCACCAGGTACTTGGGTAGCTTCCAAAATTTGGTTGATTTTGTATTCGATGGAATCTTTTGCCTGTCCGAAGCCAAAAAGGGGAGTGGCAAGACCAAGAAGTAGTATTAACGCAAACCGCACTTGCAGAATTTTATTCTGTAAAGTTGTCGGTTAGCCATCTACCATAATTGTAAAAATCGAAAGCGAGTTGTTCATTTTTGAAATAAGCTTTTGGGGTTATGCCCATCACGCTTTTAAATTCCTTGATAAAATGGGATTGGTCAAAGTAGCCAAATTCATAGCACAATTCCGTCAGGTTTTCTTTGAAAAAAGCACATTGTTTCAGCACATTATGTGTTCGTGTGATTTTAATGAGTTCTTTCGGAGTAACCCCTACATGCTCGTCAAATAAATTGCGCAAGGTAACTGAGCTGATATCGAGTTTTTGTGCAATATCCTGTACACGGATAATGTCGTTATCATAAATCCATTGTGTGGCGACTTTTACCCTTTGGTCTGAGCGATTCCTGTTAAATTGTTTTTGAAAAAAACCATCAAGCGCGATTAGAATGTCTGGGTCACTTTTGGATTTTGACAATGCTTCAGCTAGTTCCTCCAAAGTATGGCCGGGGTACAGCAGCGAAGCGTCCGTAATTCTTCCTTTGGTGAAATAACGCTGTTGGGTATTGACAAAAAAATTGAACGCATAGGGTTTAAAACCTATGGAGATTTCCTCGTAATCCGCACTTAATTTGATGTGATATGGTTTTTCGCCCATGCCAAAAATCGAAAAACGGGGTATGGGTTCCCACTGGCCATTCACATCAATGAAAGCGGCTCCTTTTAAGATGATGCCAAGGCCGATAATGCCATTCGTGACCGTTTTGTAGTACTGGGGAGTCCTTGAGGTATTTTGTAATCGATACACCAAGTCTACCTGTTCATTCAGGAAAGTACTTTCGGCATGATGGACCACATGATATTTCAAGCAGTGTAGCTTTGGAATTCCTCCAAAATATAATCAATTCTGAGTTGAAAGAACAAGCTGAAGGCTAGTCCGTACTTGCAAAAACCTCATAATGGGCTACCTTTTCAGGAAAGTCTAGCAAAAAATCATCATCTTCAGGATAGTACTTTGCCTTTTCATAATCCTCGCCTGCAAAGTTTTTGATCACCTCAAGATTTTCCCAAAAGGTAATAAGTTTAAAGTACGCCACACCCCCTTTGGTCTGGCACAAAAACTCAAGTTTTACAAAACCTTTGGTGTTTTGATAATCCGGTAGCGCCCTTGATTTCATAAAATCAATATAGGCTTCTTTATGTTCCAAAAGGGTCTTTCCGTTCCAAATTCGAGCAATCATTTTGGTTTTTTTAATCGAAAACTGCACTTGCTTTGATGTCGACGCCGCGTATACTTTGGTCATCAAGGATTACCTCGAATTCGTCATCAAAACTTATGATTAATATGGATTCGGTCAATGAGAATACGTCAAAAGATTCAGCATTTCCTTCTTCATAGTTTAGCGTAAGTGCACTTGTGGCACTTAGTGTCCAGTCAAAATTTGTCTCTTCCGCTAAATTTTCAATTGCCCGTCCTGTTCCATCGGTTTCAAAAATCAAAGTAAGCCCTTGACTAATGGCATTTTGTCTAGCGATTTCATTGGTGAGGTCATCGTCATCTAAAAGCACACCATCAGTGTTAATGACTTCGTCGATGCGATACTCAGAAAACAACCAAGGGCTTCCTGCAACCAAAAGTTGTTCTGGAGAGAATTCAGGTGCTGACGGATCATCGGAAGAACAGGAAATAACAAGCAGGGTCACGAACAATGGACATAGACGTTTCATAGCAATACGTTTAGGTGTGATGAGGTTACGTTCAAACTAAAATTAAACGATTTTGTTCAATTGCGAAAGGGCTTTACACTTCCCTTTGAAACAAGCAGGCTGGACCTTTACTATAGTGCTCAGGTAGACCATTCGTATCGGGTAAGTCTTTTGCGCCTAAGAACTCAAACCCCAGTTTTTGGTAATGTGCAATCAGTCCGTGGTTGTGCCCTACGGTATCGAGCCGAATAAATTTGAGGTTATGTTCCAAACAATAAGTATCTGCCCATTGTACCAGATGCCCAACCAGATTTCGGCCTCTAAAATTGGGGTTGGCTGCAATGCGATGGATGTATACCGAAGGTTCATCATTTTCAGGTCCCCAAATCAAAGGGTCCTCGAAAGCGATGGCCCAAATACAGGCAATCTCATTTTCCATGATTAGTTTCCACTGACGATTTTCGGCAATCTCAGTTTCGACCAAATCCAATGGAAATTCAGGCCATACAACTTGATTTTTGGTTATCATGTATGCCGAGGCAATGCGATACAATTCCATTATAGCAGGGATATCCTCTTTTTCACTTTTCAATATGTTCATGTGCTTGGATTTTAGTGTTTAAATATTGTTTTCGTATGCGGTAGAGATGGATTAGACAATAGATTATGCCTCCAAAAACGATTGGGAAGGCAGAGATGGTGAAGCCATAAATCACATAAAGTGCACTAGAGCAGATATGCAGCCAACGCAACCTCAAAATATTCACTTGTGCCATGGCCGTTAAGGAGACGACCAAGGCCAGAAAACCTAGGGTGTCACTCATGGTATTCCTTGAAGCGTTGTGATAGACCCTTTTCAGCAATTGCTTTTTCAAAATGGGTTAGACTTTCCAAAAAACCATCATCGGAGCATTCTTTTAAAATTTGCTGGATTTTGTACCATTCTTTTTCAAATCTGGGCAGTAGGTCTTTGCTCTTAACCGTTAGGGATAAGATTTGTTTTCTCCCGTCTTGGGCATCGGGTGTACTGCTGATAAATCCCTTTTCTTTCATGCTTTGGGTGATTTTGATGATTGCTGCATGCGAGAAGCCCAAGGAATTTGCGATAGCAGTGACCGGCAGCTCCTGGTCTTTGAGCAACAGCAGCACCAAGTGCCAGTTGGGTTGTATCTCAAAATCCAAATGAGCGTAAATGGCGCGGGCTTCGGCATTTAAGGTATCGCTGAGGCGTTTGATGCGTGCAGTAAGGCCATAATAGGCCAATTGACGAGTGAAATCTTCCATAAAAATGTAACTGGTTACACAAATATATTAAAATTACGTAACTAGTTACATATATAAATTGAAATTTACTAGTTGGTAGAAAGCGATGACTAAGGCTAGTCCAACGCTCGCCTCTCGTTATCCTAAAAATTCTGTGGGGTCGTGATATCCGAAATACTCTATTTCAGAACCATGTTTTTCGAGCAGTTGCCGAACGGTTTCCAACGATTTAAGTCGAGCGGTATTGTCTACCGCCCGTATCGTTGCGAGTTGGTCAACTGGATGGTTTTTATCCTGCAACTCTGCTCTTAAATAATAGGCATCTCCCGCATAAAAAATCCATTTTCCATTCACTTTTAAGGCCACCCCGCAATGTCCTAAAGTATGCCCGAAGAGGGGAATCAGGTATAGCTCGGTTTCCATGTCCAAATCCAACCTTCGGGCGGGAAGCCCAAACCAGTTGGCGTCATTGGATGCATACAGTTGTAGTTTTGGCTGATGTGCCAATTGTTGCGGTAAATAGCGTTCGTGACTGCTGATGAAGCTATCATACTCCTCTTTAGAGACATGTACTGTAGCCCATGGAAAATCTGCTAAACCACCGATATGGTCAGGGTCAAGATGAGAGCAAATAATGTGTTTTAAGTTCGTCGGGTTCAGCCCCAGGGCTTTAATTTGATGCAGGGCGGTCAATGTTTCATCAAAAACAAATCCGGTTACTTCAATAAGTTCTTTTCCCAAATGCTTTTCTGGTTCTCGGGATTCCAAAAGTCCGATGCCGGCATCAATAAGTACAAGCTTGTCATTTTCTTTTAGCAATAGGCAATGTCCAATTGCCGAGCCAAAGGGCGATTCGATTTTCACGCAATTAAGGTGATGCACTGATGTCATTTTTCTATGTTTTCATTGTGACGGGAAGTAGATTTTTGCGTTTGTTGGAATACTAATTTCATCAATATGACCGGAAGTTTCATTGTTTTTAGTCATAAAATGTAGGTGGGTTCGCTTTCCTGGATGTGTCAATTTTCCTTCTCGTGCCTTGTCGACCCAAAAGCCGATGATGTTTACTTCAGTATCGCGTAGTTCAAATTTCACCTTGGCTTTTTGGTGTTCTTTTTTGTTATGCGGTAAGGTGTCCTGTTTGTAAATAATGTGGTACACCATGCGTTGCACCTTTGTTTCAATTCGAAAAGGGGTGGCTAGGGAAGTATCACGGTCTTTAGAAAGCATCATCGCTTTCACATGTTGTTCAATGGCATCCAAGCTGGAAAGAGGTTCTTCTATGGTATGGCTCACCCAATCGTTTTCATTGGATTTGATAAGAAAGATAGCTTCTGTTTCTTCTGAAGCAGTAATATGGGGCATTCCTTTTTTTACGGTAGCAATGGATGCGACATCGTCGTAAACCGTGACTTCTCCTTGAAGCCCAGAAACAGGTCCTAATGCAAACAACCGTTCACCCATGAAAAGGGTATCCAGCTTCACATTCCCGTCGAGTTGGTTTTGATTGAGGATATGTTGTCGGTTACCATAACTTTCGACGGAGTTGACATTCTTGGGGACTTTATTTTGGCAAGAAATCCCTATTAAACCCAATAGGAAACATGAAAAAAGGGCGAATTTCATTGGAAATAGGTTATGAATGGGTTTTGACAGCACGTTTTCGCTGCTGAACAAGCATGTAAATGGCGTGGGGTAACATTAGAAAGGTCATTCCAGAGAATGGAATCATATATACCCCTATCAGTACAACAATCAGATAAGCCCAAATAAAGCTTTTGGGAAGGTTTCCGGTAGTTTTTTCTACATGGTGGACCAGCAATCCTAAAGGAATGAGTAAAATTCCAAAATAGAAAAACCAAAAAGCGGCAAAATTATCATACTGCATTTGCCCATTCAGCAGTGGGAATTCGAATAATCCCTCACTGATTTTGAAAAAGAATTGACCTGCAAAACCCGCAAATTGTTCTCCAAAAGCGAAAGGGGAAACCCCAAGTAGTGGGTGAATGATTCCAAAAAGGGCTAAAATTTTTCCGTTGGTGATGGGTTTCATGTAAAGTGCATTTTCATTCCTTCGTGGGTTGCCGAAAAACCGAGCCTTTCATAAAAAGCGATGGCTTTAGGTCTTCTTTTGTCCGTGGTCAATTGGAGGACATGGGCCTTTCGCGATTTAGCTCGGTTTATGGCCCATTCGAACATGGTTTTGCCTAAACCTTGTCCTCTTTTGTCTTTGCGAATCCGTACCGCTTCAATTTGCGCACGAACACCACCTCGATAGGTTAGGTATTGAATAAAAGAAAGTTGCATGGTACCAATAATTTCCATGGTGTCATCTTCCACAACAATCAACTCTTGATTTGAATCACCATTGATGTTGTTAAAGGCGTCGAGATATTCTTGCGGTAAGGGAATTTTGAAGTTTTCCCGGGTTTTTCCCAGTTCATCATCTGCAATCATTTCAACAATTGCCTTGACATCCTTTTCGGTTGCTTTTCTAAAGGTCATGTTAAGTTTTTTTTGGAAGGAGCATTACATTTTCATGTTTTGCAAAGCATAGTCAATCCAGTTATAGGGCAAAACGGATTCATCCAAAAAGTAGTCCGGTTGAATGCCAATACCATCTATGGGAAAATCTGGAATGCGCAAACTTTTGGTAAGGCAATATTCCAATTTGAAATTGCCATCTGGAGATTCTACCTGATTCATCTCGGAAATATCTAAGGCACCAAAGGTGGTTTTCCCATACAATTTTACCTTTTTACTTTGTTTTGCTGCGAGCAGAAACTGTTCGGTGGTGCTTGCGTTGTATTGGTCGATAAGAATAGCAATGTTTTCAGGATACTTATGAATGGTCTCCTGTTCGTACACTTCGGTTCCATTATTTTCATAGATATAGACGAACTCGCCCAGATTGTTATCCAGTTTTTTGCTAACATTAGTCAAGAAGCGTTTACCTTCTTCGGACAGGTCTGGGTTTTTGAGCCAATTCTTCCATCGTTGATTATTCAGGGGAGTGGACCAATGTTCCCAATAAATGGTTTTCACAGGATTGGTGTACAAAATGGGCAATAACTCCGTAAACGATTTTCCAGCACCACCGGTATTTCCCCTCAAATCGATTATCAAGTTTTTGGTTGACGTAATTTTATCGAAATGGGTGGAAACCAAACTATCAATGGCTTTCTTGTGGCCAAGGTCAAAAGAAGGGATTTTGAAAAGATAGGTTTCCTGATTAATGGGTTCAACCAAGGGAGTCCATGCATTATTTAGTTTGAGATATCTTTCAACACTGGGGTTTACTTCGCTTTGAGGGAAAACCCGGGTAAAGTAAATCCCGTTCATTTCCAATAAATTGTCCTCAAAAAGAGTTGCTTTTAGAAAAGGGTTTTCAGAATAATCACCCATGTAATATACCCCTGAATCATCAGGATTAATATAGAATTTGACCTGATTGGGTTTCCAACTACCCCCTGAGACTTCCAAAACAAAGCCCTGATAGACTCCATTGATTTGCTTGACGGCAATCGTATAGGGGCTAGATGTCCAAATCCCTTCATATCCCAAGTCTTTTTTTGATGAGAGGTAATCTTTTAATTCCTGTATCTCGATAGGTTCAACCGAAGGATGCTGAACCGTTTCGTTGGTATTTTTGTCAGTATGAATAGCGTAAAAACCTTTATGTCCTTTTCGAAAAAAGGTTAGCCACTCACGGACCAGTTTTTCGCACCGCCTGATATCAGAAGTTGTACTAGCTTTTTTGGCAATAGCCTCTGTATGGCTTTCATAGGCACTTTTTCCCTTTAGGGAAATAGCATATTCGAACCCAGCATCGTTGTTTTCAAAAGTGGTTTTGGCCCATTCAAAGTTTGATTTGCAGTCACATTCATTTCCATAAAAGAGGACAGGTATCGTGAATAGGAGAGCGTAAACAAGTGTTTTCATATTAGATTGCTGGCAGGTGGTTTTGATACGAATGCCTCTAAAAAGGTAAGTACTTTACCTCAAAAAAGGGTTTCCTTAAATGTTATCCTTTGGATATTACTACCTTTTTTCCAATCAGAACTTCCTTTTCCAAACTTTCCACCAAATACCGCCCCACACTTTTGCGGCTGATAAGCATACAAGGTTTAGGTTTATTGTCGAAGCTTTCTTGAATGGTTTCTGTTCGTTTGCTATTGCTGAGTCCTACGGGGCGTACGATGGTCCAATCCAAATGAGACTGTGACAAGATGTTTTCTTGCCGTTCATGGTCAGCGTAGGCGACACCAATATTGCTGTTGTCGATAAACCATTTGAACCATTTTGGAATGTCTTTTTTTGTTTCGGCTACACCCCATGCTGAGCAGATAGTTATCCGTTTTATGCGTAATTCTTTTGCCGCAGACACCACCGAAGACATTGTATCGGAAAGAAGGGTTTCAGGTGTTCTTAATCTTGCCCAAGGGAAATCAGAGGTTCGGGAAACATTCAAAACGCTGATGATGGCTTCGCAATCTACCATCGCCTTTTTCAAATTATCCAAATGAGAGGGATTCCCTTCGAAAACCGTTAGCCCATCTTGCTTGGGTATTCTTTCGGAATTTCGCGAAAGGCAGTACACAGAATGTCCTTTTTCAAGTGCGGTTTTAAGGACCCATTTTCCGGTTCTTCCCGTGGCACCAAGCAAAAGGATTCTCATACCATAAAGTTAACGAAATGGGCCCGATAGTTCTATCACTTAAGGTGGTGCAACCTTTGTTTTTTTTAAGTGCGTAGAGCGGAAGAACTACTCGTTAGCAACAAGTGTAATTTGATGCTGTACCTTATTAGAAAATGAATCCGTTGCCGTAAAGGTAATCCGCTGGCTGTCTTCAAAATTGGCTGTGCCTGACAATTTCATGTGGTCAGCCTCAAACGTCAATCCATCCAATTTGGTTTCAAGGGAGACCTTTAAAGCATCTCCGTCGATATCTTTAAACAAGTCCAAGGGCAAGTCAATTTCAAATGGCTCACCTGATTTTACCGTAAAGTTGGAAAGAGGACGGTAAACAAAAGGTTTGAACAATTTTGAAGTTTTTACCCAATAAATATCTGATTCCTTTAAGCCCGTTTCCTCAATTTGCAAGCGAGTGAAAAATAAAAATTGGTTGTCCATGCTTACATAGGGGCGCCTATCCCAATCTTTTGAGTTTATGGAGGCATCTACGCGTTGCGGGGTTGTCCATTGGTTATTCGCATCTCGATAGCTGATATACAAGTCCATCCAAGTGATGTTGTCGGTATAACTACAAAAAATCAAATAATCCTCTTGAGGCGAAACAAAGATGCTTTCTTCATCGCTTTCCGAATTTACATTGGTAATTGCCGTTGCATCTCGATAGCTATTATTGATTAGTTCAGAACAGAACAAATCCGCGGTGTAGCAATTTTCTTTACCCTCACAATTTCGATTGGAAGAAAAATACAAGTTTCCATTGAGGGACATACTGGCCGAAGCTTCCCGACTGTCCGAACTCAGTGGACTTTTCATTTTTTTCGGAATATCCCAGTCCCCGTTGGTTCTATCTAACTTCCAAATGTCGGTGATATATAGTCTACTGGTATCGGGTATGCTTTGCGCGAAAAGCAAAGCCTTACCATCGGGTGTGAAATAGGGGAGATACACACTTTCATTTTGTAATGGAACAAACTTCTCAGGTTTGGCCCAATTGTCTTTACTTTTTTTTGAATAATGGATGGTACCTCTAGCACTGCTTTCATCCAATATACCGAAAGCTAGTTGTTGACTATCAGGTGAAAACGAAATGCCATGTTCAAATCTGTTTTTTTGGGAGATGATGCCTTCAGCAAATAATACCGGTGTGGTCGAGGGTTCGGGTTGGCCAAAATAATCGACTTCGTTGGTTTGGGTTTTGCAGGCGCTTAGGATAACCAATACCAAAAAAAGCTTACTGATTTTTTTCATAGGTTGCTAGGTTCTTCGCTGTCGCTAAAGTTAAGGAAATGGAGTGGTAGTTGATTTTGCTACTCCTTCTACTAGGCGAGCACGTTCAATCGGAATTTTGTAGAAGACGATACCGTTTCTACTTGTATGTATTCCTGGTCTTTTTATATGATTGTCACTCTCGTTTTAGCGCAAAAAGTTCAAAGGCGTCGGCTTTTGGTTGATACCGGACTTTTTCAATGGCATCTGTAATGTCTAACCGTTTATAACGATTATTGGAAATAGCGTTCAGCACCCCATGCTTTATGTCTTCTGTCTCGATGCATCCAATAAGCAATTGATTAAAATCATCAGGGTGTAGGTAGGCGCTCAAGTCCCGAGCGTTCATTTCAGTGAAATCGTCAGGAAACTCATACGCTCCAACGCGCAAGGATATGGCCGAAATTGCCTTGTTGTTGGCGTAGTAAGCTGCCAAAGCTTCACCAAAACATTTGGATACCCCATACAGATTTTTGGGTTTGACCAACATGTCTTTATGGACTTGAATGTCGGTAGGATAGCTTTCGATGGTTTGGGCACTACTCGCAAAAATCAACCTTCGGCAATTTTGGGCAACGGCAGCTTTGAAGACGTTTTGGGTAGTTTTGATGTTGATATCCAAGATTTCATCTGATTCCGAAACGGGGTCAACCATACCCGCAAAATGAACGACAGTGTCGACACTCTCACATAATTCCAAGCAACGTTCGCCATCCCTCAAATCCACTTTTTCTGCTTGAACAGTGTCGCTAAATACGCCATCTTTCACTACAATATCCGCCGCGATAATCTGGTACTGGTGATGATGGTTTTGAATAAAGTATCGCGCGATTTTCCCGAATCCTCCGGTAATCAAGAGTTTTTTCATACTGAGTTATTTGCTTTGACTGCACCTAAGGAATTTTTAAAGGTAATTCAATCTGCGTGTGAATTTCCAAACCCCTTCATTTTTCTCCAGGAAATTTTTGGGTCATTTGCTCCATGGTTGAAACGGTTTCGGCCAACAAATCGAACTCTAATTTGAAGTATAGGGGATTTTTTTGGGTTGACGAGAGACAGATTGGTAAATCGGAAAGGAATTCGAGAATAGCTTAAAGACCTAGAGGTCTATTAATATTGGTTATTCACGGTGATTTTCTCTTTCATGCAAATAGCTTTTAATGAAGTCAACATTTTCTTTCAACGCACCATTTGAGTTGTTCAAACTCAGTTCAAACAGATAATCAACTCGTTCTTTTTCGTCTTCATAGTCAATAATTTCACACCACAAAAGTTGGTCTAGTACACCAATTCCCCAAACCATTACATTTTGGTCGTTTAAAAAATCTTCTATCCATTCGTAGCTTTCTTCAACGGCTAGTTGTTTTATGAGCCAAACCGCCATAGATTTTCTATCGTTGTTAGTGTCGTTCAAATAAATTTGATATGCAATTTTCGCAGCTTTTACCGAAGAAATATGTCTCAAACAGTCCATCGCTAATTCGCTCGAATGTGCATTATATTCAGTTGCTTTTTGAACAGCATCTTCAATCCATGTATCTCCCAAAATGGTTTCGAGCGCTTTTTTAGCCCTTATTGTTCCGTAAGATTTGATTTCTTTGGATAAATCCTTATCAAGTCTGTTCCAATCCGTTTTCATTTATCAAACTATTGTTATCAGCCAAAACTGCCGCTATTTAAGAATGGCCCCGAGCGCTCGAAGCATTTCTTTCTGAGAGTTATAGTTTCGTTTCCTTAAACTCATAAATGAATATAACGAAGCCCGAAGGCTGAAGTTTTCTTAAGGTCATTTGGTCAAATCATCAATAAACTTTTCATAATCTGGCATCACTTCGAGCTTGTCTTTGATTTGATTTTCGAGGTCATTGAAACTAGCTTGTAAGTTCATGACTTTCGTGGCATATTCATAGGGGTAGAGGGAAAGCACCACACCGTTTTTGTTGTACTTCAAGGTCAAGAATCGCAAAGGATATTCGGGTTGTTTGTCGCGATATAGCTTGAAGCCGTATTTGTTTATCAAAAAATCGGAAAAGGCGGAAGACAGCACGAAAGCAACCATTTTATCTTCTAACTGAAAACCATTGCAGTACATTTTAAAGGTGACGACATGTTCAAAGGTTTCATCAAGGTTTTTGGGGTGGTTTATGGGGGAATCGACTGACTTTTCCGCTTTCATGTCGATAAAATATCCTTTTAACAAGCGCAGGTTGCCTTCAAACACCTCCAGATTTTCTTTGAGGTTTTCTTCAGTATAGCGTTCGTTGAAATAGCCCTCGGTAAATACTTCGGTCGGGACTTTTTTTGCGGGTTCTTCTTTGTTGGAAAATAATTTTTTGAAAAAACTCATGGTTCAATTGGGATTGGTTTTACATTGAGGCTATGAAGTAGTTCCCTTTATAACGCAAATGAAAGCGGTACTGGTATGTTTGGTTTTGCTATTTTTCTATTGGAGACGTCATGGTTTTCAGCCTTCTGCTATACTCAAATGATTGCGTTTTGTAATACATAAAGGAATAGGGTGGTTCCTTATTTTGTTAGCAATATGATACCATAGGTAAACCCAAAAATGCATAGTGCAATCATTATATAAGGGACAACAAACAGTAAGATTGGAGCTGAACTCATATAATAGTAAGCCACTATCAAGCAACCTAAATTTGGAAATAAAACAATCGTTGAAACAATAATTAGAATTACGCCTTTGCTCTTATTTGAAGTCATTTTTGATTCAATTTAACAGAGGTTTTAACGTTAGATTCCCTCAATGGTTTGTAGTATGGGTGAAGTACAACCCTTGGTCTCGAAATCTTCAAAAGAGGTAATGCCCGAATCCTCCCTGGCCAACATGATGAGTAGCACGCCATGGTCCGCTTCGGTGGCTATCATTACCATTTGAATCAAATAATTCCCTGCAAGCCCTATTTCTTCCATATCGGTATTGATGGAACCCCTAACCGTAAAGTGTTTTTCGCCTCGTATGGTTTCATCTTGCATGGTAGTTTCCTGAATGTCCAAACCTTGGGCTCTGTATTGGTCTACTATCGATGTCAACAAGGATTCCTTCGTA
This sequence comes from Bacteroidota bacterium, assembly GCA_039820925.1. Taxonomy (GTDB): domain Bacteria; phylum Bacteroidota; class Bacteroidia; order Flavobacteriales; family Flavobacteriaceae; genus Flagellimonas. Next base: position 322 of record JBCBPD010000038.1, on the reverse strand, counting down.
AGGCCGAAAAAACTTCCAATACCATCTTTTCCGCTTTCCTTTAAACCATAGAAATACCCGATGTTCACGGATTCAACGATTAAGGTGTCTTTGTCGTATTTGAAAAAACTCGCATAGTTTTTAGATGGATAATCCTCTTGGGTGTCGACTTCCAAGCTTTCGGGATATTTCAACGTAAAAGCTTCTTCACGAAGGCCATACTTTTGGCAATATTCCTCATCGATTTCAAATTCCACCAAATCGCCACATGCTTCATTATACTTGGGGTTTTCTCCGCATGCCACAAGTGTTGTGACTAACAAACCTAGTAGTAGCATACGTG
>JBCBPD010000037.1:0-32583 GCA_039820925.1 Bacteroidota bacterium | reverse complement strand
CATAAAACACTTGAAAGGAATTCCCTAAAAAGTATCCATTATCATCAGTACGCAAAGTGTTTTCCGGATTCAGCAAGAACAAAGGTCTGCGATTCTCCGCTGCATAAGAACCTTTAAGATTGTACCCCAAATTAGGAAGCAACTGTCCTTTCAACCCAATATAGGCATCATATTGTTGGTCTGTAGGCTGAATCTCCAAAGTAGGCGATACAAATGGGTTTTCAGCAACCAAATCGTAATAGGAGTTTTGTCTTAAGTTCCCCTCGATTCCACCATAGGCAATCACGTTATCTTCAACCACCCGATACGATGCAGTAACTGAGGGGTAGATGAAAAATTGACTATCACTATTTTCCGTATCCAGTCCATATACTAGGGAAGCTCCCAAATTCAGCGTCAAGTCATCCCGAAGAATCAGTAAGCTGGGGGTAACCCCTACTTGAAAATGACTGTAATTGGAACCCATGGTGTTCACGGTACTATTCAGGGATTCATTTTCAAAATTTCCGTTGACATAATCCAGTTTCGCACCAATAGTCACCAGCTCATCCGTAATAGGCAATTCAATGGTCGGTTGCACCACAATTCGGTTTTCTCTGGATTCCGTGGCATCCCAAAATCGTCGCAGGAGGAGATTTCCCTTTTTGAAGAATCCATCCTCCATTTCAATATCGGCCGTTGCACCAATACTGAAATAGTTTTGTGTTTCATCCAAATCTGAAATCAGGACAGGGTCAAATTCTTCCTGTTCCACACCATACCAATTGTAAAGTTGATGTTGAAATTCCAAGCCAGCGCCCCATTCCATATCCCTACTTTTCTTGGCATACGAACCTTCCAACTTCGTATCGTAGAAATTGGCATCCAGTGGAGTGGATTCAATATCCCCTCTGGAAGAATGATGCCGAAGCCCGACATCGAATAAATCTTCTCCGCGATTCAATTCCCTACTGGTGTACAAATCCAATAAGGCGTTGTTAAAATTCCCCAAGCCTACTGATGCGTATGAATTAAAAAGTCTTGGCGGAGGTGTTTTCTTTACCCTAGCGGCTTTTCCTTTTGCGGGTGTAAAGGTGGAAGCCACGGGAACCGAAAAGATGTTGTAATCTATTTTTTTCTTTTGCAGGACGATGGAATCATCCAAAACTGGGGATGATTTCAACTTGAAGGCATCCGAAACGGTAGGGGAATACGGTTTGACCACCGTTACCGTTTCGGTACCAATATCCTTTTGTTCTTGGGCCTGCAAGGGACCCAAAAGGCTCAATAAAAGAATGGATAATATATTTTTTCGCAGTCGTATCACAGCAGTGTTCTTAAGGTGTATTGGAATCGATTGATGAGTTGCGTTGGGCTTCGCGGGCTTTTATGATGGCCAATTCTCCTTCGGCTTCGGCAACCAAATCGTCAAAATCCTTGAAATTGGCCAAAACACTTTCCAGAATGTAGGTCGCTTGAAAAGCATCATCCAAAGCATAAAAATTCTTAGCCATAACCACGAGTCCTTTACCCGCCCAAATTTTGTAAGAGGCATAATCCTTGGCCAACTTTTGAACGGATTCATTTGAGCTTTCGTAATCGCCATTCTTGTTTTTGAAGAAGGCGTCATAGTACCAAGCCTCGGCTGCCGTTTCACCCGTAGCAATCTTTTTTACCTCGGCAAAAGCGGTTTCTGCGAGGTTTTCGTCACCCGTCTCAATGGCAGAACGCGCAATCATGATTTGAGCATCACTCTTAATGCGATTGTCAATTTTAGGAGCCTTGAGCACCTTTTCGGCATATTCCAAAGTCAGATTGTATTTCTTTTCCTCGTAGTAGCCCTTCATCAAATTGGATTGGGCAAAGGTTCTATTCTGGGAGATTTCCGCGGTTTGTTCCAGTTGTTGCAAATAGGGCACGGCAGAACGATAATCTTGTTGCCCGACATAAATCTCACAAACACGGGTCAACGCCTGTTCCGCATATTCACCTGAACTTTCCGCTACGGTTTTGTAATAGGGCAACGCAGCATTTTTGTCCCCCTTTTTAAAATTGATTTGCGCCAAAGCAAAATTGGCCTCAAGTGCATGGATTCCACTTGGGAATTCTTTCAAATAATCCTTGAACGCCTTGGCAGCAGCATCGATTTTGCCTTCTACATATTTTCGGTTGGCGGCTTCGTAACTCGCGCTTTCCAACTCGGAATCGGTTACCTCCACGAAGTCCAGTCCGCGAACCCAATCGGCATATTCGCCCACTCTTCCTTCATCGATATAAACCAGTTTGGCCGTAGCAACAGCCTGTTTGGCTTCTTGTGTCTTGGGATACTCCTTGACTACTCCTCTTAGTTTTTGCAGGGCAGCATCATTACGGCTAGCATTGTAATGCACCAAACCTTGTCGCAACATGGCCCTAGGCGCAAACTTGCTTTTGGAATATTCCGAAATGAGCTTGTCGTATATCATCAGACCTTCTTGCTCATTTCCCCCTTTCACATAGGTGTTGCCCAACTCAAAGTAGGCATCATCAAGAAGGGAAGACTTCGGATACCTTTCCAAGAAGGTATTAAGCCCGTTGGTCTTGGCCGTATTGTTTCCTAAAAACCCGTCGCAAAGCGCTTTTTGAAAAGCGGCATAATCCCGTTCCGGACCATTCCGTTTTGAACCTTCATCATACGCTTTTTTAGCTAGGGAATATTGACTAGTGACAAAATAACTATCTCCCAAACGAAGATGACCGTCGGCTTTCTTTTCCGCTTCTATCTGTCCCGAGGACACAACACTCTTGAAAGCCGTAACTGCTTTTCCGTATTCTTTCAGTTTAAAATGGCAGTACCCCAAATGATAGGGTAAATCGGCCATCTCTTTTTGCATGCTAGCTTTCGATGATTTGGAGAAAGCATTGAATCCGTCCAATGCAGCTTCATAATCCCGCATTTGATAAAGCGCCTCGGCCTTCCAAAAAAGGGCTCGGGCTTCAAAGTCTGGATTTTCTGCTTGTTTTAGTGACTTTCGGAATCGTTCTTCTGCAGCCTCATAATCGCCATCTACAAAAAGTTCCACTCCGCGATAAAAGGCCACTTTTTGATAGGTTTCCTTGCTGGCATAGCCCTGATTCTGCTCCAAAAGTGTCATGGCGCCTTCAAAATTCTTTGAGGTGATGTAAGAGTCTACCAACAATTCCTGTATCTCTTCTTGCCGTTCACTTTTTGGATAGGCTTTCAAATAGGCTTGCAACACCTCTGGAACGGGTTCATAAGGATTTCCAATTTCATAACTCAACCGAGCATAGTTGAGAAACGCATCTTTTTTGATATCGGCACTAAAATCCATTTCTGATGCATTTTTGAACGTATTCAAGGCCTCCGTCTTTTGGTCTAGCTTCAAATAACACTCCGCCAAATGATAGTATGCATTTTGGGAAACACTATTGGTTCCCCCGATAATTTTATTGAATTGCCCAATGGCCTGTTCGTAGTCACCTTGTTTGTAATACGAATACCCAATCAAGTAGTAGTCCGTATTGCTATACCGACCTCGTTTTCCTCTATACTTTTGTAGATAGGGAATGGCTTCTTCATACTTCCCGAGGTTAAAATAGCTTTCCCCTATAATCTTGTTCAACTCGGAGATTTCCTTACGGTCCGATTTGGGCAGTTGTTTTTTAGCCATGGCAATCGCCTCATCGAAATTCCCCAGTTTGAAATTTAAATCCGCTTGGTAGTAAGAAAGCTTTTCGTTGAGCAGTTCTGGGTCCGTGATTTGGTCAAAACGCTCGCTTGCCCCCTCATAATCGTCTTGCTCGTAGGCGATATAGCCTAAATAATATTTGGCTTGCGAGCCGTATTTTTCAGAAGTACTGACCTTACTTAAATACCGCTCCGCCTCCTTAGGCCTTCGCGAAGCATAAAGCGCATAACCATTGTTGAAATTGAAACGTTCCTTGTCTTTTCGAGACATAGTAGAGACATCCACCTTTTTGTACCATTTTAAGGCGTAAGGGTATTTTCCCGTTTCAAAATAGTAGTCGGCTACGTCTAAAAAAGCGGAATTTCTCTTGGTGGAGGTGGGATACCGTTCCACGAAATCTTCCATTTTCTTGTCCGCGCCTCGTTGATTCAAACGTATAGCCGCGTTGGCGGAATAATACACACTATTCGCCTCAACTTCATCATTGGGGGCCGAAGCTTTGATTTTATCAAAAAGAGTCTGTGCCGCCTGATATTGTTCGCTGTTGTACAGCGCTAAGGCTTCTTGATACGTTTTGTTTTCGTGGTAAAAAACTTTGGTTTGTTGGGCAGAAATCATTCCGCCATACCCCATTAAAATGAGGCATAAAAGAGAAGGTATCCGATACATAGTGTTCTTGAATGTTTCTCGATTGATTGTAATGATAACGTCAAAATCCAAGCCAAAGTATGTTTTAGGCTGTATCTCAAACATCAATCCATCCATATGACCGCCATTTTTACGAACTTAGTGCTCTAATCGTAAAGCGAACACATGCCCGAAACCATAGTTCAATTACAAGATGTTGCTGTTTTCCAAAAGGATAACATGATTTTCAGTGATATCAATCTCGATGTCAAAAAAGGAGAGTTTGTTTATGTGATTGGTAAAACGGGTAGTGGTAAGAGCAGTTTTATGAAAACGCTTTACGCGGATTTACCATGGCGGAAGGGAAAAGGTTCTGTGGTTGACTTTAATTTGGAAAAGCTTGAGGAGAAAGACATTCCGTTTCTCCGGAGGAAACTTGGGATTGTTTTTCAGGATTTCAAACTTCTGCCCGACCGTAATATCAATAACAACCTTCGCTTTGTACTCAGTGCTACGGGATGGACCGATGCTGATAAGATGAACGATAAAATTGAAGAGGTTCTGGAAAAGGTCGGCATGAAAACCAAAGGATTTAAGTACCCCCATGAACTTTCGGGAGGGGAACAACAACGGATTGCGATTGCTAGAGCGTTGTTGAATGACCCAGAACTGATTTTGGCGGATGAGCCCACGGGTAACTTGGACCCCCAAACCAGTGTAGAGGTGATGAAAGTACTGGAGGAAATCAATGCGAATGGACGCACCATCATTATGGCCACCCACGATTATGCCCTGATTCTAAAGTATCCGCACAAGACCCTTAAATGTGAGGGAAGCAAAATTTTTGAGGTGATTCAAAAAGCGGTGTAGCATGGTCATAAAACAGCAGGATTGCAAACCCGAACGGAAGGTAAACCCTTTGATTGGCATCTTGCTTTTTCTAATTTCCATTGTGTTGTTTGTGTTTACAGGGCCTTTGGGCTTGATTTATGGTTTTCTCCATCAGCTTTTTAAAAAAGGATTAAGAGGCATTGCCGAATTTGCTTTGGAACTGGCCATTTCTATCGACCAATTGGGAAATGTTTTGATGCAACACCTCTTCAACTCGCTTTGGATTAAAAAAAATGGATACAAATTTGGCAACCGCGATGAAACCATTTCCAGCGCATTAGGCAAAAACAAGCAGCTGGGCACATTAACCGGATTTGGAAAATTCATAGACGCCATTCTGGATTTTATTGACCCCAATCACTCTTTGAATTCGATTGATTATCATGTAGAACCCACGGAAGATTAGTGGTTTCTGAATTCAAAAAAAGCCCTTTATCGGCTTTTCCCTTCAACTTTTAAAGATTTTTGTTTCTTTGCCTGCGTGAACAAAAAACCAATTCATGGAAATATTGGGCATTGATATCGGCGGAACTGGTATTAAAGGAGCTTTGGTAAATGTTGAAACAGGAGAAATGGTCACCGACCGATTCCGTATTCCGACGCCCCCTTCCCGAAAACCGGATGAAATGGCTGAAGTGGTCGGACAAATTGTCGAACACTTTAATTACAAAGGCCCTGTAGGTTGTGGTTTTCCGAGTATCGTGAAGGACGGTGTATGTAAGTCTTCGGGAAATCTTCATAAAAGCTGGGTTGGTGTAAATATTGACGAGTTGTTCACGAAAGTGGTGGGGCAACCTTTTACCGTGGTCAATGATGCCGATGCGGCGGGCTACGCTAGCATGAATTATGGTGTAGGCAAAGGGCAACAAGGTCTAGTTATTATGGTGACTATTGGCACTGGACTCGGTAGTGGTGTGTTCCACAATGGCGTTTTACTTCCCAATTTTGAACTGGGTCAAATTCCTTATAAAAAGTATAAGAAAATTGAAGAATGGGCTGCCGCTTCCGCGAAGGAGCGTGAGAAGCTTTCTTTTGAAAAATGGGGAAAACGTTTTAACAAGTTCCTCAAGTTGGTTGAAATAATCACAGCTCCCGATTTGATTATCGTAGGAGGTGGCACCAGCAAAAAGTGGCACGAATTCCATGAATACATTGACGTAGACACTAAAGTGGTCAAGGCAGAATTAATGAACAGCGCCGGAATTATAGGTGCTGCGGTCTCTTGCTTGCGCGAGCAGCATCATGGACATGTGGTATAGGATTTACCTTTGCTTTTTTACCGCATCTAATCAATCAGGTTCCCGACCGTTGTATGTGCCAGCGAAGTCCAAGAACTTGGATATTCATTGGCATAACCTAGCAAAACATTCTTAGAATTTGTCATTCCTGCGACCGCGTGTCGCCTTAGCTCTAGCGGTGGCGCAAAGCAGGAATCCAACCTCGACAATCTCATTGTTTGAAATTGTCATTATGCACTCAAGCTATTTTGTTTACATCCTCACCAATAAAAAGAATGGTACTCTATATGTTGGAGTAACCAATGATTTAAAACGCAGAATCTATGAGCACAAACATCACATTTACAAAGGGTTTAGTGCTCGATATGGTTTGGATATGTTGGTGTATTTTGAGATGCACAACAACATAAAGGATGCTATTCTGCGCGAAAAGCGAATAAAAAAATGGAAAAGGGCGTGGAAACTAGAGCTGATTGCAAGTACCAATCCAAATTGGATAGACTTAGCTGAAGATTGGTATGAGTGATATGGATTCCGCATCAGGTGCGGAATGACAGAAGAAACCTCAATACGTCATTCCTGCGACCGCGTGTCGCCTGAGCTCTAGCGGTGGCGCAAAGCAGGAATCCATGTAAAATACCAGATTAGGTTAAGTAATCTTATTCCGTTTTCTATCTACTTCTTTTAAGAAGATTTTGCGCAAACGCAAGTGATTTGGCGTAACTTCAACGTATTCATCCTTTTGAATGTATTCCAATGCTTCTTCCAAAGAGAATTTAATCGCGGGAACAATGCGCACTTTTTCGTCCGAACCTGCCGCTCTGACATTCGATAGCTTCTTGGTCTTAGTCACATTCACCGTCATATCATCATTTCTTGAATTCTCACCAATCACCTGACCTTCGTAGATATCCTCCCCTGGGTCGATAAAGAACTTTCCGCGTTCTTGAAGTTTGTCAATAGAATAAGGGATAGCCGTTCCGTTTTCCATGGATACCAACGAACCATTGATACGTTGGGCAATATCACCTTTCAAGGGTTGATACTCTTTAAAGCGATGCGCCATAATAGCCTCACCCGCCGTAGCAGTCAACAATTGATTTCGTAAACCAATAATCCCCCGGGAAGGAATCATGAACTCGCACAACATGCGTGACCCTTTGGCTTCCATACTGGTCATTTCTCCTTTTCGGATAGAGACCATTTCAACTGCTTTTCCGGAAACTTCTTCCGGCAAATCAATGGTCAAATGCTCAATAGGCTCGCATTTTACGCCATCAACTTCTTTTATGATTACCTGAGGCTGACCGATTTGAAGTTCGTACCCCTCTCTTCGCATGGTTTCTATCAATACGGAAAGGTGCAAAACACCGCGGCCATATACCATGAATTTTTCGGCACTATCGGTTTCTTCCACCCTTAGCGCCAAGTTCTTTTCCAGCTCCTTCTCTAAACGTTCTTTAATGTGTCGGGAGGTAACGTATTTACCATCTTTTCCAAAAAACGGACTGTCGTTAATGGTAAACAACATACTCATCGTCGGTTCGTCGATAGCTATGGTTTTCAACCCTTCAGGATTTTCCAAATCCGCGACAGTATCGCCAATATCAAAACCATCCATTCCTACCAAAGCGCAAATATCTCCAGTTTGGACTTCTTGCACTTTCTTTCGGCCCAACCCATCAAAGACAAATACCTCTTTGATTTTGGATTTTACGAGACTCCCATCCCTTTTGACCAAAGTTACTTGTTGACCTTCTTTTAGATTACCGCGTTGCAAACGACCAATGGCGATTCGACCCGTAAAGCTTGAGAAATCCAACGAAGTTATCAGCATTTGGGTAGAACCTTGTTCGGGCTTGAACTCAGGCACGTGCTCCAAAACCATATCCAACAAAGGCGAAATATCTTCAGTAGGCTTTTGCCAATCCTCGCTCATCCAGCCTTGTTTGGCCGAACCATACACTGTAGGAAAATCCAATTGCCATTCTTCTGCTCCCAACTCAAACATCAAGTCAAAAACTTTCTCATGGACGTCTTCTGGAGTACAGTTCTCTTTGTCCACTTTATTGATGACCACGCAGGGTTTTAATCCAAGGTCAATGGCTTTTTGCAATACAAATCGCGTCTGAGGCATTGGACCTTCAAAGGCATCCACTAAAAGTAAAACACCGTCAGCCATGTTCAACACGCGTTCCACCTCACCTCCAAAATCGGCGTGACCGGGGGTGTCAATAATATTGATTTTGGTGTCCTTGTAGGTTACCGAAACGTTTTTGGAAACAATGGTAATCCCACGTTCCCGTTCCAGGTCATTGTTGTCAAGAATCAACTCCCCCTTGTTTTCATTATCGCGAAACAAACGACAGTGATACATGATTTTATCTACCAAAGTGGTCTTCCCATGGTCGACGTGAGCGATGATTGCGATGTTCTTAATTTTGGCCATACCCTCAGTTTCAGGCCGCAAAGGTACTGCTAATTTTAAAGGAAGACTTGTGTGTTTTACTTTTTTGGAAACTTTTAGCTGCTAATGCGGTCTGACTCATCTTGAAGCCCGGTTTTACGCTTACGGGCCTTCTTGATTTCACTGCGACCAAAATCATAGGTTAGGCTGAAGGCAACCCTTCGGGAATCACTCCCTCCGCTCCCATCGATGAATAAATCGCCAAATTGTGTGACCCCAGCCCAAGGTGACGTAAACAGGATATCATTCATAGCCAATCTTGCAGTAAATCGATTGTCAAAGAATTTTTTCTGAACGGCTGCATTTAACGAACCTAACGAGCGGGTTTGATACGTTCCGCCCCAAATGGATGGAGAGTTGTACCAACCGGATACTTCAGCTCGCCATTCGTTCCCAAGATTAAAGGTATTCTGTCCGTAGAAACTCAAAGTCTCTTGGCGTACGGGCAAAAACTCTGGACTTGTCGCTTCATAATCGCTGATGTAGGCGTTAACGCTAACATAAACATCCCACCAGCTGAGTATTTTCTTAGGATAGGATACCCCCAAGTTGTACACACTTTGATTGGCCACATTCAAAGTGGTCAAAAAGTTAGAGGTCTCCCCTTCCGCTACGGTTACTCGGGCAAAAAAGTCGGTGATACGCGTATAGCTCAAGGCGGTAGTCAGTCTGTAGTTAAAAGTGTGGGACAACTTCACATTATTGGTGTATTGCGGTTGTAAGAATGGATTCCCTTGACTAAAGGATAGTTCGTTTAGCTGATACTTGAAGGGGTTCAAGGATTGGTAATTTGGGCGTTGAATCCTTCGGCTATAGGTAAGCGCAAATTGGTTTTTTCGATTCAATTGATAGGTCAATCCGCCGGAGGGAAACCAATCTGTGTAGTTTCTTTCTACACGTTCATTTTCATTGGCCTGCTCACTTTCCAGATTTCCATCGGAAATAGTGTTTTCCATACGCAAACCAAATTGCAAATTCCATTTGCCCCATTTTCGGTTGTAATTGAAATAGGCCGCATTAATGTTTTCTGTATAGGTAAAAATGTTGCTTTGTTCGGTGTCCAGAATGGGTTCACCATTTATCTGATTGAATTGGTTGAAGGTATTGTCCGTTTCAATCCATGAAAACTTGAAGCCGAGGCCTAACTTTCCCTTTAAAAAGTTCTGTTCGTAATCACTTTTTACCGTAGCAATATTGATATTGATGGGGGTTTCTTGTAGCGTTGTCCGTTGACTTAGGATGATACTTTCAGTTCCATCAAAATAAGTGTTGGGCAGAAAGGCATTCCGGTCGCTATTGTAACGCCCATAATCCAAATCTACATTTACGCTATAGCCCAAAGTGTCGGCATAACGGTAATTCACATTCGCATTGATGTTGTACGAAGTATTATCCGTTTGGTTCAAGGCGACCAAAATACTGTCGTTTTCAACGTTCCCTACCGGACGAATGGGGGTACGATTGTTATCCGTACTGAATCCGTTATTGAAGTTCCCATTGAAAATGGCCCCTATCGTATGCTTTTTGTTGACGTAGTAATCATACCCCAATTTCAAGTTGTTGCTATTCCGGTCGTAAATACTATTAGTTACGGCATCAAATTGGGTCTCGGATTGTGTTCGAAAAAGATTGATGAATCCAGTGGTTTTTCCAAAGCGATTGCTATAGGTTCCATACAAGTTTCCCTTTTTACCTCTATTGTTGAAATTCAAACTGCTATTGAATCGGGCAAAATCACCAGTGGTTATCCCTGAGGTGTACGTTCCATTGGTTCCCAAGCTTTTGTCTTTCTTCAACTTAATGTTGATGATTCCCGCATTACCCGCGGCATCGTATTTGGAAGAAGGCTGTGTGATAATTTCCACAGCTTCAATATCGGTGGCTTGAAGGCTTTCCAAAAAGTTCACCAAGTCGTCACCTTGCAATACGGACAACTTCCCATCAATAAAAAACTGTACTCCTGACTTACCTTCTACAATAATTCCTCCATTGTTGTCTACAATGACCCCTGGTGCTTTCCGCAATAATTCAAAGGCACTAGTTCCCGTTGCGTTTATGGTGTTTTGTACATTGAAAACAGTTTTATCTGCCATGACTTGAACCATCGGTTTTTCGGCAACGACTGTGACTTCCGCCAGATTCTCGGTTACCTCGGTCAGAACAAGGGTGCCCATATCCAAATCTCCGCTTTCATAATTGATTTTGCGCTCTAAATCGGCATAGCCCAGAACATTCACCTTAAATAAGTACTCACTGGGCTGTAGGTCTTTTAAAACATATATTCCTTCTTCATTGCTTATGGTAGCCTTTACCAGACTAGAATCCAAAGGAGAACTTAAGGTGACAGCCGCATAAGGTACCGGCCCATCTGTGGCATTGGTTAGTTTTCCTTTGATGGTTTGTGCACTCGTGTAAAGGGTAAAAAAAGAGAGGAGTGCAAAAAATACATGTTTCATGACAGGTTATTTACAATGTTTACCCAAAAATTCGAATAAGGTTACACAAAAAAAACCACAACCTGACCAGTGGGCCTATAGCCCGATGAGTGGACCTGGGCCATCCGTCGAGCTATAGGTCAATTCGTCGACCCACCTTTTTTGGGTGTTACTGAATTAACTACCTTTCCCAAAAGGTTGATTATCATGGACAAAAAAGTCATTTGGGGGATTACTGGAAAACAACTTCTAGCTGTTCTTGGATTCTATCTATTCGCTTCGTGGTTATATCATTTGGCGGTTTACCTTAATATTCCTCTTGAAAGGCGCGAAACAATGGACTTTTTGGGCTTCAGAGCTTATTCTGATGGAGGAGGATTACAATACAGCGTCTTCTTTTTGTTCACGATTCCCATTTGGTGGCTCCTGTTTTGGAAACTCAAGAAAAAATCCTTTTGGCTGCGAGTGTCATTGCATCTAGTATTTCTTCCTCTTTTTGTTTTTGGTTCAAAATATGTGTATTACGCCATTTGTGATTGGCTGGGTTGGTTTCATTTAAAGGGTGCTGCCGAAGTATGGGACATTTATATTCCAGCCCTTTTTTATCAGATTCAATTTGCCATTTATCATGTCTATGAATATTATGTCGAAAACCAAAAAAAGCTCAAACTAGAGGGTGAATTGAAACAAGCCGCATTAAAAAGTGAACTGGCCGCTATTAAAGCGCAATTGAATCCTCACTTTTTGTACAACGTGTTTAATACTATAAATGCGACTATTCCCCCTCATCTTGAAAGTACAAGAGACATGGTCGCGACCCTTTCAGACCTCTTTCGATACCAATTAAAAGCTACCAAAGAAGAATTCGTCACGTTGCGAGAAGAGCTGGATTTTGTTCGGAAGTATCTTGAATTGGAAAAAGCCCGTTTTGAAGAACGCCTTAAAATTGACTTCAATGTTTCCCCTGATATTCTGGATGAAAAGGTTCCGCCTATGCTTTTGCAACCTTTGGTCGAAAATTCGGTGAAACATGGCATATCCAATAGTATCGAGGGTGGGGAAATTTCCATTTCAATTTTCAAGGAAGACTCAAAGCTCAAGTTCGAAATTGCGGATACAGGAGTAGGTATCCGAGATAAGGAGTCCATTTTTGGAAAGGGCGTAGGCTTGACCAATACCCGTTTACGCCTTCAAAAAATGTATCAATCCCAACTTGAGGTGCTGGACAATCTACCCCAAGGGATAAAGATTACTTTCGCCATATGAAGAAAGTGGTGATTGCAGATGATGAAAAAGCCGGAAGGCAGCTCATCAAAGAATATCTTTCCGATTATCCTGATTTGGTTTTGGTAGGTGAGGCCAATAATGGTGTGGATGCCATTAAGGAAATCAATGAATTCAAACCCGATTTAATTTTTTTGGACATCCAAATGCCAGGAAAAACGGGTTTTGAGGTGCTGAACTACCTTGACGAAATCCCAAAAATCATTTTTTCTACGGCTTATGACGAATATGCTTTGAAAGCCTTCGAAGTACATGCCGTAGACTATTTGTTGAAACCCTACACCAAGGCGCGCTTTAAAACGGCTATTGAAAAGCTTTCGCAGGACCAAAACCAACTCCAAGCGTTGGTTCAAAATGTCGTTTTGAATGATAGCACTTTCCCTAGTCGGGTTTTGGTTCAATTCAACAAAAAATTGGTTTCCATTAAAGTTGAGGATATTGTTTGGGTAGAAGCCTATGGTGACTATTCCAAAGTGCATACGAGTTCAAATGCGTTTTTGAGCAACTATGGCATTTCCGATTTAGAAAACAAGTTAAATCCTGATGTTTTTGTGAGGGTACATCGTTCTTCCATCATTAATCTGGACCAGGTCAAGGAACTGGACCGATATGGGAAGAGTTATGACGTGACCATGTCCAATGGGGAGGTGGTTCGGGTAAGCCGCGGGTACATGGATACTTTGAAGAAATTAATACTGTAAGTTCGCTACCTTTGCCCAAAATTTCGGCATGAATCTAGCAGCTATTCCACAAATCAAACATACGGACGGAGACAACTTTTTTTTACTAGTCGGTCCCTGTGCTATTGAAGGTGAAGATATGGCGCTACGTATTGCCGAGTCTGTAGTCAGCATTACCGATAAACTCAAAATTCCTTACGTCTTCAAAGGCAGCTTTAAAAAGGCCAATCGCAGTCGCATTGATTCGTTTACCGGAATTGGAGATGAAAAAGCCTTGAAAATTCTCAGAAAAGTATCTGAAACCTTTGAGGTACCCACCATTACCGACATTCATGAAGTTGATGATGCCAAAAAAGCAGCTGAATATGTCGATGTTTTGCAGATTCCCGCTTTTTTAGTGCGCCAAACTGATTTGGTTGTGGCGGCTGCTGAAACCCAAAAAGTAGTAAACCTCAAAAAAGGGCAATTCATGAGTCCTGAAAGCATGCAACACGCTGTGCGGAAGGTCAAAGACTCTGGTAACGAAAAGGCTTGGATAACCGACCGAGGGACTATGTTTGGGTATCAAGACATGGTTGTTGATTTCAGAGGGGTTCCGACTATGAAACAATTTGCCCCCGTAGTATTGGATGTAACCCACTCTTTACAACAACCCAATCAATCTTCTGGGGTAACAGGTGGACGTCCTGCTTTAATTAGTACTATGGCACGAGCAGGAATCGCAGCTGGTGTGGACGGTCTTTTTATGGAAACCCATTTCGACCCCAAGAACGCTAAAAGTGACGGGGCCAACATGCTAGACCTAAGTCTTCTGGAAAAGTTATTGGAGCAACTGGTTTCGCTCAGAGCCGTGGTTTCCACTTTTGATTCCTAATCTTATTTCTCTAAAAATCCTGATTTTCTAGTTCGTTTTGGTTTTTAAACGGGTTTGTCTTCTGTGTTCATCTATGGAATTCCCGTGTTGGTATATTAGAATTTCAACCGCGGATGATTGTCGCTACCTTCAATTCAAATTGACCTCAACATAATGAACCACAATTACATAACCTCTTAACACAGGACGTTTAATCGCCCTTAAGAGGTTAGCTCAACCATGAAGTGTTTAATCAAATATTGTGCGTTATGAAGAAAAATCAGATTTTCAAATTCAGTCCCATCCTACTTTTGGGGATGTTATGTTTGGCCTGTCAAGATGATGACAACGACGGTAGCAGTGCGGTAGCCACCAATACCGATGAAGTAAAAACCCAGCAAGAAAAAAGTGAACTCGATAGAGCCGTAAATCATATAAATGGCACGGTTACGGGTAACTTTGACACCCAATCCTCAACAACAAGTAGGAATAGCGAAGAATCTTGTGCTAGCATCACTTTGGAAGAAAACGATGACGAAGGTTCCTTACTTACCATTGATTATGGCGAAGCTTGTACCCTACCCAATGAAGATGTGGTATCAGGTAAAATCAAGGTTACTTATTTACTGGAAGAAGGGGTTTACAACATTGTTTACGAGCTGGAAAACTATCAGTACAATGACATAGCGGTTTCTGGTAGCGCTACTGCCACCTACAATCAAAGTGATTCCCGACAATACACCTACCGATACACGTCAGAGTTTGAATTCGAATGGCCCGATGGTTTGGAAGCGACCGATACCACTACGTATTCCATTGAAACCTTTTGGGAGGACAGCGAAGAATCCTTTTTTAGTTTTTATCAGTTGACGACAGGTGATGGCCAGACCGCGTTTAATAACGGAGATACCTATAGCTACGAAATTACCACTCCACTTCGGACGGAATCAGGTTGCCGATACATTGTAAGTGGGGTTTGGGTGCAAACCGAAAATACGCAATCCACAACTTTGGATTATGGTGATGGGACCTGTGACAATGAAGCAGAACAAACCGATAATGACGGGAACACCATTATCATTGATTTAGATGACCGGGATGATGATGAAGAAAGCGACACCTAGTTCCCCAAATAAAGGCAAAACGTTTGCATTGCGTTCTTGTTTGTTGACAACCGTCCTCTCTCACGATAGGGCGGTTTCTTTCTTTTGCGGAAAAAAAGATATAATGGATTACTGATATCTTTTTAAACCACCTTGTTAATTGTAGGATTCCATTGAACTTATTTTGTAATCCGAAGGATGGGCATATCTGCGTTTTTCATCCATTTTTTTGACCATTTATCCATTTAGGATGTGTTAAAAAAAGCCAAAAAGTTAATTTTCCATTCCAAACACGTAACCCCCATGAAACAACCTCAATTACTACTTGTTGTATTCACCCTATTTTTCTCAGGAATCCTATCCTCTTTTGCGCAATCTGAATTTGGCGTTTATAGTGCCGAAGAAAAAAACATGACGGTATACGAAAAAGATACCACGGCAGCCGCTGTTTACCTCTTTGATACCAGTGATACCAAATTTGAGGTAAAAGACAGTAGAGTTGTGATGCGGCAAACTGTACATGCAAGAGTAAAAGTGTTAAAAAAGGAAGAAATAAATCAAAGTACTGTTGAGATTTTATTCTATCACAACGATGGTACTTCGGAGAAAATAGAAGACTTACAAGCCCTTACTTTCCTCAACGGGAAAAAACATTATGTAGCTGATAAGGATATGTTTACTACGGATCATAGTGAAAACCGTAAAGAACTGAAATTCACATTTCCTGAAGTTCAACCTGGTGCTATTTTAGAATACAAATACACAAAAATATCACCATGGGTGCAGTATTTGGATGACTGGTTTTTTCAATCGGACATACCCGTAGTCTACAGTGAATATCATGCTGAAATACCCGGCAATTACACTTTTAATAAAGCGCTTATTGGCAATCTGCCCCTTGATGTAAATGATGCCACAATCAAAAAGCGATGTTTTTATCTACCTAATTCAAGCGACGGTGCAGACTGTGAAAACGTAACTTTTGCAATGAAGGATATTCCAGCCTTTGAATACGATGAACAGTACATGCTTTCGCCATATAATTATTTGGCACGATTGGATTTCGAAATTTCTGAATATAGGGGATTCAGCGGAAAAGTAACAACCTATACCAAAACATGGAAAAGTGTAGATAGCCAGTTCAAAAAAGACAAGGATATTGGTGGACAGCTAACCAAAAAAGGGTTTTTTGAAAAAAATGTTCCCGACAGCCTATTCGAAGAATCAGACCCTCTAGCAAAAGCGAAGGGCATCTTTGATTTCGTAAAGAATCATTACACATGGAACGGAAAACACGGACGCTATGGTAAAGCACGTGTAAAGCAGGCTTTTAACAATAGAAAGGGAACAGCAGCAGAAATTAATATGTCACTGATAAATCTTTTAAATGCGGCAGACATCAAAACAAACATGATGTTGTTATCAACGCGTTTCAATGGACTAGCCAAGAAAACCTACCCGGTAATGAAAGATTTCAATTACTTAGTTGCTTTTACCGAAATCGGTGGAAAAAAATATTTTTTGGATGCCACCGATAAGTTTATGGCCTTTGGCAGAATACCTTATAAATGTTTAAATCATTACGGCAGGGTAATGGATTTTAGTGAAGCGAGTTATTGGGAAAATATTGTTCCGCTACCAGGAAACAAGATTATTTACCGCACCAATCTCAACTATGATGAGGACTTAGGTGTTTTTGCTGGAACTATGGACCAAATACGCATGGGGTATGACGGATTGAGACGTAGAAAAGCATTGAAGGACCTTGATAATGATACTGATAAGATTTTGGATGTGCTTGATACGAATTATGGTGACATTTTCGAAATTGACGAGTATTCGTTTTTGGAAAAGCAAAGTTCAAGCGAAAGAACCTATGAAAGATTCTCCTTTGCTACTGAGATGGATTTAGAGAACGAGGTGCTATTTTTCAACCCTTTTCTCATTCAATTCTTTGCCAGTAACCCTTTAGGGCTTGAGGAGAGAACTTTTCCGGTAGATTTCGGTCATAGTAGAAATTGGAAGTTCGATTTAAACATAACCATACCTCAAGGGTATGAAATCGAACAGATGCCAGAAAATCAAGAAGTACAACTGGGCAATGGATTGGGATACATGAAAATTATGAGTATTGCTCAAGGTTCGCGAGCTAAAATCACCTATGAGCTCAATCTTAAAAATCCGTACTTCCCTACAAACATGTATCAACCGTTAAGAGAATTTTTTGGTTACGCAGTAGACCAACAAAAAAATGCTTCATTAACCATTAGAAAGTCAGAAAGCAAATAAGCTTAATCACGCTTGTAGAAGCCTTTTTCTTTAAGCTGGTTCGCTTCGCTCAGCACTTCGACTAAAACGGTTTCATCAATAGACTCCAAAGTGGTATATCGCAATGATTTTACCACTTTTCTTTTTTCAGAAACCATCAACTCGATGTGTTTGGTCAAATGGGCAGAGTTCCAAAAGGCCACATCCACGTAATCTTGTTTGGGTGGTGCATTGAGGTAACATAACGGATGCTTTCCATTATAAAAACAAGGAATACCCCATTTGAGTTTTATATCCGCTTCGGGGACCACAACTTCAATAACCGCTTTTAGATGCATCAAAATGCTTCTTTTGGGTTCGGGCTGATTCAAAATGTAGGTTTCCGCAGGATTCATACCCTAAAATTAGGGTTTTAGTTGGCGGTTGTTTTAAAATTATTTTACTTTGTAATTCAAAGTACTTTATTATGAATGAAAAATATCTGAACGATATCTCCGAGATAAAGGACATGATGAATCGGTCTTCCCGTTTCATCTCGCTGAGTGGTTTATCAGGTATACTAGCTGGAATTTATGCAATCATTGGTGCCAGCGTAACGTACCTTTTTCTACTTCCCAACCAGGACTATGTGGTTCTTCACAGTTGGAATTTCAAAATGATGTTCATCGTACTTTTTGCGGTTGCCGCTGCAAGCGTCTTGACTGCCTTTTTTCTGACGCAGCGCAAAGCGCGTCAGAACAACGAGAAAATTTGGGACGATACCACCCGAAGATTACTCATAAATTTCTTAGTTCCGTTGCTTACCGGAGGGATATACCTTCTAATCAAACTGAATAACCAGCACTATGGCTTAACGGCTTCGCTTATGCTCATTTTTTATGGCTTGGCCTTGGTGAATGCCTCAAAATACACCCTAGGAAACATAAGGTATTTAGGGTATGCCGAAATCGTATTGGGGCTTATTTGTACGGCTTTTCCGGGATATGGACTGGTATTCTGGACCGTCGGTTTTGGGGTATTTCACATTATTTACGGAAGTTTAATGTCCATAAAAGAGAAAGCTTAAGTCTATGGGACTTATTGACGGTATTAATAAACTATTCGACCATCGCATCCGCCTCGGAATCATGTCTATTTTAATGGTGAACGAACAGGTGGATTTCAACCGGTTTAAAGAGCTGCTAGACGTTACGGACGGTAACCTGGCCAGTCATAGTCGCACCTTGGAATCTGCAGGGTATATCAAAATAAAAAAGTCATTTATCGGAAAAAAACCAAATACAAAATATTCAGCAACCCCTGAAGGCAAAAAAGCTTTCAAAGCTCACATTACCGCTTTGGAAAAGCTTATCCACAACACATAAATTTTTTTATTATTTTACTTTGAAATACAAAGTACTTTAAATTTAATTATATGAAAAATACAAAAAACAGAATCGGTTCATGGTTCAGACATTCAATAACTGCAAAAATGCTTGCTGTTGGATTCCTAATCCTAGTGCTATTGATGCCCCTGGGGTTCGTAAAAGACCTTATTCGAGAACGAGGTTTTAGACAAACCGAGGTCATCGAAGAAATCAACACCAAATGGGGCAAGGAAGTCATTTTAAACGGACCCATTTTAAAGGTGCCCTATCTCACCTACGTTGAGGAAAAAGTATTTGATGATAAGACCAAAACTTTCATTGTCTCCCAAAAACCCGAAAAGCACTTGGCCTACTTCTTCCCTTGGGAACTGAACATCAAAAGTGATGTGAAAACCCAACCTTTGGAACGTGGAATTTATGAGTCGGTGGTGTATACTTCTGAAAATGCCATTTCAGGCAAGTTCGCCCAAATTGATTTTTCAGGTAAAGACGTCAGCAATAAAGATGTGCTTTGGGAAAAGGCCACGCTACTTTTTAAAACCAGTAATCTCAAAGGGATACGCAATACGGTTAAGATTGCCCTCGGGGACCATAGCTACGCCTTAAAACCAAAATTTGACAATACTTACCTCAACACACTCGAATCGGGCTACCTAAAGGACTTAGAAAACATCGTAACAAATACTATGGCATTTCAGTCCAATATTACCATCAACGGAAGTCAAAACTTGAAATATGTGCCCATTGGCAAGGAAACCCAAGTCTTTATGAAATCGAATTGGCATTCCCCTAGTTTCAATGGCAATTTTCTACCGGATACCGAGGGCAAAAAAATCATCAAATCTGGTTTTGAAGCACAGTGGAAGGTATTAGAGACCAATCGAAGGTTCGGTCAGTACTTCTTTGACCGTCTTCCTGATTTACTTGAGTTTTCGTTTGGAACTGAGTTCTTAGTTCCTATTGATGACTATCAGAAAACCGAACGCACCAGCAAATACGGATTAATGATAATTGGATTGACCTTTTTGGTTTTCCTTTTGATTCAAATCAGCAGTAAAATCCCCATTCATCCCTTTCAATATCTTATGATTGGCCTGGCGCTGGTGATGTTTTACACTTTGCTCATCTCTATTTCTGAACATCAGAACTATTTAAACGCCTATCTGATTTCAGGTACGGCCGTAGTCACTTTGATAACCGTTTACTCCAAATCCATTTTGAAAAACGCAAAGTTCACCATGCTTATCCTTGGCTCCATGTTTAGTTTGTACAGCTTCATTTTCGTAATTATTCAGTTGGAAGACTACGCCTTATTGGTAGGCAGTATTGGATTGTTCTTGATTTTGGCGCTCATCATGTTCGCCTCGCGAAAAATTGATTGGAGTGGAAATCCGCAGTTAACGTAATCACCTCGGGTCGCCTCATTTTGTTTTGGGGCGACCTACAATTCCAATGGTATGAAATATCTTTTCCGTTTTCTTTTGCTGCAGTACTATCCCTTATGGCTATTCACGGGATTGGCCCTTCTATTGATTTCTATTCGATTCGTAGTAACGAGTTCCTTCTTTTATGGATTTTTGGTTTGGAACCTCTTTTTAGCGTTTCTGCCTTATGTGCTGAGTCAATCGATGCTTTTAAATCCGCAGAAGGGCATATCAAAACTGTTTCGACTTGGTATTTGGGGACTTTGGCTTCTGCTATTCCCAAATGCGCCCTACTTGATTACGGATTTGGTTCACCTGCACAACGGGGCCTCCAATTGGATGTGGTTTGACCTCTTTTTGGTCTTTGTCTTCGCGGTGCATGGCTTACTGCTCTTCGTGCTTTCCTTAGCGGATTTTAATTATGCGATAGCAGACCAGCTATCCAACTTTTGGAAGTTTTTGCTTGCTCCAATAATATGCATACTCTCTGGATTTGGCATCTATATCGGTCGTTTTTTGCGCTTCAATTCTTGGGATGTTCTTGTCCGCCCTTATGCCATTATAGAAGCAATTCTTGCAGATTTAAGCCTCCCTTACACTTGGTTGATGACCTTTGCCTTTGGCATATTTCTTTGGGTGTGTTTTATGGTTTTTAGATGGAGCAATAGCTTGAAAATTCCAACAAAATATTAACGCTGCCGCTTAAAAAACAACTCGCTCTCTTCTAGCACATAGCCAATACTATTACTGTTTTCAATGCTATGCCCTTGCGATTCAATAATGGTAAACGTGTCGGTTTTTCCCTTTTTTCGGAAGGCTTCTTGCATCACTTCGGTTTGTTCTATGGGCACAATTCCGTCATCTCTACCATGAAAAACCAAAATAGGTTTCTTGATGTCTTTTACATAGGTGATGGGCGATATTTCTTTCAAATAGTCACTATCCCTTCCACCCAAAACGGATTTCCAGAACTCGTAGGCAAAATCACTTCCATCTTTTTTGAATGACTTCATCAGGAGCTTTATATCCGTTGGAGCGCCTATTGCAACCCCAGCTTTAAATAGTTCGGGATAACGGACTAAGCTCATGTAAGTGGCGTACCCTCCATAACTATGTCCGAAAATGAACGTCTTCTCTTTATCCACATTGAATTTATCCATGATGTGCTGGGTAGCATCTGCGATATCATCAATCATTACGGTATTGATGCCTCTCACCCCGGCCATAACATGTGATTTTCCAAAACCTACAGAACCTTGAAAATTCGGTCTAAGCACCGCATACCCTTTATAACTGAAGTATTGAGCATAGGCATCTAAGTTCCAGTAATCTCTGGCAAAGGGCCCTCCATGGGGAATGACCACCAACGGAACAGGTTTACTGCCTTCCTTATTTGAGTACGTATCGGGTAAATTGAAATAAGAGGGTAAATATTTTCCTTCCCGGTTTTTTACCCCTACAATTTTGGTTTTGGATAGTTTGTACTCTTCCAATTCGGGATTAAAATCTACCATAACGGAGTAATCGCCGGTCTCCATGTCGTAAACCCCGATATTACCCGCATAGGTATCACTCCACTGGCGAACCACAACACGGTTGTTGTTTTTATCTACGTCCAAGATTTGGTTAAAGTAGCTTTTGTATTTGGTGCGAAGCGTATCTGAAATTCGTTTAAAATCCTCTGAAAACGGAATAAATTGAGGTCGAATCCCCTGATAGACAACGCCTCCTAATTTTTCGTTTTTGAAATCAAAAATCAAGGCCAAATCCTCACCATCAGGGTCTCCTATGTCACAATTCTTGTCAGAGACCAAGGTATCTATGATTTGGTGGGTTCTGTAATTGTATGAAAAGAGTTTCCGCTTGTCACTCTGAACGTTGCTGGTGATGTAGATAACGTCCTTTTCAAAACCCGCGCCTTCGTAGGTAATAGGTTGATTCAAAAAAGTTTTTCCACTGAAAGCTACCGGATGATAATGTTCTCCAAACTTTACTTTCAACGGAATCCATTCCCTGCTAGTAGGGTTTTCCACGAAATATCGAAACGTATCGTCCTCAATTCTTAGGCCCACAACAGGTTTGCCCTTTTTGTCAACCAGCCAACGATTGATTTTGTGGCGCGTACCATCCATTATCGTAAACTCCTGTCCGGTAAAAACGTTTTCTTTTTTGATAACAGAATAGTATTTATAGTTGGTGGACTGGAATAGCACATGTTTTCTGTCCAATCGCGCATCATCATACAAAGAGTTGATGCGAATCATCTTTTTCAGGTTATAGTAGTTTCGATAGTTTTTGTTATCGAACTTATAGTCTACAAGGGTCATCTCATTTTCTCCATCAATATCCATGGCTTCAATCAAACCCTGGGAGCTGTAGGCAATTCTGCGGTCATTCAACCAAACTAATTTCTGGATAGACCTGGAGCCCATTGGGATTTGATGTAGAACCTTGTAATTGTCAATATCTACGACAACAATGTCATAAGAATTGTTTCCTTTCACCAATTCCATAAAAAGCTTACCGTCTGGCGATATGGAAAATTGACTTTGTTTTGATTTTTTGAAAAGAAGCTCCGGAGCAAGCTCCTTCTTGGTTGTGTTCTGGCCCAAAACAAGTTGAAATGATAACACTAGGGTTAAGAGTAGGGGAATGCGTTTCATTTATAGGTTTTTTCTGAACAACTAATGTAGGGCCCAAATGATTTTCTGCAACTAAAATTCGACTGAATTTCAAAAACCACGATAATTGGTAAACATTCGCTGCCTAAAACCTATTCCGCTAATTCGATAGGTTATACAATCACCATAAAAGCCAAATTTTGATAAAGAGGATAATCAAAAAAAGAAAAGGCTCAGGAAGCCGCTGAAAAAATAGAGGTGCGTAACCCGTTGATTTCTATTTCGAAATCATCCCTAATCTGGTCGATGTAGTCTTTTGGGGTTTTCTCAGAGATGGAGACATTTTTGTTTTCCAAATCCACATCAAAGTAAAAACAGCTAAAGTTGCCGCAGCACTCTGCATCCAGACGGGACATTAAAAATTTGGTGATTCTAGGTCGTAATCGATATTCCAAATCGATACAAGCTCTTTTTACCGCTGCATCCGTTTCACCGGATATGACCCAATTGAATTTCACTATTCGTCTAGTAAAGGAAGCGGAAGATAACAAAAAAATTAGAATATTTTAACGTTATGGAAAGGACCTCCGATGAAGTGCTTTTTTATCCGATTTCCACGTAGTCTTTTAGATACAAATAGTGTTGGGTAAGCTTTCCATTTTGGGTCATTCGGGCGCGTTCCAATATTCCATCGGCATCGCCATTGAAAAAGGCAGGGATTACGTATTTTGAAAAGGCTTCTCCAAAGCCGATGCTAGCATCTCTTGGCAACTCGCAAGGGAGGTTATCCACAGCCATGACGGCAATCGCCCTGTCATCATGATAATCCACCACCTCCTCGTTTTGCGGATGGTACCCATAAATGGGGTCCGCAATGGTGGATGGTTGGATGGTTGTTGCCACGGGACCTTCGATATCGCAGCTGATGTCGGCCACCACTTTTATGTTGAAATCAGGATGCTTCACATCCTCACGAGTGTACAAATACGGTGCGCCTTGCCCATAAAAGTGTCCTGCAATGTAGAAATCAGTCACCTCGGCAAAGCGAAAAAAGTTGGATTTGTATTCCTCTGGATTGGCAAAAAAGTCTGCTTTGTTCCCTCGCACGCCATCTTTTCGTTTGTTGTATTCGGAGGCATCAATTTGGCAATAGACTGGCTCGGAAAAGGTTTCCGACAAGTACTCCCTTACATTGACCTTTTTGAGGTGCATAGCATCCAGCATTTCTTTGGCGCCATTGCCTACCCTACCCTTTCCGGTCAATAGTATTTTGATGTTGGGCAATTGTATTTTTTGAAGCTCTCCAATCAAAGCTTGCTGGTCGCGAAGGGTTTCCGCTTTGGGCAATTCAAAAGTTTTGAACTTGAGTCCGTAAGCGCGAATGCCATTGTAGGCTCCGACAATACCGGCATAGCGCCCAAAAGCTACGAGACGTTGCCCCTTGAGGTTGGTAATTACTTCGTGGTCGTATAATTCAATGTTTCGTTCCAAAATGGCACGAAGCAGGTCACGATTGTAAGGTTGTTTTTTGATAGTATGTGAAAAGAAAAAGTACTTCTTATTCGGAATGAGGGCATCAATGGGTACTTCCTTTACACCAAGCAGCACATCGCAATCTGCAACACTGTCAGCAACGGGTATACCCAAATTAGAATATTCGGCATCTTCGAACACGCGTATGGGCGAGGATTCAACCACAATACTGGCTTTGGGATGGCGTTTCAACACTTGCTGGCAAGCTTCTGGTGAAAGTACCACCCTGCGGTCCGGTGGGTTTTTGCGTTCGCGGATGATTCCGAATTTCATAAATCTGGTATACTTTTTGCCGAATTTAAGGGGATTGCCAAGGGTACGCAAACTTTTCGGACAAAGCCAGCGAAGTTCTGGATTGTTGAAGAATTGGTTACCTTTGCCCTCCTTCGCGCAAATCAGGTTTGCGCTTCGGAGGACAAACCCAAATTCACCTTAATCAAGGTTATGGTGGATTATATTTTTCGAAGCTATTAAATAGCTAAGAAAGAGCGTTAGGGATTGAGACACTGTTGGAGCTCTTTGCGCGGTCACTGAGCGAAGTCGAAGTGACGGTTTGCAAAAGCGACTGCCGAAAGCCCGGTCCACCGAAGTCTATAGTCTTTAAAACCTTGGTGTAAAAGACTTACGAAGGTGGAAACGCCCACTTCTCGATTCAACCCGATACAACGGGCCACGTGAAGTGAAGAGTTCTTTGATAAAAAAATGAGATGAATTAGGGTCTACCTTCTCCGCTTAAGGCGGATACGGCGGACATAATTCGATAACGCATCTGCCTATGACAGATACTATCTCATTATGGGGCCGACTGGTTTTGACAGCGAGACCAATGGCATTGTAAGCATGTCGAGCTATGGGAATGATGCTCGTTAATTCAACGTCTCACACTTTTAAATGGCGAGTCTAACTACGCTTTAGCTGCTTAATCGACTGAATTACAGTAAGTCTTAGCCTAGTCCGCCTAGGGCGGAAAGCTGAATGTTCCTGAATAGCCCTTGTTGACGGCGATTCATTTAGGAGCACCATAAAAGTCAACACCGGGTGGTTATGGCTTCGATAACCATTCTAAACTAAAGAAGCTAAGCTTGTGATAGGCGGTTTTGGGTCGGTCACAGGTCGAAAATTGAACCAAGACTAAGCATGTAGAAAGCTCTGTTATTGCTTGTTTGGACGGGAGTTCGATTCTCCCCGGCTCCACCTACGCTCCCCGAAGCCTTGTGCGAAGGGGAGCTTTATTTTTCTGTTCAACCTCCTTTTGTTTTTGTTTCATCGGGCTACGGTGGACCCGTCCACTAGGCTATATAGTTTATTTGAAATGACTTGGACGGTTTATATTTTGAAATGCAGTGATGGAAAGTACTACACTGGCTTTACCAATAATTTGCAAAGAAGATTAAAGGAACACCGAGAAGGCAAATCGTTTTCTACAGGTTATAGATTGCCTTTTGAATTGGTCACCTACGTGGTTTTTACCAATAAGAAAAAAGCGTATGTTTTTGAGAAGTACTTAAAATCAGGTTCTGGTATCGCCTTTCGGAACAAGCGGTTAGTCTAAGACAACAACATCCTAAAAGTTTATGAGTTTAGATAAAGAAATTTCCAATGCTGACGCTACTTCTTGAAGCGTGTACAAAGTAGGATTTACTTTACCATTTTCCAATTTTTCCATAGCCTGACGGTCCTTACCGCAAGCTCTAGCTAAATCAGATTGGCTCCATCCTTTATCGGTGCGAAGTTCGACGATTCGTTCACCAATTTTTTGCTTTAATTCTGCTTTAGTCACAAAACAAATGTCAACGGATAAGCTGACATTTTTGTCATACAAAAGTTTGACAAACTAAAAAGTCTTTTATATTTGTCATATTATTTGCTTACAAAATATTTCTCAAATGAAAACCAAAAACACACTTGACCTATCCCAACTTGACCTGCCGCTTGAGTCCTATTTTAGTTCGCTTTCTCCAACAAAACGTGGTTGTAAGGCTGCCCAACTTCCCATGAAAGACTATCGGGACCTGCTTTTTAAAATCGAATCACTTTTGAATGTTTGCATCTTAGCTTTGGACAATGAAAATGCTGCGAATCATTCCCACATTCCCCAACCGGATGTTAACGTTCAGGCCGTTTTGGAAATGGCCGCCCAACTATTGCCTTTGGCCGAGGCGGAGTTTTTGGATGGGGTGAGGTCAGCTGAGTCGCTTTAGCGCTACCCTCTTGCTTTACCTTCTTCGTCCTGCTGGCAGGACAAAAAATGTAAACACTACGTGCTTTAAGTACCTATTAAACGAACGCAAAATCCATCAAATTTTATGGAAACTTAAAACTAAATTTTTCTGCCTATTATTTAGTTATAAATGAATTTAATTGAATAGAAAATATGATATCAATAGCCATTTTAGTACGCTTTTTTTGAATTCACAGATTTTGGTGAGCTATTCGGTGAGTATCAAAAATGTAAGTGTTGTAAAGCCAGTAATCACCTCTATTCCAGAATTAGGTTCTGGTCTTTATACTCCTTTTTCAAAGTTTAGAATTCCTCCACAAAAATTTCGCCCGAATCCAAACTTTCCAACCTTAAATAATCGATAGCACCCATTCCAGAAAAGTTAAGTATCAATCCCATTATCTTACCCCTTCCAGTATTGGTTTCCATTTCATAGATCAGGTGCCCGTTCAAGAAAATGGTCGCCTTCCCATTTCTTACCTCCATCGCTAAATTCTGCCATTGGCCTACATCGGTACCGAAACCTGAAAGGTCATTGTCTTTTCCCGATATTTGGTTCTCGCCTACCTTTAGGGCCAAATTTCCCTCACAGCCCTTTTGGATAAGGGGTATCCATGAGGCATCCTGCTCGTCGATAATGGTAAGCTCCATAAACGGGCATACCGTTTCCGAACGTTCAATCTTCACCCGAACATCAGCCCTCAGGGCATCGCTGTCCATATCCTTATATTCCATGATATTATAATAGGAAAGCACTATTTCTTTGGTGCGATCCAATCCAGATGTTTCCCAATTTTTTTGGGATATCCGCATTATCCCATTCTGGGAGAGGGTATCGTGGACGAGATACTTTGGAATGTGGTCCAGTCGGTTGTATTTGGCCGTTGCCAACCAACCATCTGTTTTCACATGGATGCGCCTTCTTCCTATTATGGAATCATTCGCCATTAACTTGGCCCAATGAAAGCCTGGAAAGTAGTATACCTCCGTTAGGTAATTTTTGCTCGGATCTACTGGAGTCTTGGTGGTAGAGTTCCACGATCGTTGGATAAAGAAACTATCTGCTACCGCAGCTTTGAGGTCATAATTGAACACAACGGTATTGGGAACCCCTGAGGTCACGGTCTTGTCCACTTCAAACTTTAAGGTATCCGGTATGTCCATCTTATTGGAATCCATTGAGCCGTAGAAAAAGATTGCAATACCACAGATTACAACAAGCACAATAATTGGTAAGGCCCATCGAAGAGGGCGGGATTTGGTATAGGGCATTGGCAACTTCCGATGCGGATCTTCATGTTCATCCAAACTGGACTTGAACTCCTGCCAATTTTCATGATCAAGTAACCCTGCCAAGGAGTTCAGGGTGTGCAGATGTGGGCGATAGTCATGCTCCCTCTTCCATAATCTTTTGAAGGTAGAAAGACTGATCTTGACATTGCTCTTCTCTTCGACCAGGTCGATCAACAACTGAAAGTCTCTTTGGGACATGGGCCGATTCGTACCTTCCTTTTCAGGAAAATACTTCTTTTCAATACAGCTCAAAAAAATATACAGATATCTGTTTTTCAAGTTTTTATTTGGTTTAAAATTGGACGTTCAAAAAAATGACCCTAAAAAGAACGCCCGATGATTTTATCATGGCATTATCGTCCCTTTCCTTTGTACCAAAGATACGATCCGGATAACAATGTTACATGTATTTCAAAGAAAAGAGATTGATTGGATGAAACAACAACCGAACATAGCACATACGGTTATCATCACTCAAAATGCAATGTTTCTAATGGTCTTGGCAATGATATCGGCCTTTGCTGGAAGGGCAGATAATGGCTCGTTGGCCTATGCCTATCCAATAGGAAATATAACCATTGATGGAAAGTTGGATGATTGGCCCGAACATATCACAAAATACCATTTTGGGGGATTTCCAGAGAGCTTTGTTCCCGATGGTCCGGATGACCTCGCAAGTTATTTCACCATTGGCTATGATGAGTCAGACCAGTACCTATACATTTCGGTTTGCACGGTGGACGATACGTATGTGCGGAACGAAGGCACCCCAGAATGGTGGGCTCATGACATGCAGGTGCTTTATTTGGACCCTAAACATGAAAAAGGGCCTTCCGGGGTAATCGCCCTTGAGGCCAACGAGTATGTCAAGAAAATTGTGGAAAAGGAAAGGAACTGGGATCCATTGGTCACAAATGCAAACTGGGAAATGGCCGAGATGGCCATGGTCAGGGAGGGAACCAATACAATTTATGAGTGGAGGATACAGCTTAAGGGCTACATCAAAGAGGGCAGGACCCTTGGAATGGACTATGTTATTTTTGACAAGGACGACCCCAAAGAAAAAACCACAACGCTTACCTGGGGAGCGAATATGGGTTTTAAACATGAATGCTCGGCATGTTTGGGCGATGTTCTTTTATTGCCCAAAGGAGTCGGTTTAACAGAAATCTCAGGAAGACTACAGGACAAAACCACTCTGAATCTGGCAAAAAAAATCCGTTTCCAATCCAGTGATGATATCTCACAATGGATGGATACAGCTGTTGACTCCCTGGGCAATTTCAAGTTAAAATTGCCCAGGGGCGATTACGAAGTTTTCATTCCCAATGGCCTTTATTGGGAAAGTCCTTCCAAAATCTATTTCTATCGACGTTCCGGACATATCAATATAAAGGTAAAAAAAGGAGAGGGCATCACCTTGAACGAGGTACCTGAAATAGAATTGCTCCCGCCTCCAAAGCTGATACAAAAGGAAGGGGTATTGAAATCCGAAGACGTTGATGTAAAAAAAGAGGTCGACCGATTTGTTGAGACCTATATGAGCCACTACCATATTCCCGGGGCTGCGTTGGCGATTATCAAAGACCGAAAACTATTTTACCACCAAACCTATGGGGCTACAAATGTGGCCACTAATAAAAAAGTGGACAAGGAAACCTTGTTCGAAGGGGCATCAATGACCAAGCCGATTTTCTCATTTATTGTGAACCGACTTGCGGAAAAAAATCTCATTGACCTTCAAATACCGTTGCACAAATATCTCCCATTTGATGAACTTGAGCTTGATTACCCAGAGTATCGAAAAATGACCGCATGGCACGTGCTCACCCATAAATCCGGTATGCCCAACTGGGGCAAGCATATGGTAAGGGAGCCTGGCACATCCTATGGATATTCAGGCGAGGCCTTTGAATACCTTAAGCGTGTACTGGAAAAAATCACCGGAAACAATATACTAACACTGATAAAGGAAGAACTTATTGTGCCACAGTATATCAGAACCATGTATTTCAGTGACAACGCCCAACTACGAAAAGTATTCTCAAATGGACATATGGACGGGACACCGAGTATCCGCACCATACCAAGAGAACCCCAGATGGCATTCAGTCTACATACGGAAGCACTGGCCTATACCGATTTCATGCTCACCCTTTTGGAAAGAAGGGGACTAAAGGAGAAGACCTATCAACAGATGATGGAAATACACTCCCCCTTTCCTGACAACAGAAGGGAAACCGACCATACCAAGGAAGGCATGGGACTGGGAATTATGCTCTCCGAATCGGAATTGGGAAAAATGTTCTTCCACAGTGGGAACAGCGGGGATTTCAAATGTCTGTTCAGAATGTACGAAGATTTGGGAATGGGATTCGTGGTGTTCACCAATTCCAATACTGGAAATTTTTTGGCGGACGATCTTGCACTTTTCCTTGTGGAGGGGATAAAAAATAAAAGTGAACAATCAAAAACCAACTAAGATGAGAGCTTTAGTTTTAGGGAGTCTTTGGGTCTGCATGATGTTGCTAATGGTTTCATGTCCGGAACGGACCGACCTATCCGAACAAAGGAATGAGGGTCACGCAAAACCAGAGGGCCCTTTGCTTAAAACATGGTTCCTGTCCACTGGTGACTGGGAAACCGACCCTAAGCTTTTTGTAAGGGAATTTGGAACAGGAAGGGATACCGTCATTATGGTCCATGGTGGTTGGGGCGGCGAACATAAAGGTATGTTCGACGCGGTCCAATCCTTGGAGGATGATTTCCACTTTGTTTTCTACGACCAAAGGGGATCATTGCGGTCGCCATGTCCAGATTCATTGATTTCCTATCGGAACCATATCCTTGACCTTGAAAGATTGCGTGCAGAATTGAATATAAAAGAGATGATCCTAGTAGGACATTCCATGGGAACGGTCTTAATCGGCGCCTATGCCCAAGAACATCCCGATAGGATAAAAAAGCTGGTGCTGGTGTCCCCCGCCTATCTCAAAGAGCCAATCCCTGAGGCAGATAAGCCCCTAAAACATCAGATGTACTTGAAATCCAAGGCATTTCGGGAAAGACCTGAATTGGCCCAAGAGCTGGAAAAATATGACCTAAACCGTTCCTTTCCCCCACTATCCTCCAGAGAAGAGACTATGAAGTTTAGGATCGGTCTCTCCGCTTTGATGCTTTACGACATTGAAAAGTGGAAGGAATCGTATGCTGGGGGACCATTTTTCAACCCAAAGGTCTATGAGCTTACGGAAAGGACCTACCCAGAGGGAGGATGGGATTTCTATAAAGAGTTCAGCAAACAATCATATCCGATAAGCGTAATCATAGGAGATCACGATTGGCTCGATTTTGAGGTGATGCTCACTAGGCATTGGATGAAAGAGGTTCCCCGAATGGAGCTTAAAATCATAGAGAAAGCAGGACACGATCTATCGGTAGATCAAGAACAGGTGTTCGCCCAAACACTAAAGCATAATTTGGAAAATTAAGCGAATTAAAGATACCATATTTAAAGAACATCGATATGCACCGATCTTTTACTATAAAATGGATAGTTATGGCTTTCACCCTTTTAGTCTGCAATAGGGGAATGGCACAGCAAAAAGACATGGGTTTCATCTCCAACCTAGAGCAAATGGAGGATAGCACCAGGGTTGGGGGTATCGTTATCCGAAACCTTTTTAAAAGTCAGATACTTGCACATAAAAAAAAGGACTTCGATAGTCTTATGATAATCGAGAAGGTATACCGCCCGCACAAGAAACTCTGGGATGAGTGCTATGGAATGATATTCGGTGAAGCGAACGCCTCTAAATTCAAGACAGAAAAAGGGATGGTTGCCTGGAACAGGGAACTGTACCCGAAAAACAGGGAATTCTTTGATTTACAGG
The DNA here is from genome assembly GCA_039820925.1 of Bacteroidota bacterium. GTDB lineage: Bacteria > Bacteroidota > Bacteroidia > Flavobacteriales > Flavobacteriaceae > Flagellimonas. The sequence continues at coordinate 717 of JBCBPD010000037.1, read as the reverse complement.
CCAAAAAGCTCATGGATATCAACTTGGATTCAACATTAAGGGCGAACCTCCAAAAATTTGCAAGGATATGACCCTATAAGGTGGAATCAGAAATTAGTATTCTATACACTCCCATAACAGGCATTCTGTTCGGAGGGTGTGCCAATGATCAGTTCTGCCTCGAACTCAACTATGTTGACCAAGACATTGAATATACCATTGAAAAAGGGATTCCACATGAATTGAACCACCTTGTCTATGAGCCACTGCACATTAACGATCCAAATAGAGGAACAGCATTGAGACAGGTCATCGATGAGGGTCTTGCCTGTTTTTTTACCTGGTTGTTCTTCGATAAAAATATTTCACCCGCTGAAGCTGTTGAGAATATGACAAAAGAGGAATGGACATGGTACCTATCAAACGAAAAGCAAATTTTTGAACAGACCTTCGAGTATTTCGATGATGTCTCAGGGGACAACCCTTTGCTCCGGAATGATAGGTACAAGGTTTTCCCATTAGCCCCTAAAACACTTTACTATTGGCTTGGCTTTAGGATAATTCAGAAGTATGTGGAAAGAAATGGGCCAGAAAGTTGGCGAGATGTTTATGAACTTGATATTGCAGTTGTTCTGGAAAAAAGCGGCTATAGGGAATACATCGCACAGCTAGAGTAATATCAATAATACATTTAAAAGAAGATTGATTTTTAGGAAAATCGGAAAAAATATAGATTAT
>JBCBPD010000036.1:0-32638 GCA_039820925.1 Bacteroidota bacterium | reverse complement strand
TCTGGTCGGCAATTGTTCTAACGAACCTAGCGAAGTTCTTAGATTCGAATCAGAAACGAAACTAGTGGGCACCTGGTGGGCCTGTGATGGTCCAGGGCTTTTCTATGAACGGACCGAATGACCACAAATACTTAGAGTTTGACATTGTATCTTTTGGACTTTAAGTGAAATTATCATCTCTCTAATTTCAGGATTCTTATGGCTCCTTGAATGATAAGAACGAAAACAATCGTTCCTATAACCAAATCTGGCCTATTTGAATCTCAAACAATAACCTTTTCATCCAGTTTACAGTGTTCATTATATAATTCGGTCTCGACGGTATAATGGTCAAAACCATTTTCATCCAATAGCTCCCTTACTTGGTTTTTCAGCTGAATGATATTGTCGAGGTTTTCTATGTTCTTTAATTTGATATGCGTGGTAAAGACGTGATTTTCGCCTTCCAAGGACCATACATGGGTATGGTGCAGGGATGCCACATTTTCCATGCTGGAAATTTTCGACTTGATCTCATCCATATCTATGTCCTTTGGAACACCTTGCAAAAACAAAAAGAGCGTCTCCTTAAGCCGTTTCACTACATTATATAATATGTAAAGCGAGATTACCAGAGAGAGTGCTGGATCTAGATAATGTATATCCTTAAAGCTCAGCACAATTGCAACTATCAGTACTGCCACCCACCCAAGCACATCTTCGAGCAGGTGCCAAGAAACTACCTTTTCGTTCAGGGATTTCCCCTTGCCTACCTTCCAAGCGGCATATCCGTTTACGGCCACACCGATGATGGCAAAGACAATCATTCCTTTTGCATCGGAGTGCTCTGGCTCTAGAATCCTTCCAATCCCATCATATATAACATAAACGGAACCTACAATAAGCACCACGCTATTGATTAATGCACCCAAGAGCGAAAAGCGTCTATAGCCAAAGGAAAATCTTGAATTGGCCTTTTGTTTTGACTTTTTGTCCAAATACCACGATGTGCCCAACGAGAGACTATCGCCCAAGTCGTGAACCGCATCCGATATTATGGCTATACTGTTGACGTAAATCCCTCCGATGAATTCCAAAATGGTGAACCCGAGATTCAGGAAAAAGGCCACTTTTAGGTTTTCGCTGGAGTTATGATGGTGGTGATCGTGCCCCATTTAGACTCTTTTGTACGTTTTCAGGATATGGGCCAAATCCTTTGGGAGTTCCATCTTCTTCATTGGCGGCACATTGCTTCCCCCCGTATTGCCGAGGGGCACGTGGTCAATGAATGATTTCCAGCCCCCGACCAATAAACGGATCAATTGTCCAAAAATCTCTTTTACATTTTGCTGACGGAAACCAAATTTTAGCATGAGCCAATGTGAATAGGTATGCTCTAATGGATAGGACTGGCCGAGAATATGGGAACGTTCAAGATGATACCAAGCTTGTGAAAGATTTCCATGTTGCATAGAAGAACGGTACAGTTTCAATTCGTCCAGATAAAAACCTCTTAAACCCTTTGGAATAAACGTATTTAATTTCATCATTCATTTTTCAAGCTCAAGTTATTGCATAGGGCAATGCAATGGAAGTGCATTTATTGACCGCTACACTTATCGCAAATTCCTTTTAGAACCAAGTTGGCGTCCTCGGCGACAAAACCACCAGGCAAATTGATATGCGGAATTTTCTGTTCGGTCAGGCATATAGTCTCGCCACAATTGGTACAATGAAAATGTAGGTGAAGGTCACGTTCCAATTCGCAATTACAGCCTTCTTCACATAGCGCATATTTCATAACGCCCGAACCGTCGTCAATTTGATGGACGACGCGTTTTTGTTCAAAGGTTTTTAGGGTTCTGAAAAGGGTTGTCCTGTCTGCTTTGGCAAAGGCGTTTTCTATATCCGATAAAGTAGTCGCCACTTCGGATTTGGCAAGATGTTGAAATACCAAAAGTCGCATTGCCGTTGGCCGTATACCTTTGCTTTCCAAAAATTTATCTGAAGGTATCATAGTATTGTTCGGTTTAATGATTATCCTCGTTCCCAAAAGGTTTTAAAATAACACCTACACTAAAAATAAATCCGTCCGTTGGGGCATAAATTTCTGGGAAGGTAGGATTTTCGTTCGGGGGCAGTACCAAAGGTGAAAAACGACTTTGTCTTCGGTCTGTAAAATTCTCAAAATTTACGAACGTACTTCCCCATTTAAAATTACGCATTGCGAGCAGTCCCATCGTAAAAAATTCCGTTGTTTCCATACCATTGGACAGCAATTGTTTTCCTGTGTAATAGGTTTCATAACCAATACGCCATTTTTCAGATTCATACATCAAAACACTCCCTGCATTGTGCCTAGCGGTTAGTGGTTTTTGTGGATTGCCCGGTAGATAATTGAGTTGTGTATCTATAAACGCATAGTTCAAAAACCACCTAAAATCCTCATAGGTAATCTTAATGTTGGTTTCTGCACCCCTACTAAGAATTTCCCTAGATGCGTTTTCAAACTGAAAGAAATCATCAGTATTGGGATTGAGTAGCAATCCATCCCTGATGGCGGTGAGATAAAACAATTGATTGATAGAAAATCCTATGTCGTCTGTTAATCTCGTTTGGTAGTTAAAATCCAAATTTAGACCGTAAGAACGTTCTGCCTTCAGCAAATCTTTATCAATTCCCAATACATTTCTAAAGTTGATGAACTCGGCTTCCTCAGTAAACATATCTGGAATCCTATAGCCCAGACCACCACCAAGTCTACTGGAAAAGTTATTGTTTGATTTAAATAACACTGAAACCCTGGGTAGTGTAAAAAAGCCCCAGTCGATGGCATAATCGGTACGTAATCCGGTTTCAAGAATCCATCGTTCAGAAAGGTCAAAAATGGCATTCGCAAACAATCCCGCTGTAACATCTTGTTGGTCGCGATCCAATGGGTTGTCGCGCTCATCAAATGATGTGGTATAAAGGTTTGCCCCCAAAACCCAATCTGACTTAACCCCTTGTTTTTGGTATGCCATTTCTGTAAAAGTGTTCCATTGATTGCCTCTGAAGAACAAATCGGGTATTTCCAAACTTCTATCAAAAAAAGCAATGCTGTTCTTTACGGAAATGGATTGAACGGAATCTAACCGAGATTCAAAAACGGCTTGTGTACTAACTCGTTTTGATAGGTTTTCTTCCGTAAATTGATGAATGCCATTTTCACCTTCTTCAATTTTCGTAATATCCCCACCAATTCTGTCATCATAAGTTCCATTGATTCCAAACCAAAACGTTGTGTTGTCCGAAGGATTGTAAAATAGTTTGGGGTTAAAACTTATGGATTGGGTCAGGGGTAAATTACTGAAGCCATCATTCTCAGGGTCAAAGGCTTTTTGATAATGACCCGTGCCGTAAAGTGTCCAGCCCCATTTCTCCTTTCGCTCTCCATAAAAAATATTGGCAGTACTTCCCAGTGCCTGGGTTTGTGTTAGCATAATATCTAAAGTAGGCTCTTCATCCGGTGTTTTAGATACCATATTTACCAAGCCTGCTATGGCTCCACCACCATATAATGTTGATGAACTTCCCTTAATAATTTCAAATTGCCTTAAGTCCAACGGGGGTATCTGTAAAATGCTCAATCCACTTGAAAAACCACTATAGAGTGGAAAACCATCGCGCAATAACTGGGTGTAACGCCCATCCAAACCTTGGATTCTAATATTGGTATTTGCACTACTCAGTGAGGTCTGTTGCATTTGTATTCCTGTACTCTCCCTAAGAACCATTGAGATGTTAGTAGGATTCATAATCGCCTTTTCGCCCAGTTCCTCGGTGCCAATGTACTCTACCCGCGTCGGTATCCTTTGGATGGTACGGGTACTTCTGGTGGATTGGACCACTACTTCGTCAAGGGCATTTTCACTTTCCTCGAGGTAAAATACCAATTCGTCATTTGTGGGTATGTTGATATTGGTGATTATGGTCTCAAACCCCAAGTACGATATTTGAAGGGTGTACTGTCCATTCGGAACTCCCTCAAAAAGCGCGATACCTTCGAGATTGGTCGTTGCACCTATACCCAAGCTCTCGATATAGACCGTAGCCCCAAATAAGGATTCCTTTTCCTCTTCTGTAAGAATCTTGATTTCCAAGGTGTTCTGTGTGTAACCATATATACAGAACAAAAGCATAAGCCAATGGCTTATAGCTTGCTTTTTCATATTGATTAAATTGAATTTGCTGAATTAACTAAGGGGCGATAGGGTAATCGCCAAAATAACTAGCCAACTAGCTTGGGAGGTTGGAGGAGGGTAAAAACCAAATCTTCACTGAACCCTTCGCAATGGAAAAAACGTTTCTCATGGGTTGCAATGGGATTGACCAGTTCAAGACCGTACGAATTCCAAATAAGGGTATGAGAGTGATAGCATTGGCATTGGCAAAAAGGCGAACAAATTCCGCAATCATTGTGCTCTACATCATGGTCGGAATCCACTACAGATTCAATTGAATCGCAACTTCCAATATCGCCATCATCCCCGCAAGGCACCACATTTAATGCCAAAAAGTAAATGGATAGTATGACCGCTAATAACTTCACTAGACAAAGATAGAGGAATTACATTGCAACTGTATTGCAAAGATTTTAGGATTTTTTGCAAATCTAACGGTTGTGGCGAATTCGAGTTGAAATAGTTTTTAGGTCTAATACATGTCCAACTCAGGAATCATATTCGCTGCTTCCCTCATTTTTCGATCAATGATTTTAGTGTAAATTTCAGTGGTTCGGATTTCACGATGTCCTAAGCGTTTTGAAACTGTATAAATATCTGCACCGTTTTCAAGCAAAAGAACTGCATTGGTATGTCTTGCACTATGAAAGGTAATATGTTTGGTTATCCCAGCTTTCATACACCATCTGAGGATTTCGGTATTATAAACCGCACCGTATTTTAAGCCTTTAAATACTCGTTCATTTTTATGGGTTCTTTTTCCCAATAAGTCTCTTGCTTGGTGAGAAATATAGAGGTATTCAAGTCCATCAGTCTTTTTTTGCCTAAATATGATTCGTGAAGTTTCATCTTCATCCCTCACTTCTGCCCAGGTTAATTTGTTGATGTCGCTCCATCGCAATCCGGTAAGACAACTGAATATGAACGCATTCTTAAGAATGGGATATTTACATTCAGTTCCCGTTAAGGCCTGTAATTCAGAATAGGTTAGATATTCCCGCTGTGATTCCGCTTGCTCAAATCCCTTGACTGACTTAATCACATTAGTATCGATATAGTTTTCATTGTAGGCTTCTCTAAGCGCAGCTTTGAGTTTATTGAAGTAGGTGTATTTAGAATTTTGGGATAGGGGAGTGTTGCTTTTCGTTTTCGCCTTTGTATCTAGGTACCGTCTGAATCCCCTAACAAAATCAGTATCTATATCCTTTAATTGGATATGTGTAGGAGCATATTTCTCTAGATGTTTAAAGGCTGCGTCCCAATTCCCATAATTTCCTTTGGATTCGTAGCGTTCTTCTTGAAGTGTTTTATAGAAGTCAAAAAGCAGGATATTCCCTTTTTTATTATCCTTCAGTTTATATTTTCCTTGATAGAATTCTGATTTTCTTATAGAAAGGATTTTTTCAGCCAATTCATAAATCTCCTTATTCTTTCTTTTTTCATCTGGTGTTGACGGATTTTCCAATGGATACATCTTCAAATACTCAAAATCCCTGTTGTACTTGTTGATTCCGTTCTTGTCGATAAAGTGGCCCTTATAGTATTCTATAAATAGGCTCAACTTTCCATTTTTAATCTTTTTGCTTTTTAGACTTATTTTCATTTCGAGGTGAAATTTTTTCACCTCAAGTGTCAAAAATCATGTCGAGGTGAAAATTAGGTGAAATAAATGTATGAAAATAGGTTATTAAAAGAAATGAAGAAAAGAAATAGTTTTTAACAACTTATTGAAAATCAATTAAATGAATACAAATGAAGCTAAATGAAATTTTAAAATCAACTTATTTATTTTCCGATGCAGAAGTTGGAGAAAATGTTGCCCAATAAATCGTCAGTGGTTACACTTCCTGTGATTTCACCTAAATGGAATAGGGCTTGTCTGATGTCAATCGCGAGTAAATCGCTAGCGACTTCCATTTCCATACCTTCTTTGACTTTTTGAATTTCTTCCAGCGCTTTTAACAAGGCGTCATAATGCCTGCTATTGCTAACAATACTGTTGTCGCCTTGAAGCAAGCCAACCGAAATTAATTCAGATAACTTTTGTTCGATGGTGTTCACTCCAGTTTTGGTTTTTGCCGAAATGAAAACCACATTTGGGATTTCCTTTTCTAATCTGTCCTTCTCGGAATCATCCAGATTTTCTGACTTATTGCATACCGCAACAATAGTCTTGTCTGGATATTTCTGATTTAAATCTTGCCATTCTGCAATGTTGAAACCGGAGGCTTCGAAAAGATATAGGACAATCTTTGCCTTTTCCATCTTATCAAAGGTCTTCTCAATTCCGATGCGCTCTACAGTATCTTCGGTTTCACGAATTCCCGCCGTGTCGATAAATCGAAAACTGATACCATTGATGTTGATTTGGTCCTCAACTGTGTCCCGTGTGGTGCCCGCGATATCACTGACAATGGCACGCTCTTCATTGAGCAATGCATTCAATAGTGTAGATTTCCCGACGTTGGGTGCGCCAACTATGGCTACAGGGACTCCGTTTTTCAGAACGTTTCCCGTCGCGAAGGAATCAATCAGGTGTTTTAATACCGTAATGATTCGATTGAGGAGGTTCTCAAACTGTTCCCGATTGGCAAACTCCACATCTTCTTGTGAAAAATCCAATTCCAGTTCGATAAGGGAAGCGAATTCGAGTAGTTCGCCACGAAGCTTTTCAATTTCGGAGCTGAATCCACCACGCATTTGGTTCATGGCTACTTCATGTGCTGCAGCGCTATCGCTCGCAATAAGGTCGGCCACGGCTTCAGCTTGACTTAAGTCCATTTTGCCATTCAAAAAGGCCCGGAGCGTGAACTCGCCTGCTTTGGCGTTTCGACAGCCGTTCCGAAGCAAAAGTTGCAAGATTTGTTCCTGTATATAGGGCGAGCCGTGACAAGAAATCTCTACCACATTTTCCCCAGTATAGGAATTTGGTCCCTTGAAAATTGAAACCAAGGCTTCGTCTAAAACCCTTTCGTTGTCTATTATGTTGCCCAAATGCAACGTATGGCTTTTTTGATTGACGAGTTTTTTAGCACCTACCTTTGAAGCAAACAGACCATCCACGATGGTAATAGCCTCTTTACCCGAAACTCGAATAAGTGCTATAGCCCCCGTTCCCGGGGCACTTGCCAAGGCTACAATGTTGTCTTCGTCAATCATGTCGGCAAAAATACGAATAACTTCATGTAACAAGATGCGACTTTTGCCTACTGATATAGTATCATCAAAACAATCAAAAAATGGAAATCGTCAATCAAACTGCTTTACGAAGGGATACGACCCTTTTATCATTAACACATTTGGCCCAGTTGCTACCCTATGCCATCGGATTCGGTGGATTATTAGTGCCCTTTATTATCTGGTTATCTGCGAAAAACAAAGTAGAGGACATGGATTTGCATGGCAGAACCATTATCAACTTCCAACTGAGTTTGCTGCTCTACATCTTTATCAGTATTCCAGCAATTTTACTTGTAGGATTAGGATTGCTAGGGCTTTTGGGAGTTGCTGTCTTAGGTTTTATTCTTCCTATTGTGAATGCTGTAAGAGCGGCAAATGGAAATCCACCGTCAACTTTTTTAACCATTCCTTTTATTTAGGAGGTATTACTTTAGACGCCTAAGTGTTAAGCATCACTGGCATCACTAGCATGGTAATTTGCTCGCCTTCATCCAAACCATCGGATGGGGTGAGAATACCAGCTCGGTTGGGTAAACTCATTTCCAAGGAAACTTCGTCAGAAGAAAGATTGCCCAGCATTTCTATCAAGAATCTGGAATTGAAGCCAATTTGCATGTCATCTCCTTGATAGGCACAGGACAGACGTTCTTCGGCTTTGTTGCTGTAGTCTACATCTTCGGCTGAGATATTAAGCTCTGCGCCCGCAATTTTCAAGCGAATTTGGTGCGTGGTCTTATTGGAATAAATAGAAACCCTGCGAACCGAACCCAAAAGTTGGTTTCGTGCTATGGTCAACACATTTGGATTCTCCTTTGGAATAACGGCTTCATAATTTGGATACTTTCCATCGATAAGGCGGCAAATCAATTCCGTGTTGTCAAAAATGAATTTCGCGTTGCTCTCGTTGTACTCGATAACCACTTCAGATTCGGAACCGGACAAAATGCCTTTCAAAAGGTTTAGTGGTTTTTTGGGCATGATGAATTCCGCCAACTCATTGGCTTTAACATCAGTACGTTGGTATTTGACCAGCTTGTGCGCATCAGTTGCTACGAAAGTCAATTGCTCCGTTGAAAACTGGAAAAACACACCACTCATCACCGGACGCAAATCGTCATTACCAGCGGCGAAGATGGTCTTGTTAATAGCAGTAGCCAATATATCGCCCATCAAAGTCGTGGAACTTGGATTGGAAACTTCCACTGCCTTGGGAAACTCAGCACCATCCGCGTACGCTAAAGCATATTTACCGTGATTAGAACTGATTTCTACAGTGTTGTTGTCCTCAACAATAAAAGTCAAGGGCTGTTCCGCGAAAGTCTTAAGGGTATCCAATAGCAAACGCGCGGGAACCGCAATAGTACCTTCAGCATCTGAATCTACTTCCAAAACAGAACTCATGGTGGTTTCCAAATCCGATGCGGAAACCGTCAACTGGTTTTGCTTTAAATCAAACAGGAAATTATCAAGAATAGGAAGGGTGTTGCTGTTATTGATTACACCACCCAAAACTTGAAGATTCTTAAGAAGATATGTACTGGATACGATAAATTTCATCAACGAAACAATTTAAATACTTGCGCCTAGTCAAGCTGCACAAAAATAAGCGATAAAAACAAATATATCTGAATTGACGCTAGCGATGAAACAAACTTATCAACAGCTTATTTCGCGTAAGTACGCTTCCGAAAATAGGGAATAAGGATGGCCAAAATAAGGGTAATCGCCAAGGGCAGACCCACATTGATGAACTGCCAAAAACTTTTCTTTGCAGCGGTTTTTTCGACATCCAATAGCGGAATGGAAACCCGCTTGTTCCGAATGTTTATAAGTCCGGTATCGTCAAGCAAATAATTCGCGCAATTGACAAGGAATTCTTTGTTTCCGTAAGAACTGTTGGTCCACTTATCGTAGCCTAATTCAAGAGGTCTACCGTTACGAAGTTGGTTTTTGATAACGTCTCCATCCGAGATGACTATCATTTTGTTGGCTTTACCTGAGTCCAGTGCACCAGCGAATTTGAATGGCTTCACTCGATTTTTGTAAGCTGAATTAAATTCTCCTTCAATCAAAACTGCTAGGGGTTTATTACCGTCCGTATACGTGTCCTTGTCTGGAGCTTTTTGGATGATGTCCAATCCCACTTGTTTCGGGGCACCTTCGATTTTTGATAAGGGTGAGCTTTGCAACAATACCGTTTTTTGATAGGCGTTGGGCAAAGTGTCCAGTGTATTGGCAAACTGATAACGCACCGCTTCGATATTGGTGTTTATGGGATGGTTGTTTTGGGAGAACACCATCGGATGATAATACCACGGCACTGGATTGTACTGGGCATCATTCCCTTCACCAGAAGCCAGAACAATTTGAGTGAAATACAAATCGTTTACGATATCTGGATTGATGCGCACCCCGTAGCGGAAAAAGAAGTCTTTCAGGTTTAGTTCTCGAGGTAGGGCTAAGGCCCTGCCACCTCCTTTGAAAATACTGTCAATTTCCATCGCCACTTGGTCCATCAACCAAATGGATTTTCCGCCCCCTACAATAAATTGGTCCAATACAAACTTCTCATTTTCGGTAAAGGCTTCGGTGGGTTTGGCCATTATCGCTAAGTCGAATTCATTTAGCTGGTCCAATACTTTTTTGGGTGTTTTGGAAACCGAATCCAGAGTAATCACGCCAATGTTATAGTATTCTTTTAGGGTAGTTAAGTAATCCGCCAAGTATGGGTCTTCCAATTGACCATTGCCACGCAGAATCGCAATGCGTTTCTTTTGTTGAAGGTTGAGTTTGGTAAAGGCATCCGCAAAGGCATATTCCAACTGTTGTACCGAATTGTTGATTCTCGTTTCGGTATCAGAACCTAATTTGTTTTTCAACAAGGGTACGCGAACCGTTCGCTCACCATAGTTCACCATTGCCCAAGGAAAAACCAGTTCTTGAGAGACTTTCCCATCTTCCTCCACGGTCACTTTTGCAGGGGTGAGCCCAATATTTTGCAAATTGATGATGGTCTGCTGAGACTGTTCGGCATCTTCAAGGGGGTCTACCAAATTATACTGAATCTGCGGATTAACCGCTTGAAATGATTGTATGAGTTGAACGGTTTCAGTTTTGAGTTTTTGGAACTCCGCGGGTAGGGTGCCATCCAACAAAATATCTACCACAACTGGCCCTTCAAAAGCTTGAGTGATTTCACGAGCAGGCTCGGAGAGGGTATAGCGTTGGTCCTCCGTTAAGTCAAATCGAGAATATACGAAACCGGCAAGCACGTTAAGAACAATACAAACTGCGAGGGCTACAAGTGCTTTCAAGAGGGCGTTCTGCTTCATGAAGTACTTGTTTTTAGTTTGAGAAAAGTAAAGTACAAGAAGAGCGCTGTGACACTTACAAAATATATAAGGTCGCGTGTATCCAAAACCCCTTTGGCAATACTATCAAAATGGTATTTGGCCCCGAAAGTCTGGAATGTCAACTGTTGACTTCCTTCGGTAAACAAGGTGGATGCTGCGTCAAATCCTAAAAAGAACAAGAAGCAAAAAACTATTCCAATCAAAAAAGAGACAATTTGATTTTCTGAAAAAGTAGAGGCAAAAAGTCCCATACTGATGTAGGCCGCTAATAGAAACAACAATCCGAAATAAGAGCCCCATAATACTCCAGAATCATAATTTCCAGATATAATTCCGAGGTCGGAAATACTAAAAATGTAGATGAGGGTGGGGGATACGGCCAATAGACAAAGGACCAAAGTACCGAGAAACTTTCCCAAAACTACATGCCCGAGCGAAATGGGTTTGATACGAAGCAATTCATAGGTGCCCAATTTGAATTCTTCCGAGAAGCTTTTCATGGTTATGGCGGGGACGAGAAAAATAAAGACCCAGGGTGCCAACAAAAACAAATTGCTCAAATCCGCGAAGCCATAGTCGAAAATATTGAAAGGACCCTTGAAAATCCATAAGAACAATCCGGTTAGGGTCAAAAAGAGTCCGATAATGAGGTAACCCACGGGAGACGTAAAGAATGTCCGTACTTCTTTTTTAAATAGTGCAAACATGCTTAGCAAGATTGGATGGATTCAGTGAACAAATGGCTTCTTTCAAAATGGACTCGGGTTAGGATTCCTTCATTTCGTCCGCAAAGGTAACAGAATGTTTGATTACACTCCACGCCTCTGCTTTTTCCGAGAACAAAACCTTGGTGTCTGCCCATACCGTTTTGAAAAATGATGAATTTCGGTAGGCTTCCAAGTACATTTCGGAATTCCAATGGCTATAGGTGAAAAAAACGTTGGATTGATTTTTATCTTGATACAGCTCAACAAATTGACATCCTTCAAAGGCAACAATACCTTTACGGGAATTTTCGAAAAGCTCCAAGAAATCCGGAATCTTATCCTCTTGAAAAGTAAGTTTCACGATTCGTATGAGCATTATAAGAAGTTTATGGTTACGACGTCGCGATAGTTTAATCCCAATAGGGTGGAAGCGCCTCCAACGCTGCTCAGGTCGCTTTTATAGATGGCCAATTCCAAAAAGCCATGGGAATTGAAAAGCGCAAGCGCATCTCCCGCACCTTTGCGTTGATTTTTGGGCAGGTCGTAATTGATAATTCCGTTGTATGTGTTTTGAATGGTCTTGATTTTTGTAGTCCGCGCTACGATTTCAAAATCGCGTCCATTGCGGTAGGCTTCAAAGAGGCTTCGTTCAATATTACTTACTGTATTGCCATAGTTATCAATATAGATGATATTCCCTATCAAAGTTGTGCCATTATTGGTTACCCTGGGTTGGAATTCTTTTGATTCTTTTAGGGCTGTCATTGGTTTTCCGATGATTTCAGGTTTTCCCCCTCGCGCCAAATGGCAGGCGACAGGCACAAAAACATCCAAGGTAGGAAAAGCGGTGTGAGAGGTATTGGGTAAATTGATTTCCATGATTTTGGGATTCACCCCTTCGGAAATAAGCAAGGATAGAATACCATTGTCGGCCCCAACAAAATATTGTCCGTCCAATTCCAAAATCACATGGGCATTTTCTGGAGATACTTCCGCATCCACTCCAATAAGGTGAATGCTCCCCTCCGGAAAGTTGGGATATGCATTTTTTAAGACGTAAGCCGTCTCTTGAATGTGAAAGGGTTTTATTCGATTTGAGATATCAACAATGGTCGCATCAGGGAGTTGCTTTAAGATTTGACCTTTTATGGCGCCAACGAAATGGTCTTTGTCCCCAAAGTCAGTGGTCAAGGTAATGATGGCCATACAATGCTGTTGATATGTTTTTGGGCGCCCATATTGATTTTTGGTTAAGTTTGTTGGGTAAAAATAAACAATTAGACGAAATACATTTCTTCGCCAATAACCCTAAAATACGTCCCTCTTTTTGAACGAACTCATCATAGAACTTACGGAGATTAGTCCACAGGATTTCTTTGGACAGCGAAATGAAACGATAGAGCTTTTAAAAAAATACTTTCCCAAACTGAAGATTGTTGCCCGCGGCAATAAAATCAAGGTATATGGAGATGAAGAATTACTAGAAGAGTTCGACAAGCGTTTTGATATGTTGGCATCCCACTTCGCCAAATACAACAAGCTGGATGAAAATATGATTGAGCGGGTGCTCACGAGCAACGGTCAGGAGGAATATCAATCTTCCAATGCCAGCGAACAAGTTTTGGTGCACGGCGTTAGTGGTAGACTCATTAAGGCGCAAACCCTGAACCAGAAGAAAATTGTAGATAGTTGCATGACGAATGATATGGTTTTTGCCATCGGTCCTGCGGGAACTGGAAAAACCTATACTGGTGTCGCTATTGCGGTTAAGGCCTTGAAAGAAAAGCAAGTCAAGCGTATCATTTTGACACGCCCAGCCGTTGAAGCTGGCGAAAACCTTGGTTTTCTGCCGGGGGATTTGAAGGAAAAGCTAGATCCTTACATGCAGCCGTTATACGATGCCCTTCGGGATATGATAGCCCCGGAAAAGCTGGCAAAGTACCTAGAGGATGGCACCATTCAAATTGCACCCATGGCTTTCATGAGAGGTCGGACTTTGGACAATGCTTTCGTGATTTTGGATGAGGCCCAAAACACCACCCACGCACAAATGAAAATGTTTTTGACGCGTATGGGAAAAAATGCCAAGTTCTTGTTGACTGGTGACCCCGGACAAATAGACTTGCCTAGAAGAGTGATTTCTGGCTTGAAAGAAGCACTTTTGATTCTTAAAAATGTGAAAGGTATAAGCATCATTTATCTGGATGATAAGGATGTAATCCGTCACAAACTCGTCAAGAAAGTCATCGAGGCGTATAAAAACATCGAACATCAGAACTAGTACCATGAACACCTTGATGCACACCGATTTGAAGCTTCCTGGACTACAATCGGTTTACAGGGGAAAAGTACGGGAGGTATATCGTTTGGAAAATGACTTGTTGGTCATGGTTGCTACGGATAGATTATCTGCATTTGATGTTGTTATGCCCAAGGGAATTCCGTTCAAAGGGCAAATCCTGAATCAAATTGCTACCAAAATGATGGCAGCCACGGAGGATTTGGTCCCGAATTGGCTCATAGCGGTGCCAGATGCCAATGTTTCAGTTGGAAAAGCTTGTGAACCCTTCAAAGTAGAGATGGTCATCAGAGGGTATCTTTCGGGTCATGCAGCACGGGAATATAAAAGTGGAAAACGAATGTTGTGCGGCGTTCCAATGCCAGAGGGCATGAGGGAGAATGATGCTTTCCCGGGGCCCATCATCACGCCAGCGACCAAGGCAGAAAAGGGAGAGCACGATGAAGATATTTCTCGAGAAGAAATTTTGGAGCGAGGTATCGTTTCGGAAGCGGACTATCTTGTCTTGGAAGATTATACGCGTAAATTGTTTGAAAGAGGAACAGCGCTAGCCAAAAAGCAGGGCTTAATTCTAGTGGATACCAAATATGAGTTTGGCAAAACCATTGATGGTGAGATTGTGCTAATTGATGAAATCCACACTCCAGATTCGTCCCGGTATTTTTATGAAGCAGGATATGCAGAACGTCAGGAAAACGGAGAGCCACAAAAACAATTGTCCAAAGAATTTGTCAGACAATGGTTGATTTCCAATGACTTCCAGGGCAAAGAAGGACAAACCGTTCCGGAAATGGATGAGGCCTATATCACTTCGGTATCCGAACGCTATATCGAGTTGTTTGAAAATATTACCGGAGAAAGCTTCGGGAAAGCAGATACTAAAGAACTACATGGTCGTATCGAAGGAAACATCTTATCCTTTTTAGAGACCCTTTAATAAATCTTTCTTTGCATTAGAAGATTGTCAAAATTGGATGAACAATTTTGATAGACATACTATTACTTTAACATTTCATATGGATTATTTTGCTAAATTGATATATTTATGCAAAAAAGGTATATATGAATATTGATAGTTGTCCCAGTTGCGGAAGTCAACAATTTATCAAGGCTGGAATTGTGAAAGAACGTCAACGATATAAATGCAAGTCTTGCCAGTATTTCTTTACTGTCGGAAAGAGTGGGAAACAAATTGATGACTACTATGTGAACAAGGCACTTCAGTTGTATTTAGAAGGACTTACCTATAGAGAGATTGAGCGTATTTTGGGGGTTTCCCATGTTTCTGTGATGAATTGGGTGAAGAAATACCAAATCAAAAGACCCTACCACGGAAAGTACCATCCCACCTATAAAATCTTAAATACGTCAGAGGTGTCAGACTACTTCGCTGATATCGAGAATGTGAAGGGGGCAGGTGTAATCTTGACAGAGCTGGGAGATAAGTTTATGCTCATCAAATGGGAGCGCTTCAGAGAATAACTATACTAAATAAACAATAAAGTATACTACTTTTATTTTCAGAATCTTTTTTTGTGAAGTTCGTGAGGTCAGATTAAGTGAAACTTCAAACAACTTGACTCATGAAACACAATTCGAAAATTTTATGTGGCCTACTTTTTCTTCTGGCCACTTTTGTGACGCATGCGCAAGGCTCCGCAGAATACTCTGGGGGCTACAAAATCAAGTTCGACGAGGATGGTTCCAAATATTTACGGGTCATTTCTTGGGGACAATTTTGGGCGCAGTACAACGACGATGCTCCGGAAGATGTGAGCAAATTGAACATGAGCGTGCGTCGCGCTCGTTTTCTAACCTTTACCCAGTTGAATGATAAATTTCTCATTCTAACACACTTGGGGTTAAACAGTTTAAACGGAAACAACTTAAGTCCAACGGGAAAAGGCGAATCTTCCCAACTGTTTTTCCATGATTTTTGGGGCGAATACAAAGTGGCCAAATCCACCTATGTGGGCGCTGGTTTACATTATTGGAATGGTATCTCCCGCTTGAACAACCAGAGTACGTTGAACATGCTGACTTTGGACAACAACAGACAGTCTTGGGCTACAATTGGACTTTCCGACCAATTCGCGAGACACCTTGGCGTATACGTGAAAGGAAATTTAGGAAAACTCCAATACCGTCTTTCTTTCAATGAGGCAGTGACGAGCAACTTGCAAGAAACCGTAGAACCTGAGGCGAACGGGGCAGCGGTATATGCAGGTCGCAGATTATTAGGCTCTCGTGATGCAGGGAAAACTTTCGCAGGCTATTTGGATTACAATTTTTTGGACCAAGAATCAACACTTTTGCCTTATAAAGTGGGAACGTATATCGGAACCAAAAAGGTCTTCAATGTAGGTGCTGGATTTTTTGTTCACCCTAGCGGTTCTGTCGTAGCTGATGGAGATGGGGTTTTATCGGGAGAGGATGTGACCATCTTCGCCATTGACTCGTTTTATGATGCACCTTTAGGGGAAGACGGCTCTGCGATAACCGCCTACGCCAAATATCAAAATAGCGATTACGGTCGAAACTATACCTTGGGCACTACCTACGCCACGGAAAGTATGTTTTACGGCCATGTCGGGTATTTGCTTCCTGGAACCATGGATAAAACTCGTTTTCAGCCTTATCTTTCTTATAATCATAGAAGTATAGATGCGATTGATGACAATGCCAATCGATTGGGAGTAGGGGGCAACATCTATTTTACCGGACACCATTCCAAACTAAGCATTGAATATACCAGCTCCAAGTTTGGGGATGCCGACCGAAATGGACTCATCACGGTGCAAGCCATGATTTATTTATAATAACATTCTAAACAACTAAATATGAACGCGGAAGAAAGAAAAAAATACTGGAAGGAGAATCTCCGATACGTGGCGATTCTACTCTCCATCTGGTTTGTGGTTTCGTATGGATTCGGGATACTGCTGGTCGATGTGTTGAACGAAATCCGGGTAGGTGGATTCAAGCTCGGTTTCTGGTTTGCCCAACAAGGCTCCATCTATGTTTTTGTCATCCTCATTTTCGTGTATGTGAGGCTTATGAACAAATTGGATAAAAAGTATAACGTTCACGAATAAAACGGAAAGAAATGGGAATTCAAACTTGGACATTTATCATAGTGGGCATCACGTTTGCCCTGTATATTGGAATTGCGATTTGGTCTAGAGCGTCCTCTACCAAGGAGTTTTATGTAGCTGGGGGAGGTGTTTCTCCTTTGGCGAATGGTTTGGCTACCGCGGCAGATTGGATGTCGGCAGCCTCGTTTTTGGGCATGGCGGGTATAATAGCCTTTGCAGGATACGATGGTTCGGTTTATTTGATGGGCTGGACAGGCGGATATGTCCTCTTGGCCTTGCTCTTAGCGCCTTACCTTCGAAAATTTGGAAAGTTTACCGTGCCCGATTTTATTGGGGACCGCTATTATTCGAATGTAGCGCGAACCGTCGCTGTAATTGCAGCCCTTTTCGTGTCCTTTACTTATGTGGCAGGACAAATGCGAGGGGTAGGCGTAGTATTCTCTCGCTTTTTGGACGTGCCCATCAATACGGGAGTTTACATCGGTATGACCATTGTATTGTTGTACGCCTTTTTAGGTGGAATGAAAGGGATTACCTATACCCAAGTGGCACAATACTGTGTCTTGATTTTTGCGTTCATGGTGCCAGCCATATTCATTTCCATTATGGCTACGGGAAATCCAATTCCGCAATTAGGTTTTGGTTCAGCGGGTGAAGATGGCATATACCTTCTTGACAAATTGGATGGATTAATGACTGACTTGGGCTTTACGGCCTACACCGATGGCTCGAAATCAATGACGGACGTGTTCTTCATTACTGCAGCATTAATGCTTGGAACAGCGGGACTACCGCACGTAATCATCCGCTTTTTTACTGTGCCCAAAGTGCGAGATGCGCGTAAGTCTGCAGGTTACGCCTTGTTGTTCATCGCTATTCTCTACACTACCGCACCAGCTGTAGCAGTGTTCGCGAGAACCAACCTGATGGAGACGGTTGAAGACAAACCCTATCAAGAATTGCCTGATTGGTTCTCCAATTGGGAAAATACCGGATTGATTGCTTGGTCCGATAAAAATGGTGATGGCAAAGTACAATACCTTCCGGGTAGTGCTGTCGCGGATAAGAAACCTGTTTTTGGCGAGGACAAAGGACAATTTGGAGAGCGATTGGTTACGAATCCAAGTACAACTCCAAATGAATTATACGTAGACCGTGACATCATGGTTTTGGCTAATCCTGAGATTGCTGGTTTGCCCAATTGGGTAATTGCACTAGTAGCTGCTGGTGGTTTAGCTGCAGCTCTGTCTACAGCAGCAGGATTGTTGTTGGTAATTTCTACATCTATTTCCCATGATTTGATTAAAAAACAATTGGCTCCAAATATCTCTGACAAAAGAGAGCTTTGGATTGCGAGAGGTTCTTCTTTGATTGCGGTTTGCGTAGCGGGTTACTTTGGTATCAATCCTCCTGGTTTTGTCGCCTCGGTAGTTGCCTTGGCTTTTGGTCTTGCGGCTTCATCATTTTTCCCAGCAATCGTTATGGGTATTTTCTCCAAACGTATGAACAAGGAAGGGGCTATTGCAGGTATGGTTGCGGGTCTGGGTATCACCATCTATTATATCGCTAGATTCAAATTAGGCTGGATCGGAACCCCTGAGAATAGTGGGCCAGACAACTGGTGGTTTGGTATTTCGCCAGAAGGCTTTGGTACTATCGGTATGATTATCAACTTTATCGTGTCCATCGCTATTTCACAATTCACACCAGCACCACCGGAAGAAGTACAAGAAATCGTCGAAAATATCCGTATTCCTAGTGGAGCGGGTGACGCTGTTGAACATTAAACACAAGTTCGAAATGAAGAACGGCACCTTTTTTAAGGTGTCGTTTTTTACTAAATTTAAAGAACATCCTGACCGCTAGATGAAAAAAAGGAATTTACAGAAGTTGGCTGCACTCGGTGTGCTTTTGGTGGTTTTTTTGAACATCCCCTTAATACTGATTTTCAGCGAACCCGTTTCCGTAATGGGTATTCCTCTTTTTTATTTTGCCATTTTCACCATTTGGTTATTGGCCATAATCGTCTCATACACCATTTTAAAAAATAAACATGGGTAGTTGGTCGGTTCTGATAGTGCTACTCTGTTATTTGGCTCTTTTGTTCGCTTTGGCGTTCTGGGCTGAACGAAATACAGCGAATCGCTGGATTAAGAATCCCTATGTATATGCCTTGTCTTTGGCCGTGTATTGTTCGGCTTGGACGTATTATGGTAGCATAGGAGTCGCGGCGAATTCAGGCATTGATTTCCTAACCATTTATTTGGGACCTGTAATCGCTTTACCGTTGTGGATGTTTATCATGACGCGAATTATTAAAATTGCCAAAAACAATAAAATCGCCAGTATTGCTGATTTTGTTTCCCTTCGCTATGGAAACGATAGGCAATTGGGCGCGTTGATTACCATCATCTGTATTTTTGGTATCGTTCCATACATCTCACTTCAACTCAAAGCGGTATCCGAAACGTTTCAGCTGTTAAGTGGTTCTACCCAAACCGCGGAAAACATTTTTTTGGATACGACTTTCTACATCTCTTTATTGCTAGCCGTTTTTATTGCCTTTTTTGGAACCTTGGCTACAGATGCTTCTAGAAGCAGACGAGGACTCATTACCACGGTCGCTTTTGAATCGGTAATTAAATTGGTTTTTTTCTTGGTTATTGGAAGCTATGTCTGTTTCGCTTTGTTTGACGGTCCTAGCGATATTTACAATAAAGCTGCTTTGCTTGAAGGTTTTGACACGTTGGTAACCTTTAATGGCTTGGAACATGGTATCTCATGGTTCTACATGATTATGTTATCCTTCTTAGCGATTTTTTTGCTACCCAGACAATTCCATGTGGCAGTGGTGGAAAACGAAGACCCGAAGTACATTAAAAAAGCCATTTGGTTTTTCTCATTGTACCTTTTGCTGTTCAATATTTTTGTTTTCTATATTGCTTTCGCAGGAAAACTTTCCTTGGGAACCGGAGTAAATCAGGATTATTATAGTTTGTTATTACCCTTGGCGGAAGGTAACACCGGCTTAGCTTTAATGGTTTTCATTGGTGGATTTTCCGCCGTGATTTCTATGGTGGTCGTTTCCACACTCGCCCTGTCTACCATGGTAAGTAACAATCTATTGATACCTTATGGGTTGTTGGACCAGTTGTTTCAGACGAATCCAGAAACCAATACCCGGTACATCCGAAACGTGCGAAGGGTTTCCATATTCGTCTTGGTGGTAACCGCTTACTTGTTTTACTATTACTTTTCAAGTCAGTTGTCCCTCTTTTCGTTAGGCTTAATTGCTTTCGTTATTATCGCGCAATTGGCACCTTCCTTCTTTTTGGGACTTTTCTGGAACCGCGGAACAGCAACCGCTTCTAAGATTGGTATGATTGCAGGTTTCGCAGTAGTGGTTTTCACCTTGATTCTTCCCCGAACTACTTTGGGATTGGGGAGCAATACGGATTTCATCACCGAAGGATATTTTGGTATCGCTGCTTTAAAGCCTTTCGGACTGTTCGGAATGGATATGCTTTCCGTTGAGGCACATGCGCTTTTTTGGAGCCTGTTGGTGAATCTTTCTCTGTACTGTTTGTTTTCGCTCCTTATTGTCGCAAACTATCGTGAACGAAACTTTGGAGAGCTTTTCGTGCACGTCAATAGTGTTATTGGAAATGATGAACAAGGCTATGTCTGGCGCGGTGAGGCCTATGTAGAAGATGTAAAAAAGGTGCTCAATCGATTTTTAGGCAATCAAAAAACAGAGAAAGAGTTCCATCAATTTTATAAACGGAATGGAATAGACCCAAACAATCAAAAAGCGGATGCAAGGCTTATAAATTTCTCCGAAAAATTGTTGACGGGAACCTTGGGAAGTGTTTCAGCGCGAATGCTTATCGGGAATGTCGCCAAAGAACACCCCATCAGCTTACAAGAGGTATTGAATATTCTGGAAGACACCAAAGCTACTCGTGCAAGCAACAAAATATTGACCCAGAAATCGAAAGAATTGACACAGCTAGCGGGACAATTACAGTCCGCCAACGATGAACTTGTTCACCAAGACCGTTTGAAAGATGAGTTTTTGGATACCGTAGCTCATGAGCTTAAAACTCCCATCACCAGCATTAAGGCAGCGGCAGAAGTTTTGGTGGATGATGAAGGCGATATGCCCAGTGAGTACAAAGAGAATTTCCTGAAAAATATTCAAGAAGATGCGGATAGACTACAGACCTTAATTGGGAACATTTTGGATTTGGAAAAATTGTCCAACGGGCGTCAGGAGCTTCAACTGGAACACCGGTCAGTTCGCGAAACCATTCAAAAAGCTGTTCGGGGAGTACATCAACTTGCAGAAAAAAAGGGTATACAGATTATCACCGCGGAAATTTCAGATGCTATGGCCTATTATGATGAGGATAGGGTAGGACAAGTGTTGACCAATTTATTGTCGAATGCACTGAAGTTTACGGAAGCAGAGAAAGGAAAAGTAAAGCTCAAAGCAAAAAGCGAATCCCAACAAGTAAAAGTTATCGTAGAGGACAACGGACAAGGTATCGCCGAAGAAGATTTTCAATACATTTTTGAGAAGTTTTACCAATCCAAATACCAAAACACACGAAAACCACAAGGGAGTGGATTCGGTTTGGCTATTTGTAAAAAGATTATTGAAAGTCACAAAGGGAATATTTGGGCAGACCCAGATTTTTCAGGAGGAGCGCGGTTCGTATTCACATTGCCCATACATTCAAATTAAGTAGGAGAACAGTATGCAAAATCCAAAAGAAGAACATAAAATATTAATTGTGGATGATGAGCCCAACATCGTCATGGCCTTGGAGTATGCCTTCAAAAAAAGCAATTTCCAAGTCTTTATTGCTCGTGACGGTGAGGAAGCACTTCAAATTGCCGAATCTGTTCTACCTGATTTAGTGCTTTTGGATATCATGATGCCAAATGTCGACGGGTACCAAACCCTTAGAAAAATAAAAGAAAATCAGCACATGCAGCATACCAAGGTGGTGTTTCTATCCGCCAAAAACAAACATTCAGATATTCAAAAAGGTTTGGATTTAGGGGCGGACAAATACCTCACCAAACCCTTTACCGTGAAGAAAATCATTGAAGAAGTAAAAGAAATTATATAACAATAAACCTAAACACCATGAGTAACTATCATATCAAAAGACTCGAGGAGTATTTTCAAGTATATCGCAAATCCGTAAGGTATCCTGAAATATTTTGGGAAGAGATTGCCGAAGAACATTTTGTATGGCAAAAGAAGTGGAATTCTGTTTTGGAATGGGATTTTACCAAACCTGAAATCAAATGGTTTGATGGCGCAAAACTCAATATTACGGAGAATTGTATCGACCGTCACTTGCAAATTCGAGGGGATAAAACCGCAATACTTTTCGAACCCAACGACCCCAATGAAGAAGCCCAGCACATTACCTACCGCCAACTGCATCAACAAGTTTGCAAAATGGCCAACGTACTGAAAGACAAAGGCATTCAAAAGGGCGACAGGGTTGTGATTTATCTTCCCATGGTGCCCGAGCTTGCCATTTCGGTATTGGCCTGTGCCCGAATTGGAGCGATTCATTCCGTGGTTTTTGCGGGATTTTCGTCTACTGCTCTAGCTACCCGAATTGTTGACTGTGGGGCGAAAATGGTGCTGACTTCCGATGGTTCGTATCGCGGGAATAAGGTTTTGGACTTAAAAAGTATCGTAGACGAAGGCCTTCAAGAATGCCCTTCGGTAGAATCTGTTTTGGTCGTAAAACGTACCGGAACCCCAGTAGAGATGGTTGAGAATAGAGATTATTGGTTGGCACCTTTAATGGAGTCGGCTTACTCGGATTGTGTTCCTGAAATTATGGACGCGGAAGACCCTTTGTTCATTTTATACACTTCAGGTTCTACCGGAAAACCAAAAGGAATGATGCATACCACAGCGGGGTATATGGTCTACACGGCGTTTACGTTTAAAAACGTTTTCCAATATCGCGAGGATGATATTTATTGGTGTACTGCAGATATCGGTTGGATTACCGGACACTCCTACATCGTTTATGGCCCGCTAGCAAATGGGGCAACAACCGTAATGTTTGAAGGGGTGCCTTCCCATCCAGATTATGGTCGTTTTTGGGAGGTTGTGGAAAAGCATAAAATCAATCAGTTTTATACGGCGCCTACCGCAATTCGAGCATTAGCCAAAGAAAAATTGGATTTTGTCACCAAATATGACCTCTCAAGTCTTAAGGTTTTAGGAACGGTTGGTGAACCGATTAACGAGGAAGCTTGGCACTGGTACAATGACCATGTCGGAGAAAAAAATTGCCCGATTGTGGATACGTGGTGGCAAACCGAAACTGGAGGGATATTGATTTCACCGGTTCCTTTTTCAACCCCTACGAAACCGACCTACGCGACCCTGCCCATGCCCGGAATTCAACCTACTTTGATGGATGAAACAGGTAATGAAATCAAAGGAAACCCAGCGGATGGACGGTTGTGCATCAAATTCCCATGGCCTTCCATTGCCAGAACCATTTGGGGGAATCACCAACGCTATAAAGACACTTATTTTTCCGCTTACGAAGGAAAGTACTTTACGGGTGACGGGGCACTCCGCGATGAAGTGGGCTACTATCGAATTACCGGTAGGGTAGATGATGTGATTATTGTATCGGGTCATAATTTGGGAACTGCACCTATTGAAGATGCGATTAATGAGCATCCGGCCGTAGCTGAATCCGCCATTGTAGGCTTCCCGCATGATATCAAAGGAAATGCGCTTTACGGTTATATCATTCTAAAGGAAACGGGAGAGTCACGTGATAGAGGCAACCTTTCTAAAGAAATCAATCAGCAGATTGCGAATAAGATTGGTCCCATTGCTAAATTGGACAAAATTCAATTCGTACCTGGTTTGCCGAAAACGCGAAGTGGAAAAATCATGCGACGCATCTTACGCAAAATCGCCTCGAACGAAATGGGGAATTTGGGAGACACTTCTACTTTGTTGAATCCAGAGGTGGTGGACCAAATTATTGAGGAACGTCTGTAATTACCAAAAGGGAGAACGTCTAGGGGTTTGTTTTTTAAACAAATCCCTTAGATGGTTCAGTTTAAACCGTTCCAAAATATCCAAAAACACCATGGCCGTAATCAAAGAGTCGCCCAAAGCGGTATGACGGTCTTTTTGGGAAATATTGAATTTCTCGGCAAGCTCATCAAGGGTGTATTGTTCTTTTTTCTTCAGCATGCTCGTGGCTAATAGCGTGTTTTTGTAGAGCATTCCTGTATCCAATGTTTTGTTTTTCAAAGACGGAAGCTGGTGACGATGCAAGGCCGTGTTGAGCATTTTCACATCAAAACCTACGTGATGCCCCACCAGAACGGCGTCTTTGATGTAGCCCAGAAACTGGATTATGGCCTGTTCTTCGGTTATACAGTTATGTTTTTCCCGCTTTAGAATTCCGTGGATGGGCGCTGATTTAGCGTTGTAGTAATTTTGTTTGAGGAACACTTCAAAACTGTCCTTTACTGCAATTTGTTTGTTTATCAAACTGACTGCACCAATACAAAGAATTCTGTCGGTTTCAGGATGAAACCCGGTTGTTTCGGTATCCCAAACTACAAAACGGGTTTCCGCTATAGTCTTGCTGGGTTTATTTTGAAAGTGTTCAGCATACGCTTTCCAGAAGTCAGGAAGCGTATCAGCATTCGATTTTTTGTTAAACCATCCCATGCTAACGCAGCAGATTTTTTAGCTGGAATCGCACTTCAAGTAATTCCTGAATCTCTCTTAAGGTTCTGAAGGTTCGTTTCAACTTTAGTTTCTCCTCTTTATTTAATAAATCCAAAGAGATGAATCTGCCTGAATCGTTGTTCAATAAACCTTGAAGCGTTCTGAACTTAAGTAGAGCTTTACTAGCATAAGAACAAGCCAAATAGATTTCACGATTTTGCTCTTCCAGCTCGGCCAATTTTTCATAACGGTCGGCCGTATTGTTAATGGATTTAATATGATGTGATAAGATGAGCACTCGTGCTGCATCAATCATGGGCATCAGTACGCGCAACTTTACGTCAAAAGAATCCTTGTGTTGCCCATCTTGTTCCACCAGAAAATCCCTGAAAAAACTACTAGGCGACGGATTTTGAAGAGCTCCACTTGCCAAATGCGATAGGAATAGTGGATTTTTTTTAACCTGCTCAAAAATGTGGTTCGATAGTTTGTCTACCAGACCCTTATCCCCAAAAGTCATGTTGTAATCGAAGAAAATAGAGGATAGTAACACCTCGTCTGGCCCGGGATTGGTAATCCAGAAATTGGTAACCGCTTTCCATTCTTCCAAACTATGGCACCACAGGGGATTGGAAGCCATCATCTCGGCAGGACAATACTCCAGTCCAATATGATTAAGGGCTTGCGTGACCCGTTTCCCCAGTTCTAAAAAGTAGGCGGCGGTTTTTTCTTTCTTCTTTTCCGATACATCGGCATAAAGAATAGCGTTGTCTTGGTCTGTATTCAGAAGTTGTTCGCCCCTTCCTTGACTCCCCATGGTAAGCCATGCAAATTGAACAGGCGGAGGCTCAGGCATGCCATCCAAAACAATAGTTATGATTTGTTTGGTCATGGCGTCCTTTAACTCCGCAATGATTTTGCTAACCAAACCAATGGGAATGTTCTGTTCCAAATAGCCGCGCAGTAAATTCAATAGGCCGTGACGAATGGACCGTAGTTGTTGTACCTCAGAACTTCGTTTTATGGCGCGCATCAATACTGCTGGATTGTTCCCCAAAGCCACCATCACATCGTGTTTGGATAAAATTCCAACGGCTGGCGTATCTGGCGTTCCATCTTCAGTAAGACATAAATGGCTGATGTTATTTTTCATCATGGCCATCTGTGCTTGGGTAATGGTCAGGTCAAGTGGGTAAGTAATCACAGGAGACGACATGATTTGACTTGCCTTTCCTTCGATTGGGATTTCCCCAGTGAACATCTTATTTCGCAGGTCTTTATCGGTAATAATGCCGATAGGTAATTTCTTTTTGGTCACCAGAATACAACCTACGTGTCGTTCAGACATCTTCTTAACCAAATCCTTTATGGGGGTGGTGGCAGAGCAGGTTACGAGCTGAGTGGAGTAGGGTACGGTTTGAATATCCAACAATCTATTTTCAGCCCCGACCTTATCATCGTGCTCAACTCCGTACAACGACCCACGATACTTTTGGGAATAAGGATTTCGGGTGTTGGAGGCAAAACTCTCAATCAAAAAGGTTCCAATTTCCGGGTTGGAAAGTACAAGGGGCTTGAAGGCTTCAAACGGAATGGCATATAAAATGCTTTCTTCATGCGCTTTTGCTTCCAGCCGATATTTGTCTTGTGCCATTAACGGACGCAATCCGAAAATATCACCTTCGTCACAAATATCGACGACGGCTCCCGTTTCTTTTCGCTCTAATGCAACAGCGCCCTTGTGCACTATGTAGAAATGGCTGTGTGGGTCTTCATCCTCTTCAAACACCACCGCGTTATTGGCCTTATGAATGATGGTCACTTCATACGCCAAGGTTTCCAAATCAGTATCAGTCAGACTACTGAATGGCGGAAATCCTTTTAAAAAGTCCGCAACCCTATACGAAATGGTGTTCTTCATATATCAAAGGTAAACAACAATCAGGTCAATTCTGTCGCCGCTGATATGGACCGAAGCCTGTATCTTAGCATATTCTTTTGGTAATAACGCATAAATGATGACCGACCCAAAAACGTTTTATCAGGATAGGTGCAAAACCTTTAAATCCAAGTATGGCGAGGACCTAAAAAAACTCCGACTTCTGAGTGCACTTCGCATATTGGTCTTCCTTCTCACAGGATTGGGAATTTATGCTATCCGTGACAAACCACTTTGGGCCACCGTGATTGGTTTGAAGGGAACCGTTGTTTTCATTTTCTTGTTGAAACAATATCAAAAAGTCAAACAGGATTACGCACATCATAAGGAACTATATGCCATTAATGCGGAGGAATTGGCCATCTTGGATTTCGCATTTCATGACCGTAACG
Organism: Bacteroidota bacterium; assembly: GCA_039820925.1. Classification (GTDB taxonomy): domain Bacteria; phylum Bacteroidota; class Bacteroidia; order Flavobacteriales; family Flavobacteriaceae; genus Flagellimonas. The sequence continues at coordinate 5,724 of JBCBPD010000036.1, read as the reverse complement.
ATGGCAAAACCTTTGAAAAACCTTCACATGATTTCGCATCGGATATTGACTTATTCGGAAGAGGTTCTTTCTTTCAATATGTAAATCGAACCGGACTTGGGGAGGGCGCTGAAGAATTCGCGAATCGACTCCAATCCAACGACTGCACAAATATTCCCAATAAACAACAAGCCCTAAAGGCATTAGCCCAAAAAACAGATTGGCGACAAGACTTTACGGCTGAAGCTCGACGGTTTAAAACCGAAACCAAAACTTCCGTAATTGTGCAGTGGTTGCAAACCTACAAGGCATTCATTCCAAAAGTGATGTTATGGTTGCCCTATCTTTTTTGTGCAATTTCGGGGGTTCTCTTTATTCTGACTAGCAGTGACTTGGTGCCTCCCTCAGCAATTTTGTATTGGTTGATACTAGGTCTAGGAATAACCGGACTCTACGTCAAGCGCATTAATCAATTCGGGCCAAGAGTTTCGAAAATGAAAGATACCGTACAGCAATATGCGTTACTGCTTGCGTCCATAGAAAAAGAAACTTTTGATAGTTCCATTTTAAAAGCGCAACAAGAACGTATTCGAACCGAAAACAAGATGGCCTCTGATATTTTTAGGGATTTTTCAAGAGCGCTTGATGCTTTCGATAACCGGAACAATCTGTTGGTAGCAGTTTTGGGTAATGGTTTTTTCCTATGGGATTTGGCGTGTACATATCGCATAGAACAATGGATTGGACGCTACTCGCATTTGGTTGAAGAATGGTTTGAAGTCGTCGCCTATTTCGATGCCTTGAATTCCCTTGGAACGTTTGTCTTCAATCATCCGGATTTTTCCTTTCCGAATATTTCTGAGGGAGAGAAAAATTTAATTAAAGCTGAGAGTTTAGGGCATCCTTTGTTGAAACCTTCGCAACGTATTAGTAGTGATGTAACGCTTGATGCAAATGATTTCTTTATCGTTACAGGGGCCAATATGGCTGGAAAAAGTACCTTTTTACGGACCATTTCCTTATTTGTGATGATGGCCAATAATGGAATGCCCGTTTGTGCCAAAACATCGAATTACCATCCCATCAAGTTGTTGACCAGTATGCGAACCTCAGATTCGCTTACGGACGAAAGCTCGTATTTCTTTGCAGAGCTCAGTCGTTTACAATATATCATTGAGAAACTAAAAAACGAATCCTATTTGGTGGTTTTGGATGAAATCCTGAAAGGAACCAACAGCGTTGATAAAGCCACAGGCTCCAAGAAAATAATCCAGCGTTTGGTGAGCATGCAGGTACCGGGAATCATCGCAACCCACGATGTAAGCCTCTGCACCTTAGAGCAGGAATTAGATTCAGTAAAGAACTATTTCTTCGAAACGGAAATCAAAAATGACACTTTGTTTTTTGACTACAAACTGAAGCGAGGCACCTGCCAAAATATGAATGCTTCATTTTTGTTGAAGCATATGCATATTGTGGAGGAATGATAGGTTGCTCAAGTTGAAAACCATACCATAAAAAAATCCCAAACATTACGTTTGGGATTTTTATTTCGTAGCGAGAGGGAGACTTGAACTCCCGACCTCAGGGTTATGAAAATTACGACACTAAAGTTCAAAATACTATAAACTAATTGAAAATAAATTACTTAAGAATTAAATAATTTGTTTTGACATCATATAATACCCTTTGATATGCAAAAATGTTGTACCTATGTTGTACCTATATTTTATATCTTTGCATAAATAGGTTGTGATGGGGTCAGTTCAGATTGTATTAAGGAAAAAGCCCAATTCTCAGGGAAAATATCCTCTTGCCATAAGGATTACTAAGAATAGAAAATCTGCCTTCATCCATACTGGTCAGTACATCAATCATGATTTTTGGGATAGTTCTAACCATAAAGTGAAACGTTCGCACCCTAACTCAAAAATGATAAACCATTTTTTGCTCAAGAAACTATCTGAGGCTAATGAAAGATTATTACAATCAGAGATTTCAAACAAGGACAAATCCCTAAGAAATATCAAAAAAGACATTATTGGTATAGAGAAGGAAGATTTTGGAGCTTTCGCTAAAAAATATCTTGAAAGGTTAAAAAGTAGAAATCAATACTATCAATTCAAAAATGAGAAGGGACGAATTGAAAGGTTTTTGACTTACACAAAAAAAAATGATTTATCGTTTGATGAAATCACCCCTACACTTTTAAAGAAATTTGAGACCTACTTAATGCGTCATAGGCAAGTTGCTCCTCGTACTGCCGTCAATTATATGATTCCCATTCGTACCATTTACAATCAGGCCATAAGTGATGGGATAGCAGATAGAAACAAGTATCCTTTTGGACGAGGTAGGTATCAAATAAAATTTCCAGAATCAGATAAAGTTGGATTAAATATAGAAGAGTTGCAAAAATTAGAAAGCGCCAACGATTTGACGACTGCCCAGCAACATGCGCTTAATGTCTGGCTAATGAGTTTTTATTTTGCCGGCATGCGTATGACGGATATCATACAGCTTAAATGGTCAGATTTGACTGATGGAAGACTGAGATACAGAATGAGTAAAAATGATAAGCTTGTTTCATTGAAAATACCTGAGAAGGCTCAAACAATTTTAAATAGATACAAAAAGCTTCCTGCTAATGAAAATAACTTGGTTTTTCCGGAGCTTAGAAATATAGATTTGAAAAATACTAGAGTCTTAAAAACCAGAATCAAAACAGTCACAAGAAATTTTAATAGACATCTAAAGAAAATTGCTAAACAAGTTGGCATTGAAAAAAACTTAAGTATGCATATTGCGAGGCATAGCTTTGGAAATATTTCTGGTGATACAATTCCTATACAGACTCTTCAAAAATTATATCGACATTCATCTATTACCACAACTATGAATTACCAAGCGAATTTCATAAGTAAAAACGAAGATGAAGCTTTGGATAAGGTGGTTAGTTTTTGACTCCCCAAAATCTTACCATAACTTACCTTGCGCTGGTACCTGTTCCGATTTTATAGCATCCAGATAGGTAAGCGTTTGGTAAAATCGAAATAGGGCGCATTGCTTATGCTGCTATTGTATTTCTGACTTTCCAATAATCTCTGATTTATCTTGAATTTTTTTCACGGAACCTTAATATCAAGAGTTAAAATTTCCCTTTAAACCCTATTGACGATGGTTACCCTATAATTTGAAACTTGTATGCAATTCAAGATGTGTCTTTGTTGCCACAAAGACGATCTTGCTTTGCTCCCGAAGGTTGCAAAGGGAAAAAGATGAAAAGGGATTATATCAAATTTAGATGTAGTATTTATGAAAAGAAGGTGCTGAAAAAAAGGGCCAAACGAGCAGGCATTTCCCTTTCGGAATACTGCCGTAGTACCGCTTTTGGCTACAACATCATCGAACGCCTTACCGAAGAACAGTTGGAGCATTATGCCATGTTGGTCAAGTACAAGAACAACTTTACCAGGATTGGCAACATGTTCAAAAAGCGAAATCCAAAACTGTCAAGTGAAGTGGAACAACTAGCCGAGGAAATCAGGAAGCACCTCTACAATTTCAAGAAATGATAGGAAAGGGTAAATCCATATCGCATACCATGGCATCCATCGGCTATGGCTGGAACCAGGAAAAGGACGCTGAAATCGTTCATTCCCAACATTTGGCCGGACGGACCCCAAAAGAAATTACCGGGGAGTTCAGGATAATCCAAGAGCAAAACAAGAGGTGTAAAAACTACACCCTGAGCTTTGTATTGAGCCCCACCATAGAAGATGGCAAAAACCTAGGTCAAGAGAAGCTCGAGAAAATAACCGAAAGGTTTATCCAAAAAATGGATTTGAAGGACCATCAGGCCATTGCCTTTGTACATCGGGACAAAAGGCACGTCCATGTCCACTTGTATGTCAACCGCATCGGTTTTGACGGAAAGGCGTACAATGACGGTTTTATCGGAAAGCGAAGCCAACTGGCCGCCAAAGAAGTTGCCCAAGAAATGGGATTGACCACGGTAAAAGAAGTACAAAGGGAAAAACAGAACGAGCTCAAGCAGATACGAAGCCAAATAAGACGAATCCACGAGAAGGTTATGGCCAATGACAGACCAAAGGACTTTGACCAATACATGAGGCACATGAAGAGGCATGAGGTCAAGATCGTTCCCCATATCAACAAATCGAACAAGCTGCAAGGTTTTCGATTCGAATACAGGGGACATAACCTAAAGGGCAGCGAGGTACACCGTTCGATGTCGATAAACAACTTGGCCATCGAACTCGCCAAGAACAATGAAAGAGGCATTCTCGTGAAAGATTCAAAAACCGTCCAGCTCATGGGGAACACTGTTGAGCTGAGCGCCAACATAGCCCTCAGGCTTGCCAAGTCGATCGTAAAGAAGACCATCAAAAAAGGACTGGAAACGGGCATTGGAATATAGAAACGAATAAAAAAAAGCATTATGAATAAGATGGATGAGATGATGGAACTGCTCACGGAGGAAATCGAAGGCTTCAACCGTTCGATAGGGAAACTGCAGGAGTTCACCAAGAAATGGGACAACCTGAAGATCAAGGCGGATTCCTCCAACATAGAATACCATATCAAGGATTTCTTGAGACAGCAGGAAAGGATAATGGAGACCCAAAGAAAGAGAATCATGGAGACCGAACGGATGATCAAATCCGCGACCTTGGTTCCGAAATGGCTATTGGCGCTATGTTGCGTTGCAATATGTGCCATAACAATATCCCTTTCCTATTTCGGGTATTATTACCTGAGGTTCGAGCAAAACAAGAAGGAGGCCTTTCATGAGGGCAGGGCAGGGGCCATGAACGAGCTAAGGGGCTACTTTGAAGACCACCCGGTCATTTACAAGGATTTTCAAAAGTGGTCAAAAAGGAAGGACTCCGTTTCCAATAAACGGTAGGTTGCGCCCTATCGGGTTTTTGCTTTACGCTTATCTGCCGGAACACTACAAAAACCCGACAGGATCCACGCGCAAAAGTCAAGGGTAAGATTTGGGGACAAAGGTTCATGAAACAAGAATCACTGGACTTTAATCTTCGGCATGGAAGCTTTTAGAATTTGATTCAAAACGTTCAAAAATATTACTGGATTGCTGTTTTCTTTACTTTCAATTAACAGTGGTAAATGTTGGTTTTCGACCAATTGCCCAGTATTCATGCAACATTCTTACAAAAAGATAGTTATAATTCGTACGTAGTTTTATTCTACGTGTTTGTTCGGTTTTGTCACCTGATTTTTAATGGTGACACCATTTTTTACTACCATTTAATGCTGTGGTCAGTGAAAGATTTCGGCCTCCTGTGTATTCAGGGGGCTTTTTTGTGCCCTCCAAGAAACAAACAACGCTGATTTCCACTCCAACCTAAATTGAAAGAGTCCTTTCCTCTCAGATATGATGATATAGCCTATTTAATCAATACTCAAAAGATTCGACCATAGTTCGATTTTCCTCGTGAAATGACCCTTTAGTGCGAAAATCCACCTCTATTGAACGACAACACGTTTCCTTTTGCCGATAAAAGAGCACATTTCATCGATTCTGGAATTCTTGGATTTTTGTATTTCGGAAGAAAATAACAACGAAAAACCTCCAGATCATATATAAGGTATCACATTTTTTATCAGAATGCATTACATCGAAAAAAAAGAATTTTCTGATAAGCTATGATGGAAAGCCCCGTTATTGTAGTAAGCAATGAGAACGCTGTGTGAAGG
>JBCBPD010000035.1:0-33647 GCA_039820925.1 Bacteroidota bacterium | reverse complement strand
CGGTACACTATTATTTTCGGTTAATCTAATCAGCCAGGAGAACAAGATGAAAGCTATGCCAATTGAAACAGATATCACATGTGAACAGGCAACGAAAATGATAACTAATCCTGGAGAATTAAGTATAAACGAATTTAACATTGTTCTGGCGGTAATTGCTAAATGTAGAGCAGAGTTGGAAAGACAGGAAAACCCTAATTCGAATGCCGTGAGTGTTGGATATTATGATGAAAAAAAAGATAGAATATTATTTAAACTAATAGACTATAAGACCGGAGAAGATATAAAAAATGCCTCTAGAACCTTGGTAGATTTATATATTACGCACGTGGCAGAAGTGGAGCCTATTTCTGCGACTATTCTTTATTTAGGTGCTGATTATTCGATAGAGGCATTTTTCGAATCCGCAGTTAATGATGATCCCATGATAATTTTAGCGCCACTCACAATTCCAGGTACAAAATTGGGCAAGGATGCAATGGGCGAACTTGGTAGATTTGGTAAAAAAGCCGAGAAGTTTTTCAATTCTGCTGGAAAAAAGGCTGAAAAACATTTCAAGGAAAATCCAGAAGATCTTGTAGCACCTGGAGCGAGTTTAACAAAAAATGCTGCAAAAGAAACTAAAAAATTCATTGAAAAAACAACAGGGATAAAATGGTAGCTCAATTCTAAAATATTTAATCATTAGCCTGTTTTTAGAGTTTCAGGTATTATTTAAAATCATTTATTGAGTTATTAAGATGGATTTCCATCACCGCCTCTTTAAGCTCCATGAGAACATGACAGCAATTTTGTCTTTCAAAATCAGTAAAAGTATCCTGAGCTAGAAAGTGAAGCATAAACATCGTTTTGTCCAAACTGTTAGTAAAGGAAAGCAAGTCTCCTTCATGGCATTTTTCTATATAGCTTAAGATAGGGGATAGGTCAAGTTTTTTGAGATTCATAATAATACTACTGAATAAAGTTACTAACAAATTAAATTAACGCTTAACTTATTTATATAAAATCCATACATAAATAAAATTAAGTTAAACTTACATTTTTAAATTTAATTGTTCAAGCTAATCTTAAACTATTTAAAGTCTTAGTTATATTATCACAAGTGTTAATTATATATTGGAATATATATTAAAGGTTATGAGAGATAGAATAAATAGGATTAAGGAAGTGTTGGTAATTAAAGAAAAATCGCAGGTTTGGCTAGCAGAAAAACTTGGAAAAAGTACTACTTCAATAACGGCTATTTGTAACAACAAATCCCAACCACATCTTAAAGACCTCAAAAAAATTGCCCAAATTCTTGATGTGGATATTAGGGAGCTTTTGGTTCAGACTAAGTCCTGATTTAAGTTAAGTATGATAGACGATTATCTAACTTACAAAATGTACCCTTTAAGTTCAAAATAGGGGTTTCCATCAAAAAAGTCAGAGAATGGAGAAAAAAAAGGACTATCTCAAGCTTCTTAAAGAATACCTACCGCTCATATATATATTTCTGGTATGTTTTGGATATGCGAATCAGACCTACTTCTACTATGACAGATTCGACATTGATATTCTCTCTTATTTGAGCATTCAGGAGTTGGTATTGATGTTCGTTCCTGCGGGTTCTTTTGTGATTTTTTTGTGCTTATTACTTTTCCTAGTGATAGGGCCACTTACAGTTTTTATAAATGACGAAGAAAAAAAGAAAGATATAGAAGCTAGAAAACCTAAAAAGCATAGACAACCAAAAAACAAAGTTCTAAGATTTATAGATAGGGTATTGGATTACGTTATCAAATTAATTTCATTTTTGAGCTTAATGTACCTAATTGGTGTTTTTCCAGGCATATATATTGCCTACACCTACACGTCATATAAAGGAATTGATTTAGACATGAATCCAGTATTTGGACTAGCTATTGCTTGGGGGATTATTTTTGGATTAAAACTAAGTCTAATGTCAGATGAAAAAAAAGAGCAATTCTATATGAACCGGGTACGGGTATTAGGTTGGTCTGTTTTTGTATTAATTCTATATTCTTACGGAAATTTTCGCAAAGCAGAAAATATATTAAAAGGCAAGCCGACCCACTATGTTAACTTTATAGTCGAAAATAAACAAGTCGAAACCAACGCGGATACTCTCTATTTTGGAGAAACCATAAAGTACATTTTCCTTAGAAATATAAAGACAAACGAAAACCAGATATATAATAAAAATGAGATAGGCCAAATAACTATGAAAAAAATTAAATCTTCACCTTGATGGAATGAAATTAAATGACAAATACAACATGGCAGGAAGAAAATGCGGGCCTGCGAGGGTGTGAATTTGTGGCTTGGCACAAAGAGCCATTGCCCTGGGCTTTGTGTAGGGCGCATAGCGCCCAAATAGCGAAGCTAATAAGACACAAAGGCACGAGAAATAGGAATTAGCCGGTGGCTGATTGCTATTTTCGGTGAGAGGACGCGGCTGTGAAGCATATTTTACTCATGGCATTTTTAGTCGGTTCGTAAACTCACCATAAATTTCTAAGGTATTCGTAAATGCTTCGCATTTCTTCTTGCCACGCCGTCGGCAAGCCTATGGCGGCCGTTGGATTTTTTGTTTCTTTTTTACTCGCCTTTGCGTAGCCGCTTCGGCGAAGCTGGGTCAAGAAAAAAGAAAAGCGATAAAAAAACGTTTAATATCGTATGGGGTATGAGCGATTTAAAAACAAGTTAGAACGCAAGATGTTTGAAGGTTTTGCCTTTAAACCAAATTGATTCCTTATGAAGACGAACAGGAAGATTTTAATTGTATCTGCAATTGTAGTACTGATTTATTTCATTTTGGGCTTGACGATTCTTAATATTAACGCAACAATAGACTCTGGAATCTTTTTTTACATTTTCTTCCCAATAGAATTTACAATACTCTTTTTTGGCTGGGGAGGTTTTAATAATTCAACTATTTACGTTGCCTTGGCGTTGTTATTTATGGTAATGTGGATTTTACTATTCATATTTTCAAAATTCATGTACCGATTTAAATCATGGTTTTCCTGAAAACATACATGTACTATAACGGCAAATTATAGATACAAATGCGTAGTATTCACGAACACCCGTAAAATGAAATTGACGTGAGTAAATGAAAAGATGCGGCGTAGCCGACCGCTGGGAGAGCTTCATGACCCTGTTCCTAATTTCCATAGATGACAAAATGTTGAGGGATATTTTACATAATAGAATTATAGCCTGCCCGAATGAATTCGTTCAGGCGGGCTTACGAATGCGGTAAAGAAACCAACCAACGCGTAAAACTGCTATGACATAATTGTTGACGATATGAGCCTAAAGGCAATCATATCTACAATTATATCAAATACGGTGGTATTGGCGCAGTTTTACTCACATAAGCATTTGTACTATAATTTATATTATGTCAAATAGATTATTTTAATACCAAGAACCAGGCCTAGTTTACCCGGTTCTTTTCGTCCTCTGCTCCAGTCTCTCGTTCTCTCTGCTTTTTCAAACTTTGGTTTCCAAGGGTTGCTGAGTAACTTACCTTAAATGTGGTTTGGCTAAAATCATAATTGGTTTGTATCAACACATTCTCTTCGGGTATGCTGGTTCTGCCAATCCGCACCAAATTATTAAAGATGTCCGTCACATTAAAGGCCAATCGGCTACCGTTCTTGAATTTCTTCTGTATGCCTGAATTCAATATCCATATCGGGTCTACACGAATATTTCCAAACAGCGAACGCCCTTGGTAAAACCCATTTACTTCCCAAGACCAATCTTTGCCCAATTGCATGGTTTGCGTACCGTTGATTCTAAAATTGGTCTGGTTCAAGGTAAACGTGCCTAAATCTTCCACCGTAGTCGACTCTTGCCACAACAGCGTGCTGAAATACTGAAACTTCCACCAATTGGTAACTTTTATGGGAAACGACGTGGTCAATGATGCGGTTTTCTGCCCTTCCAAATTATCGGGTACAATCAGCTGAGTGTTGGTTACGGGGTCAAATCGGTTTTGAAACCCCACTATCGTAAAATCTTCATCGGTATATTGGGCGGATAAACTGAATTGTTTTTTGTTGTAATCCAATTGAAATGTATTTGCCAAGGCGGGTCGCAATCCGGCATTCCCTCCAAAGGACGTGTTGGGGTCCAAAAAGATGACAAATGGCGCCAAACTGCTAAAAGATGGGCGGTCGATTCGTCGAGCATACGAAAGGTTTACACTACTATATTCCCCTAGTTTCCGATTGATGAAAATACTTGGAAAGAGGTTGTCCAACCTACGGTCCACTACTCGCCCGCCGTTGGTGGAATTCAGTTCCGAATCGGTGTTTTCATACCGTAATCCGGCTTTTAAGGTAGTCTTTTCCGATAGTTGGTAATCGCCTTGGGCATACAGCGCAAAGATATCTTCCGACAGGTCACTGACCGAGGTAAAATTGGGTTGTACTACCCCATCGTCGGTTAAGGAAATGGCATTCTCAAATTCGGAAGTCACGTATTTCGTTCCCACACTAAGTTTTGCTTTTTCGCCAAGTGGAATTTCATAATCAAATTTTCCAACAATAATGGTAAAAGGCGTATTTTTCTCACTGGCCAGGTTAGATTGGTCAAAAAGCGTCCCGTCTCGTCCTTCAAAGCGAAGGTCATAGGTTACAGGATTTTGATTGTCGTAAGCCAAATAATCAAAATCTAAATTTAAAACCGACTTGTTGGTAAAGGTGTGCAGCAAATTGAAGTTCCCTTGAAAGTGTTGCCAGTAATTCTCTTCTACATTTCGGAACAACGCCAAAGTGTCTGGTGCCGCAGCAGGCAATATTTCGGTTCGGTTGTCGGCATCCATATCCCAACGGTTGTTGTAGCCTGAAATCAGGAATCCCAAAGTGGTCTTTTCGCTGGCTTCCACATCCAAACCCAAACGAAAGTTGTGGTTGTTTTGGGTGGGATTCCGGTCACTTTGAAATAGGGTTTCCAATACGTCACTTCCGGTACCCGTAACGCGTTCCAAATTGATGGTCTGCTCCTGCCCTTTCCGCAAGTAATTGTAGCTGCCAAACAAATTGATTCGGTTTTTCCGATAATTGAAATTAAGGCTTGCATTACTCGTTTCCCCTCTACCGAATCCGCCCGACAAAGTATAGCCGCCATTAAATCCATCATCAGGACTTTTCTTTAAAACGAGATTGATAAAACCCGCATTTCCCTGGGCATCAAAATTGGCTGGTGGTGTGGTTATCAACTCCAAGGATTTGATGTTATCTGCACTTAATCCTTCCAAAAAACCAAAAAGGGCATCTGAAGTCATGTATTGCAGCTTTCCGTTAATCATGATGTTCACCCCCTCCTTCCCCAACATGGCAATGGAATTCCCTTGACGGTTGACAACGACGCCTGGAGAACGTTCCAATATTTCCAAGGCAGAACTTCCGGCGGTATTGATACGATTCTCAATGTTGACCACGGTTCGGTCTATTTTTCGTTGGAAAAGCGGCACGGAACCGGTCACTGTAACCCCTTCCAGTTGTTCGGTGTTTTCTTCCAGGATAATGACTCCGAAATTCTTTTGCGCTTGAGCGGAATTCAATTCAAATGGAACGGATTGATACGGCTTGAAACCTAAAACCGAGATTTCCAATTGATACTTTCCTGCTTGATTAATCCGAATGGAAAAAGTACCGTCATCTTCCGAAATACCGCCTTCCAACTGTGATACGCCTTCTACAGATTTGACCAAGATGTTCGCAAAGGGCAACGCCTGTTGATTGGCATCTTGAAGACTCCCATTTACATTAAACTGCGCACATAGCGTGGTTGAAAAAAGACAGGCTAGACTTATGATGAAATATGTTGTTTGATTCATGTTATATGGATTTAACAGGAACTAAAGTATTAGGGGGCTTTAGAACTATCCGTACAAACGGCTGACAAGTCCATACAAACTGATACACTGCTGTTTTTTAAGAAAACATTAGAAAAATCAAGGGATGCAAAACCATGAATGCATCGATTAAATTGGTCATTCCCCTGAAAGCTTTATGAAAATCCAAGGATTTATCTTACATTCAGAATTGCATTTATTCTATTCACGAAAATGCTTTTTGCTATGAGAACCTATATTCATTTCACACTCGTGTTGTGTCTTGCGACTACCTTTGTCAAGGCGCAAAAACATCTCGTAAAAGTCGTTGAATCCGAAGGCAACAATCGAATTGCATTCTATGCTGAAAACCGGTCATTTACTGACTATGATGTGTTGTTTACCGTAAAAGGAACCAATTTCAGGCAAAGTGCTGCGAAACCTAGATGGATTCGTGTGCCTGGGGCATCAAAGGTGCATTTAAAGACCATTGTTCTGGTGCGGGATAAAAAACCGCTCTATACCAAAGCACTTCGGGTCAATGATAGTTTGTCGAGACGCGCACTAAAAAAGGAATTCACGGTTTTAGATATTCCACCGCCCAAAATCAAGCCCAAAAAACAGATTACCATTTACACTTCTGAGCGCTGTTTGGCTTGTGATAGAATTGTAAACCAACTGAATGCCCAAAACTTTATTTTCCGAAGTGTTTCTCTGGATGAAAAACCTGAAATAAAGGAACAATTGGGTAAGTTTTTAGCCAAGTCCACTGAAGAAATGGATACCATCTCTACTCCTATCCTAAGTTTGGGAGGCAAATTATACAGTTGGATTTCTACCTATGACAAAATGATGGAAGAGGTAGAGAAAGACTAGAACGATTTCTTAAGATCTAAAAAACAACAAGGGTACCTTCGTTTTCCTTAGAAGTAGTAGGGTTGGGTCCGTCTCAAACCAATTTCCTGAGCGTTGCGGACGGGCAACACAAAGAACATCTAGTTTTAACCTTTCGGTATATTTGGCGATACTGTCAAGCGCATTGCTACCTTCAGAAAAAACATAGTCTACACTATCCTCAGAGCTGTTTTCCGTTTTCGTTTCGTCAGCCTTTCGGATTTTAAAATACCGTAGGGGTAAGCTGGCTTCGCTCAAAAGACTTTGAACCATCGAATTTTCTACTCCATCCGAAGCGTTCAAGTCAAAAACGCCTAAGTTTAAAGCTTTTTCCGGTACAAAATCAGCAGAACTATTGAATATAAGCCATGGAGTATCGGAGGAGAATGTTCCATATTGTTTAAACCATTCCTTTGTACTTACCAACACATCTGTCTTTTGCTCCGCCATATACTGCTGCAACGCATCTTTTACGTTGCCATAGGAAACCTTTGTAGAAACTGAGGTTCCCAATTCCATTTTAGCGATTTGGTCTTTCAATTCCTTTCTTGCTTTCCGGGCATCCTCGTACAAATCCCGTTTGGCCGAAAGTTGATTGGCTTGCTTCACCACTGACAAGGGGGATTTAAGATACAAGGCCTCTACTTTTGCGTCCAATCGTTTCGCAAACCGAATCGCGCCACCCAATACGTCTTCAATCGTATCTATGGAATCCAATAAAACGGTAACACGATAGGGCTCCATTTTTGTCGCTTATAGGGTTTCAGAAAGTAAACTCAATAGTTTATCCCAAGATTGTTGGTCGGCTTCGGCATCATAGGCCAAAGGCAAGTTGAATTTTTCGCCATTCGCATCCGCTTCTTTGCTGGTAAAGCTATGTTTTACACCTGGGAAAGAGACATATTCATATTTAGCACCAATGGAATCCATGGCCGTTTTAAAATTTTCAATAGACTCAGGACTAATAAACGGATCGTCTGCGCCATTGCATACTAACACTCTAGCTTTAAGCTCACTACCTGGCATTACCGGAAGCTGTACTCCACTATGAAAAGCCGCTACGGCATCCAAATCTGCTCCGTCATTAGCCATCGTTAAAGCAACACTACCGCCAAAGCAATATCCTATCGCAGCAATTTTATCTCCAGCGACACTTTCTTGGGATTTCAAGAGTTCCAACGCTGCATTGAAACGCGCTGAGGCTTCAGGAAGATTTCCCATGACGCTCATGGCAAATTTACCGGCATCATCTGGATGACTAGCTGTTTTACCATCCCCGTACATATCAACCGCCATGGCCGTATACCCCAATTCCGCAAGCATATGGGCACGTTGTCTCACGTAATCATTGTGGCCCCACCATTCATGAACTATTAAAATGCCCGGTCTTTTTCCTTCTAGGTTAACATCATGGGCAATGTATCCTTTCAGTTGGGTTGAGTCAGAAGCATAGGTAACCTCTTCTCCAACGATTTTAGGGTCTTTGGGTTCTACCGCTGTTGTTTCTTCGCTTTTAGTAGATTCCGCCTTGTTTTTGCACGAAGTGAAAACGAGTCCCGTCAACGCAAATAATACCAGTAGGTTTCTTCTCATGGTGATACTTTTAGTGCTTTAAAGATAGCGAAAGGCGGACAGATTATTTGAAAAGAATCTCAATAGTCACGCTATTTTGAGATGTCGAACAAACCAAATACCTTTAATAAGGTTCTTTTAAACTAGAACCAAAAAATTTATGACCATATCGTTTTATCTAAACAAACAATTGACCGAAATAGATGTTGAAGATGGTTCTACCCCGCTACTATGGGTGCTTCGTGATACTTTGAATGCCAAAGGGACCAAATTTGGTTGTGGCAAAGCGGCATGCGGGGCATGTACGGTACTTATTGACGGACAAGCCGTTCGTTCTTGTGTTTACCCCATTCAGCTGATTGAAGAAAAGCAGGTGACGACCATTGAGGGTCTGGGAAATCCAGAGCATCCACATCCGGTTCAAATTGCTTGGCAGGAAGAAATCGTTCCACAATGTGGTTATTGCCAACCGGGATTTATTATGGCAACAGCTGGCTTATTGAATGAAAATCCAAATCCAACGGATGATGATATCGACAATGCGATTACCAATGTTTGCCGTTGTGGCACCTATTACCGCATGCGTAAAGCGATTCATAAAGCGGCAAGTTTGACACAGGACGAAAGCACTTCTGAGGAAACAACTGAATTGGAAACCAAATCTGCTGAATGATGGCAAAGACCGGAAAAATCTCAAGAAGAAAGTTCGTTGTGGGTGGGGCTTTGGGAACACTAGGGGTGGTATCCTTGGGCACCATATTGTTCAGAAACCCTATTCGGAGAAAGATTTACGAACAGGTGGGCGCCATGGACAACATTTCTTATTTGGGAGAAGGCGTCGAACCCATGTTATGGTTTGAAATAACCGAAAACAATCTCATAAAACTGTATTCTCCCAAGGTAGAAATGGGGCAAGGCACATTTACCGGAATGGCACAAATCGCTGCAGATGAGTTGAATTTTCCAGTAGAAGATATTCAAGTTGAGCATGCAGCAAGTGCTTCTGGAAACTTGGACGCTTTTAGTACTGGAGGTAGTACTTCCATTGCCAGTTTATGGCAACCACTTCGTGAACTCTCCGCTACCTTTCGAGTCATGCTTCAAGAACAAGCGGCAAAACAATGGGGTGTTCCATCCGGGGAGATTGAGATGAGGGAAGGAACAGCATACCATCAGGATAAAACAAAGACTTACGCCGAAATCGCAAGTGTTACCAAAGTATGGGATGTGCCAGACACACCAGAACTGAAACCCGTTTCTGACTATGCTTATGTTGGAAAGCCCATTCCCCGAGTTGACTTGAAAGCAAAAGTATTTGGCGACCCTATTTTTGGAATGGATGCAGAAATGCCCAATATGTTGTTTGGAACAGTACTGCGACCTACCCAGATTGGTGCGCGTTTGGTTTCATTGGACAAATCCGAAATTTTAGACATGCCTGGGATTACCTCGGTAGTCGAAGAGGAAGAGTTTACCGCAATCGTTGGACGTTCCGCTCATGAAGTGCTTCGCGCCAAACAGCAGGCAAAGGTGAATTGGGAAGTTGATGAAGAATGGACTTCGGCGCGAATCAAATCCATGCTTGAAGTTGGAAAAGGAAAAGAAGCGCTCATCCAAAAGCAAGGTAGAGACGTTGAAACCGATAACCAGACCCTAGAATTGGCTTTTCGTACACCAATCGGTGCGCATGCACAATTGGAACCGAACGCTGTAGTAGCCGATTACAAGGAAAACCAAATTACCCTCAAAATAGCAACCCAAGTGGTTGCCCTAACCCGAAAAGAAGTAGCTAAAGCCACAGGGATAGATGAAGATGATATCAATGTGATACCGACCTTTCTCGGCGGAGGTTTTGGGAGAAGATTGCATACGCCCCATGCAGTGCATGCCGTTTTGATGTCAAAAGCAGTCGGAAAGCCAGTCAAATACTTTTTCACGAGACAGGAGGAATTTCAACATGATATGTTTCGTCCGCCAACACATCATATTTTAAAAGCTGAACTCAATAATGAAGGGGGCATTGAAGCCGTACGCCATGACTTTTGTAGCGGAGATGTTGCCGTTGATGCCGCTCTCCTACCCCCGGTGTTAAACCATATTTTAGGAGCAGATGTTGGAGCCATGCGCGGGGCACTTTGCCAGTACGGAGCCATCGAGAACATAAGAACAGTCGCCTGGCACGTTGATTTGCCCTTTGCAACTAGTTGGTGGCGTAGTTTGGGATTGTTGGCAAATACCTTTGCTTGGGAATCTTTTATGGACGAATTGGCGTTGAAAACCAAACAGAATCCTTTAGAGTTTCGCATTCAGCACATTCAAGACGACCTCGCGGGGCAACGATTAAAAGCGGTAATTCAAAAAGTTGGAGAAATTAGTGGCTATCAAGACAAAGTTGTGGATGGAGTGGCTTACGGTTTTGCTGCTTCGACCGATGCCGGAACTCCTTGTGCCCAAGTAGTGAAATTATCCAAGGAAGGAAACCAAATCAAGGTCCACAAAGTATTTTGCGTGATGGACCCTGGACTTTCCGTAAATCCAGACCAAGTGAAAGCGCAGTGCGAAGGAGCCATTATCATGGGACTCAGTGCAAGCCTCTTCGAAAAAATGGAGGTCGAAGAAGGTGCTTTGACACCAACCATTTATGGCCCCTATCAAATGACTACGCTAAAAACAGCTCCTCGTGATATTGAAGTCGTATTGTTGCAGGGCATAGACCAACCCGGTCCTGTTGGGGAACCACCCTTGGGTCCTATTGGAGCTGCACTCGGAAATGCCATTAGACGCTTGACGGGAGAACGTCCGACGAATATGCCTTTTAATTTGAGTTAATGCTGTATCTTTATTAAAAAGGAAAGATGAAACAACTATTTTGTACTTCAATGAAACATACTTTTAAAACGATATTCGCTTTTTTAGCTTTTGGTCTTTTGCTTACGGGATGCAGCGATGATGATGAAGGCGCTCCCAATTTCGATGCAGAAATTGCAGGCGTGTATGACTTGGTAGAGGTTAACGTAAGTCAAGCTTTGGATATAGACAACGACGGGTCCTCATCTACAAATTTATTAGACGAAGTGACTTGTATCACCGGAACTTTAACTTTAAGTGAAAACAATCAATATAGTGTAAGTCAATCCACCATCAATGTTACAACGATTACAGGTGGACTCTTTTTTGCAGATTGCTCTGGAACCACCACTTCATCTGGTACCTGGAGCGGCAGCAGTAATTCCGTTGTTTTTAGCGGCGGTACTTTGTTCACAACACTTGCCCGTGCCAATGACCGATTGACCAACACCGTTGGAGAAGATTTACCAGGTATTTTGACTTACGTGTATCAAAAAAGGACGAACTAGTCCCTAACAACGAAATACTTAAGGAGCTGGTTCTTCCAGCATTTTTTGGAAACCTAGGGCTACTCCGTTGGTCCATCCGAAGCCGTCTTGTGTTTCGTATTCGCCTCCTCCGGAAAGTAAGGTCATATCCTCAACGTTGTATTTCTCCATCATTTTCCCGGTGTTGCGATATACTTTTTCATTAAGGGTCAACCAACGGCGCATGATGTCTTTTGCTTCTGCGTCATACCCATAATTCATAAGCCCTTTTACCGCAATCCACTGCAGGGGTGCCCATCCGTTTGGCGCATCCCATTGTTGTCCAGAGTGTTCTAATGTCGTGAGCAAACCACCTTCCTTTAAAAACTCTTCCAGCAAAACCGTTTTTACCCCAGCGGCCTGTTCTTTTGTGGCCAGACCAAAATAGAGCGGAAAGCAAGCAGCCAAGGTTTTTTCAACGGTTAGCGATTGCTTTGCAAAGTTGTAATCGTGGAAGAAATTGGTCTCCGAATTCCAAAACAACGTACTGATTTGTTTACCGCGTTGCTGTGCTTTTTGTGCATACGTAGCAGATTTGGTTTCCTCACCCTCCATGGCATACGATTTACTCAAAGTGTTTTCCAAAAAGTATAGCAAACAGTTCAAGTCCACAGGCAAAATATGAGCTGTTTCCGTGGAATTGAATTCGTCTTTGGTACCATACCAGCGCGAGCTAAAATCCCAACCGGAAGCCGCTGCAGAGCGAAGATGATTGTACAAGACTGCCTTATCTCCATCTGTAGAAAGATGGGATGCTAAGTGCATATCCTCCTTATACGCTTCAGGTCGAGGGGTATTGCTACTGTCCCAATAGCGGTTTAAAACTATACTATCCGAAAGACGGATGACATGATGGTCAGCTTCGTTCGTCGCGATACTTTCCTCAGAAATTGCCATCCAAAAGTCATATTCTTTTTGAAGTTGTGGCAAATAGGTGAGCAATTTTGTGCTGTCTTCCCGGGCGATGGCATCCACCATCATCGCGTAAAACGGAGGTTGACTCCTGCTTCGATAATAGTCTCTGGTACCGTTGGGAATAAATCCAATACTATCAATAAGCATACTGAAGTTATCAACCATAGCCTCGGCCAAATCATCTCTTCCAGCAACCAGAAGTCCCTCAATGGTAAAATAACTATCCCAATAATAGATTTCTTGAAACCTTCCTCCCGGCACCACATATTTGAAAGGCAAAGCAATGCGGGAAGAATAGGCTATGGCACTATCAGGTCCTCTTGTCAATTTATCCCACATGGTGTTGATGTGTTCATACATGGTTTTAGTGGTATCTGTCTGAAATTCCAAGGCCTGCATGGAGCGGTCCTCAAAATGTTCTACCACAAAATCCTTTAAATCAAAACCGGCTTCATCTTTTTCGGAAAGATACTTGTCTTCAAGCTCAGCTATGGACGCTTTAGGTACTAAATCGACAAAGGTTTTGGAATCTTTAAAGACGGGTAAGGTCTGTACATCACGGAACAACGTGGATTCATAAAGACTTAGTGTTTCCTCTGTTTCTGCTTTTTTATCTACTTGGATAAGGCAGCCCGAAAGGCTTAGTAAAAGTGCTAAAACAAGTATCTTATACTTCATTTGATTTTGGTTTAAAGGCTTTTAAAGATAGGATATTCGGTAAAATATTTGGATAACGCATTCGACCAAGGACTGCGAACAACTTTTTATGCCAATTATCGTTATAAGAACATACCTTTTTCCTCAATGAAATATTTGAATCCGCAAATAGCAGCATTGGTCAAAGCCAAACAAAAGAAGTCTTTGGTACACAAAACCGTTTCTTGTGGTTTTTTGCAAGAGTTGCCTAATGAAGCAGAACAACAGACGGAAACCCTGCAAGGGCAAACAAAAGAATAACCCTTATTCCTCGGGCTTTTTGGAAGCCAATAAGGCATTATAATCCTCTATCGTATCGATATCAACTCCTTTTTCGCCTATGGGAATAGTGACGATATTTTCATTCTTGGCATTCAATAACTGACGAGCGCCTTTATCCTCATTGAGACCTAACAAATTAGAGAAGTAAGGTGCGCTGAAAACGGCAGGCACCCCTACCCTTTTGTTGGGATACGCCGTTGCAGCAATCCCTATTCCTTGTTTTTGGTATTCCTCAAATAACGCTTTTAAGAACGTACTATGGATTAGTGGTTGGTCCGCCAACATTATCAAAATCGTTTCCGTTTGAGGATTGATTTGTAGCACCTTGCCAACGCCAAAAGCAATAGAGTTTCCCATTCCCTTTTCCCAATTTGGATTTACAAACGTTCCCGTTTCATTGGGTGTCCGGGATTTGATTTCATCTGCATGAGCGCCTAATACTGCATAAGTTTTAAGATGAAGGGCTTTTGCCTGCTGAATTGCATGGCCTAAAAGTGTGGTGTTACCCCAAGGAAGAAGCTGTTTGATGGTACTGCCCATACGTTTCGAAGCCCCAGCAGCCAAAATAAGGATGGATAAGGTTTTGGAATTCATCAAGTATGGATTTTGCCCAATTTATTGCGCAAACCAATGGGTTCCCTTTTTCGGATAACGGATAGTATCTCCGAAAGGATTGAAATCGTTATCTCTTGTGGGGTTTCCGCTCCAATATCCAAACCAGCTGGACCATGAATGGTATCCATAAAAGTCTCCGTGATTTCAGGATGTCTTTCCAACAAGGCGTCAAACAATTTTTCCCTTCTTTTGGATGGACCAAGCAATCCAATATAAGCACATAGGGACAGCTTGGATAGCGAGAGCACATACCCCAAATCTTTTGCAAAACTATGCGTCATCACAACCACTGCTGTATTTTCGTCCAGCGTGATGTCCAGTTGCTCTGGTTCTTGATGTAGCATTTTTTGAATCCCTGGGAAAGCATTTTGGGTTTTCGATTCCGTAGGATGCGCCACCACAATAACCTCCCATCCCATGAGACTGGCATGATGGCCTAGTTGAACCGCATCATGTTCTGCTCCAATAATATAGAATCGAAAACAGGCTTCCATGACCTGCTCAAAACGTTCCAAATTTTTTGGGTCTTGTTTCGGATTCAAGCGGATAGTCTCAGACCCAAGTGCAATACTGGAACCATAATTTGGATTTTCCGAAGCTGAAGTCGAGAAATAGCTTGTAAAACCAATAGGTTGCCTACTTTCAATATGTTCCCAGAATGACTTGGTTTCGGCTTCTTTTGGAGCAAAAGGTTCTATCAAAATATACAGAATGCCGTCACAACCCAAACGGTACCGACCGTCATAGACCATTACTTTAGGTACGCCATTTTCAAATACAGATGCGGCTTGCCGTTTTACTTCTTTCTCTACACAACCGCCACTAACAGCACCAACCATTTGACCATTTTCCAACACCAACATTCGCACACCGGGTCTACGGTAAGAACTACCGTCTAAAGACACCACAGAAGCGAGAACACTTTTCATTCCTACTTTTTGGGCCTTTTCGAACTGCTCAAAAATAGCTTTTAGTTCATGCGTCATTTGCTTGGTTTTGTGAGTGAAAAAGGAACGAGCTCATTCTTGTCATATGGTACTGACCTTGGACGCAATCGCACAAAACCATCTACTTTGGTCAACATGGCTAGGTCGCCTGAACCTGTGGTGGTAATAGGTATAGCATGAATTTGACCATCCTTGTAGTTTAGCTTGACGCCAACGAATAAATCCAAAGGTGTTTTATTTTCAATGGTCTCTGCAAGGAAAACCGAGATGCCTTCCTTTTGCTGTTCTAGTGATTTCGCCAACCACGGTTTGAAATACAGATGATAATTGACATAGGTAGAAACCGGATTCCCGGGAAATGCAAAAACTAGAGTTTTAGCATCCGTTTGTTTTCCGAACCAAAAGGGTTTTCCCGGACGTTGCAAGACCTCATGAAAAACTTTTTCAACACCCAATTGGTCAAAAACCTCGGGGAGAAAGTCATACTTGCCTTTTGACACCCCACCACTCAACAGAAGCACATCAAAATCTTGCAATAGCTTTTGAATAGTTTCTTTTATCGTTAATAGGTCATCTTGAATATGAAAAGCTTCGGCCAAAATCCCCTCCTGTTTTAACAGACTTGCCAAAGAGTGGCTATTGGACCTTCGTATTTGAAAGGGTAACGGAGTCTCTTCCACGGCCACTAATTCATTTCCTGTAGAAATCACTGCAACCTTCGGCAACTTTTTTACCATGACTTCAGATAGACCTACCGTAGCCATCACCCCAATTTCAGCAGCACCAATGAGCACATTGGGTTCTAAAACCGATTCCTCGTGGCGTACATCACTTCCTTGCTCATGGATATTTTGTCCTGCTTTGATTTCTTCTAAAATTTGAAATGTATCACCATCTTGCTTCAAGTGTTCATACATCACCACGGCATTACAACCTTTTGGCAGTATGGCTCCAGTCATGATTTCGATGCATCCTGATGATTTGGACAACTCCATCTGTTCAGTACCTGCTGGCGCTATCCCTTCAATAGAAAATATTTTGCCTTGAGCGTTTTCATTAATTTCCAGATGAATGGCGATACCGTCACGTGTTGACCTGTCAAAAGGTGGAAAATCACGGTCGGCCTTTACTTTTTGCGCTAAAACGTACCCTTGGCACTGGGATAAGGGTTTCGTTTCTGTACTAAAAGAAGTAGCTTCATGTAGCACTTTTTCCAGTGCAGCATCAAAAGAGATTAGTGTTTCGAGGTTTTTCATGCTTTCTGGATTTCTACAAGATTCAATGCATTCATGCCTCCTAAAACCGAATAAAATGTCAACTCTGGGTATTCTTTTTGCAATTTAATTACAGCCATTTCACTACGCTTTCCAGATTGGAAAAGAACGAAGACTGGCTTTTCTTGCGTTTTGAATTCTTCGGGAAGTGCTAATTTATCCAACGGGATATTCACACTATTCGATAGATGGTCCACCTGATATTCCGCTACCGAACGCACATCCAAAATTTTTGGATTATCATCTTTTGCGATAGTCTCTTGAAATACCTTGGCATCAATCCCAGGTACTTGAATACAATCTGCATTTCCATAGCTTTTTTCAAGCTCATGTATTTTTTGACGCTCAGGTTTAGCTTGAATGGCAATCTTCAGATACCGATGGTTTTGACTATCGAAGACCAAAACCATACCTGATAACGGCTCTCCAATCCCAGTCACAACTTTTACCACTTCCAAAGCTTGTAGAGTGCCAATAATTCCCGGTACCACGCCCAAGACGCCATTTTCATTACAATTCGGAATTTCCGTGGCTTTTGGTGGATTCGGAAACAAGCAGCGATAGGTTGGACCATCGTTATAGTTGAAGACACTTACCTGACCCTCAAAACCTTGTAAGGCTCCGTAAATAAAAGGCTTATTTAAGATTATACAAGCGTCATTTATGAGATATCTGGCTTCAAAACTATCCGTCGCATCTACAACCACATCGTATTCTGAAATAATCTCCAATGCATTTTGCGGGTTCAAAAAGGTATCGTGAGCAATCAGTTTCGTATTGCTATTTTGGGCTTTTAATTGTTTTAAAACGACGGATAACTTGAGTTCGCCTATATCCTTTTCGGTATATAAAACCTGTCGCTGCAGATTATGGAGTGCAACGGTATCCTTTTCAACCAGTCCGAGGGTTCCTATTCCCATAGCATTCAAATACTGAACAACGGGAATTCCCAATCCACCTAAACCCACCACAAGGACTTTAGCTTGCCCCAGTTTTTCCTGACCAGCTTCCCCAAAATCCGGTAACTGTTGTTGTCGAAGGTAGCGGCTCATGTGGCTTTGGCTTTTAAGAGATTCAGGATTTGTTCATACTCTTCAGGATGATTCGCATTCGCCAATTTCAAATCGCTGTCTGGATACACCTTTTTAACGGGGTTATCTGTTAAAAACTGTGTGGGATATACACTATTCGATGTTTTTGAATACTCAAGTATCTTGGTTAATCCTTTTGGTTCCCAAATTGCGATAAGTGGCTCGGGGATATCTCGTTGTTGGGTTGTCATTGCCGTAGCCATTTTAGACGTGTCCCTTTCCGAAACGAGATTCCGCAGTGTTTCCTTATCAACCAAGGGCGTATCACAGGCCAAGACCAACCAAGCTACCTTTGGATGGGTTAAATGGGCACTCAACATTCCATTAAGAGGGCCTTTTGTCAAGTTCTCATCAAAAATACACCTTGAATCCCCCACACCTTCCTGACCCTTTCGCAGACTAATGAAAACCCTTTCACAAAAAGCGCTTAACAGCTGGAAAGCATACTCTTGTTGGGAAATACCATGATACTGCAGCTTTGCTTTGTCTTTTCCCATGCGAGTACTTCGGCCACCGGCCAAAACCAATCCATACAATTGAGGTGATTTTTCCACGGGAATATCAAATGTTAGCCTCCTATAGAGGTCATTGAATTATTGAAGATGGTCTTGGCATGTTCCTCTTGCGCTTCAAAACCGGTTTTAGCACGCTGCCCAATAACCTCTTCCACTAAATTTTTCACCTCTTGGTCGTCCTGCGATTCGCGCACCAAATCACGTAAATTGGCTTTGGGTTTTCCATACAAACAGGTAATAACATCTCCTGTTGCCGTGACGCGCAGTCGATTACAGGAGCCGCAGAATGTTCTGGTGAACGAGGGGATAATCCCAAAGGTTCCCGTATGACCGGGTATTTTATAATTGATGGACGTAGATGTGGCGGGGGATTCCAATTTATACAAATCGGGAAAGTGCTCACGAACGTGCTCCAAAATTGCTTTATGATTCCATTTGATTCCTTCAAAGGATTTGGTACCCCCATTAAAGGGCATTTCCTCCAAAAAACGAACCGAAACATTATGGTGTTTCATCACCTTCAGGATTGGAATAATGTCCTGTTCGTTTTGATTTTCCAGCACAATAAAATTAATGCGAACATTGAATCCCTCCGTAATCAAGCGAATGAGATTGTTATGGACAATATCGAATTGTTTCCGACGGGTGATGCGTTCAAAAGTAGCTTTATTGATGGCGTCAAGGCTGACGTTGATGTTTCGAATTCCCAACGCTTTCAACCTATCGATATGCGGACCAATCAAGGTGGCATTGGTCGTAATGGAAATATCGTTAAGGCCTTTCATTTGTGTTAAGCCCTCCAAAAGTTTCATCACATCTTTCCGAACGAAAGGCTCTCCCCCGGTAATCCGAATTTTATCAATCCCTAAATCCACCAGAATACGGGAAACACGTTCCAACTCGTGGAGCGTTAACAATTTATCGTTTTTGGCAAAAGCAATACCTTCAGAAGGCATGCAATAGTTGCAACGGAGATTACAGCGGTCCGTAACCGCCAGTCTCAAATAATTTATTGTTCTTCCATGATTGTCAATCAAAGCCATAGGTCGCAAATCTCTTCAGTGAGCCTGTTTTTCATCCTCCACTAACTGGCGGAATCAAGGCAATTTCATCATATGGATTCAACGGCTGTTCATCTTCGGCGTAGGCATTG
Source organism: Bacteroidota bacterium (assembly GCA_039820925.1). Classification (GTDB taxonomy): domain Bacteria; phylum Bacteroidota; class Bacteroidia; order Flavobacteriales; family Flavobacteriaceae; genus Flagellimonas. Next base: position 14,465 of record JBCBPD010000035.1, on the reverse strand, counting down.
TTTACCGCAATAGCCAAGGAAGACAAATTGCCTAAATCTGGATACAAGTTAGAGAGAAAATCGCGCAATTCCTTAACGGTTGAAGGAGCGCTTTTTCCTGTGACGCTTTTTGAGGGTATCGATAAGGTAGGACTACCTATGATATCCTTGGTCACTCCAAACAAAAGTACTGTCATATATCAACCAATAATCTCTTTTTCAGGTACTTTAAGTAATTCTGGATTTTTCGTATACGGTTGTTTGTAAAATCTATTTCCAGTTGCAGCTTTCAAGGCATTGGCAACTGCGCCACCTGCTGGAGGAAGCGTAGGCTCTCCCAATCCAGTGGGTGAAAACTCATTTTGAATCAAATGGGTCTCTACCTCTGGTGCTTCTTTCATTCGGATAAGACGATAACGGTCGTAGTTATTCGCCAATGGTTTTCCGTCTTCAAACAAATAGTCACCATACATAGCATGGCCTACACCATCAATCACACCACCTTCAATCTGGTTGAGCGCTCCTGTAGGATTAACCACAATACCGCAATCTACCACACAAGTTATTTTTTTGACAACGGGTTGACCGTTTTCGATTTCAACATCGGCAACTTCCGCTACATGGGTGTTGTGACAATAATAATTGACAAAACCTTGATATACGTTTTTGGGTTTGGTGCCCCATCCTGATTTTTCAACGGCCACCTTAATGACTTCTTCCATTCGCTCAGGAGAATATTGGATACGCTCATCCGTAGTGCCCTTCACTTTTTGCAAAAGGTCCAAACGCAATTGGATTTTATCCACCTCCATCATCTCGGCAAGCTCATCAAAAAAGCTTTGTTCCGCAGAGGCCAAAAAGTTGGTAAATGGTGCCCGCCAAGCGCCTGTGGTAATATCACTTTTATGCGCAGCGGTATCAACTTGGTAATTCTCTATTGCTCCTGCCGGAAAAAAATTAGGAATCAGTCCGTACATAGAGTCATTAATGGAGGCTTCCTTCAAATGATAGGCAGTTACCTTACCATCTTTCACACCCGCTTTGATACGATATTTTATGGCAGGGCGATATACTCCAGTGGTCATATCATCTTCTCGACTCGAAACCACTTGAACCGGTTTGCGAATGGCATCAGATATTTCCGCAGCTTCTACTACAAAGTCCCCGAATAGTCGACGACCAAAACCACCACCCATTCGTGTCATATCCATTTGGATTTGCTCGGGGTCGCGCTCTAACAATTGCGCTACTAACCCTGCTTTCCATTCCGGTGTTTGTATGGGTCCCGCTAGATGTACTTTGTCATCTGTTACATTAGCGTAGAAATTCATGGGTTCCATACAGTTATGAGGTAAAAACGGCGATTCATACGTCCGTTCCAGAATTTCGTCTGCCTCGGCAAATGCTTTTTTCACATCACCATCTGCCCTTTGCGTAACGAAATCATTTCCGTCAAGGATTCCATTTAGTATGTTGTCGTGTTCTTCGGTACTCTCCAGTTTTTCTTTGGCTTCCCAAGTAGCTTGGATGGCTTTTTTCGCTTTCATCGCTTCCCATGTAGTCTTGGCAATTACTACAACTTTATCACTTGGGCTGATTTTACTTCGAAACCTATCGTCTTTTTCCAAATAGGCTCTGAGTTTGGCTCCAATGGTGATGATATCGACAACACCGGGCATTTTTCGCGCTTCACTGTCATCAAAAGAAACCAGTTCTTGGCCAAAGGCAGGTGGACGTAAAACGGAAGCATAGAGCATTCCATCTACTTTATAATCTAGTCCGAAAAGTGGTTTTCCGGTAACAATTTCATCGAGGTCTACGTTAGGTGCGTCTTTCCCCATGATTTTATAATCCTTGGGACTTTTCAAGGTCACTTCTTCAGGAACCTCCAAAAGGGCAGCTTCTTTGACAACATCTCCGTATCCGAGTGTGTCGCCATTCGCATTGGTAATGGTGCCCTCACTCACACTACAAGTGGAAGCATCAACGCCCCAACGATTAGCGGCAGCTTGAACCAGCATGCTTTTGGCTTTTGCACCCGTCTGGCGGAGTGCATCCCACCCATGACGAATGGATTGACTTCCTCCTGCAACCTGGCGGACGAAACTTTTGGTATCTAATCCAGCCTGTTCCACATGAACCATATTCCAGGCAACGTCAAGTTCCTCTGCAATAATCATGGGCATGGAGGTTTTGACTCCTTGTCCTACTTCAGGATTGGGTGAAAAAATAGTTACGGCTCCATTTTCCGCGACTTTAATAAAGGCATTGAAATCCATGTAATCCAGATTCGCCAAATCAATGACGGCTTCCTTGACTACTTTGGGTTTACAAGATTGTAAAAGATTGAAGCCTATCACCAATCCACCGCCTGCAAGCGTGGTATTGCGTAAAAAGGCTCTTCTATTGATTTGTTTTGTATTGTTTGTTGACATGTTTTTCGTTTTCAGCGGTTAATCCATGTTTTCAGCAGCCAGTTTCACCGCTTTTTTGATACGGGAATAGGTGGCACAGCGGCAAATATTACCGTGCATAGCGTTCTTGATATCCTCTTCAGAAGGATTTGGATTGTTTTCCAGAAAAGCAGCTGCTGTCATGATTTGACCTGCTTGACAATACCCGCATTGCGGAACATCGATGGTCTTCCAAGCCTCTTGCACGGGATGGTTTCCTTCTTCAGAAAGTCCTTCAATGGTCGTAATTTCCCTGTCTTGAGCTTGTTCTACGGTCGCGGAACAACTTCTCATGGCTACCCCATCAACATGTACGGTGCACGCTCCACATTGACCGATACCACATCCGAATTTGGTTCCCACTAAACCGATATGGTCCCGTAATACCCATAACAAGGGCGTGTCAGAAGAAACGTCAACGGACTGTTCCTTCCCGTTCACGCGAATTTGATACGTTGGCATTGCTTTGTTTTTAGATTCGTTATGATTTGAAGTTACCAAAATTTGAAAGCATGCTCTTTTTTTTAACAGCAGGCCCTTTTTTTTAACTTTTCTTTAATGCAATTGTTGAATCGATGTATACTTTTCAAAGGATTCTATCGTTCCCCAAAAAGAAACCTATAGGATACGAAAATGAAAAACAACCTCACTTTTTTCAAGGTACTTTTAGTATGTGGCTTACTGCTGAGCAGTTGCGGTAATGCTGATGATGATGTCAGTTTTGATATCAACCAACGGGAATTAGGCAAAGGAATCGAAGCAGACCCCTGTCTTGGATTTGATGAGAATGAACTATTGCTTTCGATTCAAGAAGAATTCACAACACCACCCAGCAAGGTGTCTATTTTGTTTAGAGTTTCCGACACCAGCGGAAGGCCTATTTCCGGCTTGACCGCAGACCAATTTACCATTTACGAACAAGGACGGAATGATGACTGTTTCCGAACCATTTCATCTTCAGAGTCCGCAGCTCGTATTTCGCCCAATTCACAAGTTTTCCATAACTCTACTTTATTGGTGTTGGACTTAAGTAATAGTGTTTTGCAGAGCAGTTTGGATGAATTGAAAACTGCATCGAGCAGTTTTATTGAAAATGTCATGCCGGAGGATGCTTCGGAATCTTTCCAAATGGCGATTTATTGGTTTGATGGTGAAAACACCTTACACCTTCTAAACGACCTTACCTCTTCTCGCATGGAGCTTTTGACTTCCATAGAAGGGATTACAACCGATATTAGCAATGACCCTTCCACGGACTTGTACGGCGCTGTATTGAAATCAACCGACATTGCCGAAAACTTAATCCAACAAAACAATCAGAATTCCATAATTGGGGCCGCTTCCGTTGTTCTCTTTACGGATGGTACCGACCAGGCATCTCGTTTTACGGAAGATGCCGCCTTGCGAGCTGTCGACCAAGCCAACAGTAATATTTCATTTTTTAGTATTGGCCTTGGGGCGGAAATCGACACGGAAGTATTGGAAGGTATTGGGAAAACGGCAAGTGTTTTTGCGGGCAATAAAGAAGAATTGGAAGCAACGTTCAACCAAATTTCCCAGCGTGTCTCGGAACAAGCACGAAGTTTTTATCTCTTTGAATATTGCACCCCTAAACGTGATGGTAGTGGTGAAAACAATTTAGTGATACAACTAACTTCTGGCGGCTTACAAGGAGCAGTACAGACCAAGTTCAATACCAATGGTTTTATAGGAGGGTGTGAATAATCCCTTCATTTTCCGGTAGGGTATTCTTCCCTGTAGTTGTTTTATAAATAGACAGCTACCCTTACATCCTAAACAACCCTATGAATAGTAATCTCAAAAAAATTGGCTATGGATGTAATCAAAGAAATTATGGACAAGAGCGCATTGGCGCATTTGCTTCCCGCGCTTAAGGCACTCGTTTTATCTTTGTTTTTTACTATTGTGATAATGCTCTTCGGAATGCTGTATTACCTCATTCGACATGGAGCCTACATGAATTTACAGTTTGGGTATTAACGATAAATCAGAGCGTTTCCAAAGTGTTGACCCTCCAAAGGTTTGGAAAGGTCTACCAGAAACCCATTAATAACAGCATGGGTTATGACGCCTTCCTTTTCTAGGAAAAAGGTTGGATTTTGCCCGGTCTCTATCTTGAATTCAGGAAATGGTCTATCCGCTCCTAGAATGTGGTACGGCAGCTCATTGTGCAGGGAAGTATCCGACCTTTTTGCCGCCAACATTCTGGAATAGGCATATCCGCGCTTCAACAATTCCAAAACCTCTTTGGGTTTAATCTCTGGCTTCAAGGGTTTGTCATAGAGTTTAGGCGGTACAATCTTGTAGCCTTCTCCTTCAAAGGTTTCATATCCATAAAAAGTCGATAAGTCTCCTTGGTCAACAATGACACTGTTGTAATAAAAATCATTATGCCCTTCCAGGTCAATTTCTCGACGGTAGATTCCAATATCCAAAAGGTAATCGTTCCCTAATAGGTTGTGGGTCACTTTTTCCAGCTTTATGTCAAAGAGTTTCCTATCATTTCTAGGAATCTCTTCATAAGCTTCAATTGGAATATCCTTAAACGAACCATTGGCAATAGTGTATAGTGCTGAGAGAATGGAAACATAATTGAGTTTTCGTATCTCACGTTTTTCACGGTCACCGACAAACCCACCGGATTCAATAAGGATGAGGCTAGTGCCCCACTTTGAAATATTATCCCCAAAAGCCCTGGGTTCAAAATCATCGCTATAGCGGCCCACTTGTCCTGGCGCATATTTTTGGATGATATTGTTCATGTAAACAATAACTTTCATCGCATTTGCACGCGTTTCATTTATCTCTTTCTCATAATTGTAGGCGGTAGCCAAATATGAAATGGTGGCAGGCTTATCCGTACGTTCTGCATTATAATAGCGGCTTTGGTCGTGTAGATTAAAGCCGTAGTCTGCATCCAAACTATCTCGAATTCGCTTAAGGATTCTACTTTCAGGTGCTTGCAATCTCAAAGCATCGCGGTTTAGGTCGATGTCCAACGCATTTCTACGTTTATAAACTTCTGCTCCATCCGGATTGAGCATCGGGATAAAGTGCAATTTCAATTTGGAGAGGATGGTATCTTTTTCCGCCTGAAACGCATCTGCCATCAAAAAGTTGAAAATGTCAAAGGTTGCCAAGGTCGCCGTGGGTTCATCCCCGTGCATTTGAGACCAAAGAAAAATATTGATGTCCCCTTCTCCAATGCTGATTAGTTTGATATCCCTTCCTTCAATGGATTCGCCCGCTTTTTGGATTTCAAACCGGGTATCCGAAGCTATGGAATCAATCAAGGGCATAATATCCTTATGCTTAATACGCCGTTTGTTCAAAGAAGCCTCTCTGTAATTTTCAAAGGAATCATAGAGTTGTGACGTAAAATCTTCTTGTGCCATGGAAACAAAAAAACCAATTAAAAAAAGGATGGTGAAGGATTTGAATTTCATTATTGAGCGGGTAAGGGTTTAAAATCAAGTTTTTTACAAGCACGGCGGACTTTTTCCATAAAAGTAGCGCCAGGGTCGGATTTCACAGTGCGATATCCATCATCAACCTCCAACCACAAAGGGTGGCTTTCAAAAAGGGTGTACTCGTGATGGCCTATTACGTATTCGATATCATATTTTTCAGCTAGATAGTTAACCAACCATATATTGGATTTCAGTTGAGCCCGAGTCAAGGGTGTTTCCTCAGTGCCGCCAACATTTTCTACACCAATAGCACAATGGTTTAAGCCAATAACATGGCGTGCCATGATGTTTTCGTCCATAAGTTGATAGATGGTTCCATCTTGGTCTATCAAAAACTGGGAGGAAACATTCAATCCACTTACGGTTTTAATGTCAGGTCGCCAATTGGGTAAGGTTGGATTCACAAAAGCTTGAAAAGAACGTTCCAAAGTGGGGATGGCCGTCCAATGCAACACAATCATTTTGGGAACAATCTCTGCCGTCTCCGCTGGTAATTGATAACGGTCTTTAAGATAGTCCTTTGTCAATTCCATTCGTTCATCATTGAAGATAATGGGTTTTTGAACAATGGTTCGTTGTACCGAGCAAGCACCTAGGCTGCAAATCAAACATAAAAGTAAAAGTTGCCTCATGGATTTGCAGGTTTTATTGAATCCAAAAGCACCGCATACTGTATTTGAACTTTGCGTTTGCCCCATTCTCTCGCTGCTTTTATATCCTTTCCCATGTACAAGTCAATGCGGTTTCGCCATTTACGATTCATTTTGTCTTTGACCAAAAAAGTGTCTGGCCAATCCAATATTTTGACCATGGTATTATGTTCGAGACCTAATTTAAGCAAGTCACGTGACACGGCAATACACTTCATGCCTGGTTTTAAGGTATCTCCCCATGCTGCCACACTTGGACTGATACTGTCCGTTTGCCAAGCAACTGAATTGTAGGCGGATGCTGTTACCGTAAGTGGAACCCACTTATGTTTTGGTGTTTCAATGGGTTTTGGTTTGCAAGAAGCCAAGAGCAACACCAAAATACTGGTTACACCACCAAAGCCATATGAAACTAAGCTTTTATATCGAAAGTACTTAACCTGGAAGCGGCACATAACTTTGGTCATTGTCCATCATGGGGAACGTTTTTTCTTGCCATGCCTTCTTCGCTCGTTCGATAGTTTCTTTGTCAGAGGCCACAAAATTCCAATAAATATGTCTTTCCTCGGGAAAAGGTTCTCCACCAAAAAGAATTAGGTGGGTGTCGGGTTGCAAGGTAATCGCACAGGTATCTTCTACTTTAGACACCAAAATATTTCCTTTACCCAAAGTTTCATCGCAGGCCGAAATCTCACCCGAAACAATGCAGATTCCGATTTCTCCTTTTACTTTTCCTTGAACATCTAATCTGTAGGGTTCGCTTCCTGATTTTATTTCCACCATAAACAGCGGAGAATACACCGGAACTGGGGATTGCTTGCCATACGCTTCACCGGCTACTAAAGTAAATTCTGTTTCACCATCAGACCATCTTGGTAATTGGGTTTTCGGAATATGATGGAACTCCGGTTCCATCTGTTCAAGATGTTTTGGTAAAGCAACCCATATCTGATACCCATGCGCCGTAAAGATTTTGTTTCCCCTCAAATCGGAAGGGGTTCGTTCGGTATGCGATACGCCAGCACCAGCCGTCATCCAGTTCACGGAACCGGGTTGAATGCGCTGTTGAGTGCCAATACTGTCCTCATGCATGATTTCGCCTTCTAACATATAGGTAAGGGTAGACAAACCGATATGGGGATGTTGGTCCACATCCATGTACTTGGTTGGTCCTAAGGTGGTGGGACCCATGTGATCTATAAAAATGAAGGGGCCTATCATTCTTTTTTTTCGAAAAGGAATCAACCGCCCCACTAAAAAGTCCCCAATGTCACGGCTTCTTTCGGCAATTACCAAACCAATGTTCGACATGCTGATAAAATTGTTTATTTTTCACCAAGTTACAATAAATCAAACACCATGAAAATCTTCAAACGCCTACTGCTTTTACTTTTTGTTGTCTTGGCCGTAGTGGTATACCTAAACTATCCCAAACTAAATATCATTGCCGGATACGCATCAAAAAATATGGCTTCATGTGTCTATGTAGCAGAACGTTCAGCCGCTTCAGTAGTAGCGAATGACAATAATGTTCCTTTGGTTAAGCTCGCAGCTTGCGAAGTGGTAGAAGATGAAAAGGCAGCCACTGCCTCCGTTTATGGGCTTTTGAGTCGGAAAGCAGTGTATCGTGAAGGTTTAGGCTCGGTTTTGGTGAATGATGACATGGATGCCACGGATTTCAAATTGAAGCCCAATCGATTGCAACCCGTGGATACCATCCCCTACCCCTTCGGGCAGGCCAAACCAAAAGATTCAATTTTTGACGAAGTTGATTATGACCAATTGGATAAGGCCTTTGCCACTGCCTTCGGCAATCCTGATGTACAAAAAACACGAACCTTATTGGTGCTTTATAAAGGTCATTTGCTCAAAGAACAGTATGCCGATGGATTTGATGAAACCACTCCGGTACTCGGATGGTCCATGACCAAAAGTGTTTTGGCCACTTGCTTTGGTATTTTGGAAGCACAAGGAAAACTGGATACCAATTGGCCAGCCCCAATTCCTGAATGGAAAGAAGATGAACGAAAAAACATCACCCTAAACCACTTGTTGCGTATGCAAAGTGGTCTGGATTGGGAAGAGGATTACTCCAAAATTTCAGATGTCACCAAAATGTTGTTTTTGGACTCTGACATGACCGAATCATCAAAAAACAAAAAAGCCATTGCTCCACCGGTGGATATTTGGAACTATTCCTCAGGAACGACCAACCTACTTTCCGGAATTCTAAAACAGCAATTCCGTTCGCATCAGGAGTATTTGGATTTTCCCTATGAAAACTTACTGGACAAAATAGGCATGTATTCAGCCTTACTTGAAGCTGATTTAAAAGGAAACTATGTCGGTTCCTCCTATGGATGGGCCAATACACGAGATTGGGCCCGCTTTGGACAATTGTATTTGGACCGTGGCCAATGGAATGGGACGGAAATTTTCAAACCAGAATGGGTAGATTACATCACAAAACCCACGAAACATTCCGACGGAACCTACGGGGCGCATTTCTGGCTCAATGCTGAAGGCGTATACCCAGATGCACCACGAGACTTGTTTTCCTGTAATGGATATCAAGGCCAGTATGTTTTCGTGATTCCTTCCAAAAACCTTGTTGTCGTTCGTACTGGACTTGCTGAAAACCCTGTTTTCGACGTAAATGCTTTCTTGTCAGAAGTCGTAAAAGTAGTACCGTAGTAGGGGTCATTTCATAAAATCAAGGGGTCACCACAACTAAAAGGGAGTTCACAACAAAATTTTCACTCGGTTCCATGATGGGTGTACTTTTACTATGTAATATTTAGAAAAGTAAATTTTTTCATTTTCATATAGTGTTCTCGTAAAAGAGTCTTGACCCTAGCGGCAAGGCTCTTTTTTATTTTGGCTACTTTCGTTTCACCATACCAACCAACTTAAATAATGTTCAAATACAACCGAACGCGTTTCCATTACATTGGAATGTTCTTTCTGCTCCTTCAAGTATTGGGTGTTTGCTATGCTCGATTTATTCCAGAGCGTTTTTTCGCATGGGCGCCCTACGACGAGCAAACCGCTTACCACATCCAAGTTTTTATTGATGACCAAGCTTTGACAGAAGACCAGGTTACCAAACGATATCGTGTTGCTTCCCAACGTGTGGAATCCCGAACCATACATAATATTTTCAATATCATCGTGCAATACGAAAGCACTTATGGTTCCGAAGACAGGGCGAAGGTCATGGTTACGTATAACATCAATGGAAAAGGCGAAGAGTTATGGCAATATCCTCAGGAATAAGAGCACATTTGCCTTGGCGAACGGACCAGGCTGACATGCTTCCCGGAGTATTGTTGACCTGTAAATTGCTGTTAGTACTTCTGCTGCTCCACGACTATTGGGGTTACATTAGGGACCCTTACCTACCTTTTATTCCATTTTTAGATGGGTTTTTGAATTACCCAAACACTTTCGAGCACTTCTTGAAAAGTGTTTTTGTACTCAGTGGATTCTGTCTCATTTTTAATATAAGAACGCGACTATTCAGTATTACCTTGGGATTGTGCGTTTTACTGGTCACTTTAGCTTCCAAAGCAACCTTTAAGAATCATTTGTTTATTGTTTCCTGCGTTTTCATTTTGGGCGGATTGCAAAGCAAGTATGATGAAAAACCCCACCTGCTTTATCTCCAATTGGCACTAGTGTATTTTGGTGCTGCCTTAAACAAAATGCTCCAATGGGATTGGTGGGATGGTCAATATATGCACAACTGGTTTAGTGTGATACTAGAGCATCCCTTGTACTTTCAATTGCAAGAATGGACCAATAACAGTAGGATACCCGCCCAAGTAATCGGTTGGTTTTCCATGGGGATAGAACTGGTCATTGGGTTTTTGCTATTGCATCGAAAAAAGTACAAACTCGCTATTGTGCTCATCCTCTTTTTTCATCTGTTCCTTTTTACCTTGACCATGGAGCGGTTCGGTCATTTTTTGGATGACATCCTGATTATTCTAATATCCTTTGCCGCATGGCCAAATGGTAAAACTATCTATCTTTCAAGCTCAGATAAAACATTCAAAATCAAGATTTTGAAGTTCCTCGATTGGAATAACTCCTACCATTTTGAAGTCCCAAAGAACAAAGAAACTTCTCCAATGGATTTCTCCCATAGACAGTTTCTAATTGCCGTTTTAGGTTCCGTAGGATTTTATGTGGGCTTATTTGTTTTGGACCTTGCTGTTAGAGTATTATTTGAAAATCCTATACAACACATAATTCAATGTGTGGCCTTTTGGGCATGCTTTATACTATTTCTTCCGGTGGTGTTTCCTGAAAATAGAGAATCGGTTTCTTAGGTTAAGGTATCCACTGGTTCTTGCCAAAATTTGGCTTTCTTTTCTCCAAGAACGCATCGCGACCTTCCTTGGCCTCGTCCGTCATATAAGCAAGCCGCGTAGCTTCTCCCGCAAAAACCTGTTGACCCACCATGCCATCATCGGTAAGGTTCATGGCAAATTTCAACATTTTGATTGAGGTAGGTGACTTTTCCAAAATCTCACGAGCCCATTGATACGCAGTGCTTTCCAGTTCTTCATGAGGAATCACGGCATTGACCATTCCCATCTCAAATGCTTCCTGCGCACTATAATTCCGTCCTAAAAAGAAAATTTCTCGAGCTTTCTTTTGCCCAACCATTTTGGCCAAATAGGCAGAGCCATATCCCCCATCAAAACTGGTGACGTCCGCATCGGTTTGCTTAAAAATTGCATGTTCTTTGCTCGCAAGTGTCATGTCACAAACCACATGAAGACTATGTCCCCCACCTACGGCCCATCCAGGCACCACGGCAATGACCACTTTTGGCATAAACCGAATAAGGCGTTGTACCTCGAGAATATTCAAACGATGATAGCCATCCTCGCCCACATAACCTTGGTGTCCCCTAGCCTTTTGGTCTCCCCCGCTGCAAAATGCCCATTTGCCATCTTTGGTCGAAGGGCCTTCAGCGGATAACAACACTACCCCTATGGAAGTATCTTCTTGCGCATCATAAAATGCTTTGTACAATTCGCTTGTGGTTTTCGGGCGAAACGCATTTCTAACATTGGGGCGATTGAAGGCGATTCTAGCCACGCCATCAAATTTTTTATACGTGATATCCTCAAATTCTATGGCCGTTTGCCACTGGGGTGAATCCATGTGATTATTTTTTTACGAAGATAAATAAGCACGACCGAAGTACTGTAAAGGATTTGCATTCCTGTTCAGCCTAACTTTTATTCTTGTTTTTTTCTTCTATCCATTTGGATAAGTACTTGGTACTCGTAATCAAATGGTGCTGCAACATACCTCCAATGAAGTTCTTCTTGCGATGTGATGCTTGATTCACCTGTAACCCTTTTAGGGTATCCACTAGTTTTTGACCTAGTCTTTTTTTATCATAGTGGGTTTTGAGTGCTTCTTTTCCTTCAGATTGCGCTTTTTTCCATAACTCAGGATTGGAATATAATGCAACCGCTTGTTTGACAAACGCTTCCACTTCATCAAATACAGGCATCGGATGCATCCCCTCTGCAGCAATTGAAGTAGCCACCAAAGGAGTGCCATTTCGTAAGGCATCTACAACCTTCCCCTTGATTCCTGCGCCAAACCGCAAGGGTACTAAACATATTCTGGCTTTTTGAATGGCATCCTCTAGTTCTTCGCACCATCCCAAAACTTCAAAACCTATTTTTGGATTGTGAAGCTGTTTTACCTTTTGAGGTAAATACGCCCCATATATTTTCAATTTTGTATTCGGAAGTGATTCGCGAATGAGTGGCCAGATGTCCGTATGTAAAAAATGAATGGCATCAATATTTGGGGCATGTCTCCCATTTCCGAAAGTGATGAAATCTACGCGTGAATCGAATGTCCGTCCACCTTCAAAGGTTGTGATATCAAGCATAAAAGGCAGATGCAACAACAATTCATGGGGAACTTTGGCTCGTTTTGTAAGCAGCTCCATCTCATATGTAGAAACCATTAACGCAAGGTCGGAACGATAAATACTAGCCACCTCCCGTTTGGTTATTTCGGCGTCAAGCCATATTTCAGTAGTGAAATCATTGGATTTTTGATGGCAATGTTCCCTAGTCTTCCGTAAGGAATGTAAATCTTCCGTATTCAAAATCCGTAAGGCCTGAGGAACCTTTTCTGAAACACGCCATCCAAATTGCTCCTCTACCATAAAACGATCGAAAATCACAATTTCTGGATTCAAATCGGAAATAAAGTCATCAAAACTGGAGTCGTTCAGCAGAATAGTTTGGGTAGCGATGCCTAATCCTGATAAATCAAAGGCGTATTCCGTTTTACTGGCCGCGGTGGCAAAAGTAATCTCCCAATGGTCTTTCAGGGCTTCAATCAGCTGAAGCATTCGATGTCCCGCAGCGGTAGTTGAAGGCTCGGGCCAAACCTGCCCAATGATGAGCAATCTTCCCATACTTACATTAACGCGGCAAATTTTTTGGAAATGCTGGAACGTAATTTACGCTCATAGTCTTCCTCAAGCCACTCTTTGTAGTTTTTGGTGTTGTTCATGATGCAATACGAGTACTGGCGAACGCGATAGGCAATTTCTTCTTTGAGTTCTTTAGCGAGAATCCGAGCATCAAAAACATCTTCACTATTCTCCACACAGATTTTCGCGTGCTGTTCAATACTTCGCTCCAGAACCAATTTTGATTTCAAACCTTGTGCGAAAACCTTTTTGTACTCTTCCTTCACATCAAAATCAATGTCCAAAGACTTGCTGAACTTGGCTTTAAGCTCGTCTGGCATTACGTAGACAAACTCGCGCTCAATTTCTTCGTCATTCTTGATGTTTTCCAGATAAAAGTCCGGGAAATGGAAAATTTCTTGCCAATCGATTGGTGCATCCCAAGAACCAAACCGGGCAATGTTGTTTCCTAGGTCAATAACGTTAAACTCGTCTTTGCTCTCCGTAACCCGTGAACCCCTACCAATCATTTGGAAATATAGGGTCAACGAACGAGTCGCTCGATTTAGAATTATGGACTGCACGGAAGGTTCATCAAAACCAGTGGTCAAAATACTTACCGAGGTTAATATGGCATCTGGTGTTTTCGCAAACCAATCCAGAATATCACGCCGTTCCGTGGCGGTATTTTTGTTATCTAAATGGCGGATGTTGTAGCCTGCTTTTTTAAAGGTTTCATATACATAAAGCGAAGTATTGATTCCATTGTTGAAAATCAAGGTCTTCGTGCCTTTGGCCAATTCATTGTATGCGGAAACCAACTTCCCCAACATACTTTGGTTGCTGTAAAACTCGTCAGAGGACTTTACCGTATAATCCCCGTTGATACCAATCTTCAGCGTGCGCAAGCTTACATCATAGTTGTAGAGATTGGCTCTGGCCAAAAATCTGCGCTCAATCAATGATTTAATGGACTCCCCTATGATCAAATGTTTGTAATGGTCCTTCATGGGGAGTTTGATATTGGAACTCAAAGGTGTTGCCGTCACCCCAAGAATGGTGGATTCTTCAAAATAGCCAAAGAGTTTGCGGAAAGAATTGTAGTGTGCCTCATCAATGATGACCAATCCTACATTGTTGATTTTTACTTTCTCTTCTTGCAGACGATTGTTCAAGGTCTCGACCATGGCTACAAAGCACATGTAGTTGTCTTGGTCGTACAATTCCTTTACATCGCTATTGATGATTTTATTGGATACGCCAAATCCTTGGAGCATTTTAGAGGTTTGCCCACTTAATTCGATACGGTGGGTCAAAACGATGACCTTCTTTCCCGTTCTAAGGATATATTGCCGCGCAATCTCGGAGAACACAACGGTTTTACCACCACCCGTAGGCAATTGATACAAGATATTTGTGCCTTGCGGCAGGT
>JBCBPD010000034.1:0-33672 GCA_039820925.1 Bacteroidota bacterium | reverse complement strand
CGACAAGGATTACTTCATGTTATTACAAGCTAGTTATGATGTGAAAAAAGCAGAGACTGAAATGAGAACCGCACCCAACACCAACAACTTAAGAAAGGTACTTTTTTGGGATACTAATTTTGAGAAAATTGATTGGCACAAAAACAGAAAGGCTGTCATTAAAAGGGTTTTGGAAAGAGGTAACCAAATCGAAATAAATGAAATCATTTCATTCTATGGGAGGAAAACTATTTCAAAAGAAATCAAATCAATTCAGAAAAGTCGCCTCCCCTCTTTCGGAAAGAACATCAAGGACTTTAATTTAATATAACGAATGCAGTTATATCTGAATACGGTAACTGAATTGCTATGGAGCTCTCTCACTAAATTGATGACTACTAGGGAGTTCGATAATTTTAGAATCGTTGGAGGAACTGCTCTCAGTCTTCAGTTAGGTCATAGGGAATCTGTTGATATAGATTTATTTACTGACCTTGAATATGGCAGTCTTGATTTTACCCAACTTGAGACCAAATTGGAAGCGTTATTTCCTTATGTGGAAAAGCTTTCAATAAACTTAGTTGGAATGGGAAAGTCTTATTTTATTGGTAGTAATGAAAAGGAACTGGTAAAATTGGACATTTTTTATACCGACCCTTTTGTTTTTCCCAGTATTGTGGAAGACGAAGTTAGATTTTCTAGCATAGAAGAAATTGCAGCGATGAAACTTGAAGTAATTGCAAATGGTGGACGGAAAAAAGACTTTTGGGATATTCACGAATTACTAATCAAATACTCGTTGGATACATTGATGTCGTTTTACGAAACCCGGAATCCGTATGGTTTGACTAAAAGTGAATTATTATCAAAAATCACGGATTTTTCTACAGCAGAAGATGACTTCACTCCAAATTGTTTTCGAGGAAAGGTGTGGGAACTAATCAAATTGGATATTGAAAAATCGGTCAAACAACAGTCAATTTGATACTAAGACCGATAAGTCATCAATTCTCAGAGGCTTTTTTAATGGAAATCCCCGAACTTCAATTATCGTGCGATATATTTTATTGAAACAAAGCATATTTTAATTGTTGTAGTTAATTATATCAATGTTTAGAAAAGCATTAATCATTTTTCCAATTCTAATTCTGTGTCTTCAGTGTAGAAAAGTTGATATCTCGAAAGAGGATTGGTTAAAAACTAAAGAATCTCGCCATTATGATGATTATGCGAGGTTCATTCAAAAACACCCAAAATCAGTATACTTTGAAAGCGCATTGTCTGAATACTTCTTTTTGCATGACAGTATAGCTGATAATCTTATTTGTTGTAGATATAATGCTTCCATCAGTGTAATTGATGGAAAACAGTTATTATTTGACGAAGAAATAAAGATGACCGATTCTCTAAGAATCTATTCGTTTGAGTATTTAAAGAACGGAAAACCCGGGATTCCTAGTTTACAGAGACAGGTTCGTATTCCTGAGACGGAATTAAACGATTCGATTTCTAAAGGTCATTTTGATATTATCATCTACGAAAAACCTTTGTCAGTAAACGTTTTACAATCCATGATACTCGAAATATCAAATGGAATCAACGACTACAAAGAGTATTTAGCCGAATCATGGTATAACAAAAGATATGCTGATTTGTCGGTTTCTAAGAAAAAGGCACTAGACAAATTGAACGACCGTAGGCTTATGTTTTTTGATTTTTCGGGTATGGATGTAAAAAGAGGGCAACCTCCCGAAAGGGAAGAATTTGACCCATTGGACTCAGAAAATAACTGACTTACCTTAGTTGACCATTGTGCCATATCGAGTAAGTGTTCTGCTTTTCCTTACTAATTCCAAAGGCTACGAATCATCCCCATTATACCTATCATATGCCTTGTAGTACTCCTCTAAGGTCATATTGTGGGATTCAAAAGTTTCGTAGGTGTTGGTGATGTTTTGGATGTGGTCTATTCGGAACACTCGAAATGCTTTGCGAAGCCGGCAATAGGCAATCAGCAACCACTTCTCTTGGGTACTCAACAGGGCAAAAGGTTCTATATCTCGATTAGAGGCTGCATTCCTTAAGGATAAATAATCAATATTAAGTACGTGAAAGTTTGTTAGGGCTGATTGTATGCGCATTAAATCAGTACTGGTACGTTGGTTTCTATAGTTCTCCATAAAATAAACACGGTCTTGTAACAGACTCGCTTTATCTTTTTGGGACCCTTTTAGCAGCGCTTTTATCTTTAAAATAGCCTCGGAATAATACTGTACAAAGGAGGCATCCTTGTTTTTTAAAATTAACTGTTCGGCCGTAATCAAAGCGTTTGCTTCCTCTTCCGTAAACATAACAGGGGGTAGTTGATACCCCTCCATCATGGAGTAGCCCTTTCCTTCCTCGGTAACAATGGGTACTCCTGACTTTTCCAAGGTTCGGATATCGCGATAAATCGTACGAATACTCACATTGTGGCGTTCGGCAAGCGTTTTGGCTGTGACCAATCTTGAGGATTGCAATTGCGTCAGGATTGCGGTGAGTCTGGAAAGTCTAGGTTTGTCTTCCATACTCTCTAAAATAGGATTTCCTTGCTAGTATGGGAAATACACTTTAGCCGTGCTAGCGTATTTAAGCGGTTTACGCCTTTGAGGTCAAAGACTTGAAGAATACAAAACCAAAACCAAGGAATAACATCAAATGGAATGGAAACAATCCGTAGTCATTCAAAGGAACAGCACTGTACATCCCAAATAAGAAGTACACCATCAAAGCGAACTCAATCACCATATTCGGCGAGAGCTTTTTGGCCAAGTATTTGTTCCCTTTCCAGCTATCGGTAAGGCTGTTGATGTTGAACTTAGGCGTTCTGACAAATTCGCTACGCTTACCCATGTGTCCTTCCAAAACAGCAATGGAGTTGTGCAAAGAAAACCCTAGTGCTACGGAGAAAAAGGTGAAGAATAGTTTGATATAATCCACAAAATTGTCAAAACTGCTTCCCTGTATGCTTTTATAGGTAAACCAGTAGCAGATGAACAAAATAATGGTACTGATGATAAAGAAGCTAGTTACTTCAAAAATCCAACCCAAGTGGCCGTAAGTGTTTTTGATATACAGCATTGGGATGCTCAATAAAGCCACTATAAATACACACAAGAACATGGAACTGTTAAGCAAATGCATCACCCCGTGAAACTTGGTGCGGAATGGAATGTTTTTCGCAGTAATAACGCTCCAAACAGTCTTTCTAAAATTCTCAGCACCTCCTTTGTTCCAACGGAATTGTTGCGAACGGGCGGCACTAATAACTACAGGCAGTTCTGCGGGAGTTTCCACATCTTCCAAATATTTGAACTTCCAATTTTTTAATTGAGCGCGGTAGCTCAAATCCAAATCTTCGGTCAGTGTATCGCCTTCCCAGTTTCCGGCATCTAGAATGCATTCTTTACGCCAGATACCGGCCGTTCCATTGAAGTTGATGAAATGCCCTTTGGAATTTCGGCCTACTTGCTCCAACGTAAAATGCGCATCCAAAGCAAAGGCCTGAATACGGGTTAAGGTCGAATAATCTCTATTGATGTGCCCCCAGCGGGTTTGTACCACACCGATTTCGTCATCCTTAAAGTAGGGTACTGTCTTTTTTAACCAATCGCTTTCTGGCAAAAAGTCGGCATCAAAAATGGCTACGAATTCTCCTTTGGCAATCTCCAAGCCTTCCTTCAACGCACCCGCTTTAAATCCTTGACGGTTTTCACGGCGAATGTGTTGGATGTCCAATCCAGTTTTCTTTAGTGCTTCAATATGCTTGGCAGTATCGAACACGGACTCATCCGTGGAGTCATCCAAAACCTGGATTTCAAGCTTACTTTTAGGGTATTCTATTTTGGAAATGTTCTCCAACAAACGCTCCATCACATATTCCTCATTGTAAATAGGAAGTTGAATGGTAACGTATGGTATTTCTTTCGGGTCGAGAAGATTGTATTTAGGTGCTTCTTCGTTCTGTCGTTTCTGTCCGAGGTAGTTGATTAGCAGATTCAACTGGGAGAGACTGTAGAAAAATATCAAAATCAGAGCGGTACTGTAAACGGCGATGATGATATAAGCGATAGTTAAGCCCATTATTTTACACTGTATTTAAAGATCCAACCCAAGATTTTTACGCCAGCAAATATAGTACCTTTTATGGTTCCTGAAACTTTTGAAACCCCAATTCTACGTTTATAACGCACTGGTACTTCGCAATATGCCATTTTTTTCTTGAGCACTTTTAGCTGCATTTCTACGGTCCACCCATAGGTTTTGTCCTGCATGTCCAAAATTTTGAGTTTTTCGTATTTAATTGCCCTAAAAGGTCCTAAATCCGTAAAACGTGCTCTAAAGAACAATCGCATTAAAAAAGTGGCCAATTGGTTCCCAAAAACCTGCTGAGGGGTCATGGAACCGGGTTCACGTAGCGCTTTGGTACGCGCGCCCACCACAAAATCAACGTCATCTTCCAAAATGGGAGCTACTACTTTATCCAACTCTTCAGGATAATCAGAGTAATCTCCGTCAATAAATACGATAACGTCGGGGCTTTTGGATTGTTGTTCGATGTATTGCATTCCTTTTAGGCATGCATAGCCATATCCTTTGCGTTCTTCGAGTAGAACGGTGGCACCGGCTTTTTCAGCATTTTCATGGGTATCGTCGGTAGAACCATTGTTCACCACGATGATTTCATCTACGGATTTTGGGATTTCGGAAACGACTTTCCCTATGGATTCCCCTTCATTTACCGCGGGGATAATCACTTTAATTAACGGCATTTATTTTAAATCAGAAAGGTTGTTTTCTTTTTTGAAGCTACTGAAGTCATACCATTCTTTTATTTTTTTACCGTCGCTATATTTTTCGGCCGAAGTTAACTTGGATTTTTCATATTTCAAGCAATACCCGTCCTTGATGCCATTTCGAAGTTGGCATTTGTGGTTCACCTTTCCTTGTTCGTCATAAAACAACCACCACTTTACCTTTTTGTTCTGGGTGAAATGCCCTTCATGGTCTAGTCGACCGGTTTCATTGAAAAAATACCAGTAGCCGGTTTTTTGATTGTTTTGAAAAGCGCCTTTGGCCTTGATTTTTCCGTTGCTATGATAAAAACGCCAATACCCCTCTTTGGAAGCCATGTTTTTCCAGCCTTCAGACTTTACCGCACCGTTTTGATAATAGCTTCGAAAATAGGTTTCCGAACCCGAAAACGGCAAAGTCAGAAAAAAGCCCAGTAAGATGAGGATTGCTTTGGCCATTACTTTTGGTTGACAAGTTGCATTAAGTCTACATCATTGCCCAACAACACTTGGTTGCTGTCGATACGACCTTTTTGTGGACCGTTTTCCAATTTCAATACCCCTCTTGGGCAAACTGCGGAACAAATTCCACAACCTACGCAGCTGGAGCGTACAATGTTTTCTCCTTTTTGGGCGTAGGCGCGAACATCGATGCCCATTTCGCAATAGGTGGAACAGTTTCCGCAAGAAATACACTGTCCACCGTTGGTCGTAATTCTAAATCTAGAGAAAAGGCGTTGCTGGAAGCCCATCATCGCTGCCATAGGACAACCAAAGCGACACCAAACGCGATTGCCGAGAATTGGATAGAATCCAGTACCAATAACACCAGAAAAGATGCTTCCGATAAGAAAGGAATAGGTTTTTCGCAAGCTTTCAGATTTAAACAGAAAGATGTTGCCCTCTCCGCTTAAAAAATGCATGCCTATCAAAACCATGATGATGACGAAATACCCCACGGCGCCATATTGCGCATCTTTTTGTAGCTGTTTGCGTTTGAATAACATTACCCAAGCGAAGACCGCCGTCAACAAAACGGTCACTCCAATCAAAAAGGTGCTTTTGGTCAGCCAATATTTGCTGGTGTCAGTTCCAAGATAGGAGTACACTACCGCGATGGTCATCAAGGTGACAAAGACCACAACGCTATGCACCACCCAGCGCTCAATATTCCATGCCTTTACGGTTTTATCGCTTAGCTGTCGGAAAGAATCTCCAGCAGTTTCTGCCAAGCCTCCACAACCACAAACCCAGGAGCAATACCATCGTTTTCCGAATTTGTAGGTCAGGAATGGGGTAATGACAAAGACGGATAGAATTCCGAAAACCAATAAGGCAAAACCAATGTCACCCGAGGAAAGGAAGCCTTTGATACGATAGCCTTCAAAGTTGTAATAATTTAAAGGCCACACGTTTTTTAAATCGTAATAAGGAAGACTTCCGCCATTCAAAATTTTATCGCCGTTCAAGCGTGCCATCAGTTCTGGGATGATAAAGGCAAACGCCGTTTGGAAAAACATCACACTCAAGGTGCGAATACGCTCGTAACGATTGTGACGATATTTCCATAGGAACTTGATACCAAAAGCGAAAATAGCCACGGTATACAAGGTTCCGTATACGAACCATTGACTGGCGGGATTACCGCTCAGCATCTTGCTCAACGGGTCAAAAAGGGCAATCACTCCTTTGTTGTCACCCCCCTTGACCAAGCCCAAGTATTCAGGATAAAAGTATAAGACGATGTAAAATCCAGTCAACGCAATTCCCGCAATCCAGCCCCAAAAGCCTTGACTTGAAATGGACTTGAACCAAACACCATCATTTTTAATGCCTGGTAGTTTTTGGGAATAGGCATCCCAAGAAAACCAAACCACGCCAACGGTAATAGCCGATAATGCCAAAAACAACATCAGCCCTTGATTCGGGAAGTCAACATTAAAGGCGGCCAAAACACAAATGCCCAATCCCAACATCCCAATTAGCGTTGCTATCTTTTGTTGGGTGCTCAAAGATTTTGGCGGTTGCCCGGTTAGGGCCATGCTTCTATCGTAAGTGCTCATTTTCTTTTACTTATGTGGTTGAGTATGCTATTTTTTAGGTTTAGGAGGAAACAAAAATGCGTTTCAGACTCTTCTTTCGCGATTTGATTTGCTTTCCAAATTCAGCGTTATAGTGGGCCACTATGGCCGCTTCGTGATTTTTGTAAAACTCTGGGTCGAAGTTGGCATCTATCAAATGTTCGATGACATAATCTATATTCTGATTCTCTGTTAACCAGCGGTCAAAAACTTCATGACGCATGCGAATGCCAAAGGTGTTGATGCCCAAAAACTCTTGTGTGTCTTTGTGGAATGAAATCGTCACGCAGATTTTTTCTTTCGGATGTCGCCAATGGAACTGTGCTTCGTAATCCTTTCGACCACGTTCTGAAAACACCCAACCATAGGTTTGGTATTCGATATCCAAGAACTTGGCTGAATTGAACCAATGTCCCGGTTTGTATTCAATGCGATTGCCACAAAGGGTTTGTGCTAAAGTTTCACCCATCATTCGGCCGGTATACCAAACCGCTTCAATGGGTCTGCGATTTCCAATGGCTTCCTGTTGTTCAGCGCAATCACCGATGGCATAGACGTCTTTTGCGCTGGTTTCTAGAAAGCGATTCACCTTTACACCTCTTCCCAATTCAATTCCGGAGTCCTTCAGAAAATCAATGTTAGGAGTAACTCCAGCCGTTAGGCCCACCAGGTCGCAAGGAAGTTCTTCGCTGGTTTCTGCGATGATGACAGATTTCACTTTACCGTTTTCATCTGAAACAATTTCTTTTAGATTGGTCGCCAGTCGCAAATCGATATGGTGTTCTAGAATATGTTCATTTATCATTTTGGATTCCCCCTCGGGTAGGACTCCATTCCAAAAATTCTTCTCGCGAACCAAAAACGTCACGGGAATATCGCGACTGCGCAGCATTTCGGCCAATTCAATTCCTATCAAACCACCTCCCACAATAACCGCACGTTTGCATACCTCTTTGTTTGGCGCATTGACTTCCAATAAATCCAAATCTTGCTTGGAATATAGTCCTTGAACGCCATGCAAATCCTGCCCCGGCCAGCCGAATTTGTTTGGTTTGGAACCCGTGGCGATAACCAATTTGTCATAGTGTAAGGCTCTGGAACCGTCAATAAGCAGTTTTTTGTTTTCCGTATCAACATGGTCTACATAACCTCGCACCAATTCAATCCGATTCTTTTCCCAAAACCAATTTTCGTAGGGCTGAATGTGCTCAAACTTCATGTGTCCCATATACACGTACATGAGCGCAGTTCGTGAAAAGAAGTAATCCGTTTCAGCAGAAACGATGATAATGCGTTTATCGGAAAGCTTTCGAATATGGCGGGCTGCAGAGACACCAGCAATGCCATTTCCAATGATGACAATTGTTTCCATGTAGACTTTATTGGTTGACGGTTATTGTGTCGCTCTTTAAGATATGAACTTAACACCAGCCGTTAATTTAGAATGAGTTTAAATTTTAACGGAAAATGTAAGGAGAGAGCTTGTTCATCGTACCTCAATTTCCTGAGAATGAATTTCTTAATTAAATCATAAAAATTGGGTTTGTAGTGTATGCTCCTGAAACATCGTTCGACTCAACGTCCAGTTTAAAATGCTAAACCTAGTATCATGAAACACTTGCCATTACTTCTTTTATGCCTGTCCGTTGGCTATTCTAACGGGACCTTTGCACAGGATACAGAGACCTTCTTCAATAAAACAAATTCCTTTTTGAAGACACATGTAAAAGAGGGTCGAGTAGCCTACAAGGATATCAAGTCGAATCCTGCCGAGCTGGAAGAACTTATCGCTCTTGCGGAAAGTATCTCTATTTCAAAATCGGATGTAAAGGCGTATCAAGCTTTTTGGATAAACGCCTATAATCTTTTAGTCATTAAAAGTATTGTTGAAAATTATCCGATTGCTTCGCCCTTGGATAAATCAGGTTTTTTTGACAAGAACAAACATAAGGTAGGTAGTAAGGAAGTTACCCTGAACGGTATTGAAAATGACCTTTTACGAGCGGTGTTCCCAGATGAATCCAGATTTCACTTTGTACTCGTCTGTGCTGGTTTGGGATGCCCTCCCATCATCGCATCGGCGTATACGCCTGAAAAATTGGAGGCACAGTTACAAAAGCAGACCGAACTAGCGCTAAACCGCCCTGACTTTGTCAAAGTGAAGGGAAAAAAGGTATTGCTTTCCCAAATCTTCGAATGGTACAACGGGGATTTTACAAAAAACAACACCTCTTTGGTGGAGTATGTAAACCGCTATCGTACCGAAAAATTGGATGCTAAATCCAAGGTAGGATATTATCCCTACGACTGGACTTTAAACGAAATCAAATAACAATTTACCATAACTATGAAAAAGACAACATCAACCCTTGGAATACTGTTTTTCTTTGCTTTTGCAACGCTAACGGCTCAAACCGATGCACCTGCGCAGCAAGGCAGTAATATTCAAAACCTAACGCCCTCCAAATTGATTGGAAAAGGGCAGTGGGATATCAAATGGTTCAATAACATTTATACCGAGACTGAGGATACCTTTAATGGTGACATCCCAAGGAACACCTTCTTCACTTCCACATTAGATATTTTCACCGGGGTAGGTGAAAGCAGAAGAGTAAACGTTGGGTTACTTTTGGAATTCCGTTCCAACACGGTAGGCGGTCGTGGTATTTTCGACTTTTTGTCTTTTGACGGGGAAGAAGGCACGGCTCGTTCCGGGTTTACCTCATTCGCGCCTGCGGTGAAGTTTACGCCCTTTGCTAACGTCAACAACTTTTCCGTGCAAAGTGCTTTTTTCATTCCCTTAGTTGATAATGAAGTTGAAAACGGTGTCTTTTTGGACCAAAAAGGATTTACTTGGCAAAATCGTTTTTTCAATGACTATTCTTTTGCACAAGGCAAATGGCAATTGTTCAGTGAATTGAACACTGAATGGAATTTTGGAACAGCGGAAGACAGTTTTGCCAACAATAGCTTACGCTTAACACCGGGAGTATTCCTGAGTTATTTCCCAAGTTCCAAGTTCACGGTATTGGGTCTTTTACAGCACATTCAATTACTGGATATTGGTGGGACTGAATTTTCGCAAGACCTTACCGCCTATGGCGGCGGCGTCAAATATCAGTTAACGGACGTACTCAACATCGAGGGTTTATACACCAACTTTTTCCGTGGAAATGATACCGGGTTAGGACAAACTTTTAACATAGGTTTACGAGCCGTGTTTTAGCCCTTCAAGCACATAAAAGCCTAAATTAGAAGCTTTGATTCTTTCAGTATGAAGAAATTAGGGCTTCTTTTTTTGTGTTTTCTCCAGTTTTCCTGCAATAGTCAGAAACCAGAAAAAATCAACGGAGTCAGTTTCGTAGGGTCCCGCGACCGGGTAGACCAATCCCATATTGACCCTGTATTGAACGTAAATGCAAACTATGCAGCGGTAATGCCTTTCGGGTTTCTTCGGACCTTGAATTCCCCAAAAGTTATCTTCGACACCGAACGGCAATGGTACGGGGAAACCAAACAAGGAGCGGAACAATACATTGAGTTCTTGCAGAAAAATGGCGTAAAGGTAATGCTTAAACCCCAAATTTGGGTTTGGCGAGGGGAATTTACCGGAGAAGTTGAAATGACTTCTGAAGCAGATTGGCAAGAACTGGAAAAAACCTATAGCGACTTCATCCTCACCTTCGCACAACTAGCTCAAAAGACCCAAGTAGAATTGCTTTGTGTCGGCACGGAGTTAGAACGCTTTGTAAAGCATCGACCGGAATATTGGAGCAATCTGATTGAACAAGTACGTCAAATCTATTCCGGGAAATTGACCTATGCGGCCAATTGGGATGAATACAATCGGACCCCGTTTTGGGAACAATTGGATTTTATTGGTGTGGATGCGTATTTTCCATTATCTGAAGAACGTTACCCTACCATCACCGAAATGCATTCCGGATGGCAAAAGTGGAAAACCAAATTGGTGGACTTAGCCTCTACGGAAGACAGACCTGTGCTTTTTACGGAGTTTGGTTACCGCAGTATGGATTACACCGCGCATAAACCTTGGTTAGTAGACCAAAACGATATGGCCGTAAACCTCAAGGCCCAAGCCGAAGCCACTCAAGTTATTTTTGATGAATTTTGGAAAGAAGATTGGTTCGCGGGAGGCTTTGTTTGGAAGTGGTTCATCCATCATGGAGACGTTGGAGGCGTGAAAGACAATCGTTTTACTCCACAAAATAAGCCAGCAGAAAAAGTTATCCGTAATTTTTATGGGAGTTTGTAGACCAAGGTCTTGAATACCCAACAAAAAACGGTGAAACACCAGGTCCTACTTCTTGTTTTGGTGTTGTGCTTCGGCATAAAAATGGCCTTTGCCCAGTCGGGAACGGTTAGCATCGTCCGTATTCAAGGCAATGAAAAAACCAAAAGTAGTTTTTTGAAGAAGGTGCTCTCGGTGCAAGAGGGGCAACCCCTTGACACCATGGCATTGGACGAAGACATTTATCGTCTCAAACGCTTACCCTCCATTGCGCATGCCTATTACGAGGTGAAATCCGTCGCGGAAAATGCTTATCAAGTGGTTTATGGGGTAGAAGAAAACTTCACCTTGATTCCATTTGCCAATGTGTATACCTCGAACAACGATGAGTTTGCCTTTCGGGTCGGGCTTCAGGAATTCAATCTGTTTGGTCAAAATGTTACGGTTGGAGCCTTTTACCAAAAAGATGTGTTCAGTTCGTTCGGAGCGAACATTCGAGCCCCATATCTTTTTGGGAGACGATGGGGGTTGGCCTTGAATTATCAAGATTTAACGACCCAAGAGCCTGTTTTTCTAGAAGCAGGTTCCGCCCAATACCGCTACAACAATGAATCCATCGAACTGCTGGGATTGTATCAACTGAATTTTCGAAATCGATTTGAATTTGGATTGAACCTCTTCACAGAGGACTATCAATACATCTCAGGAGAGACTGACCCTGCGGTTCCGCAAGCCTTGAAGGTTGACAAACACCTTTTTAAATTGATTTACGACTATGATGGTTTGCGCTACTTCTATCACTATTTGGAAGGGTTTCGTAGTGTTTTGAACCTACAATATGTGGGCAGTACCGACACCCAACTTCCTGAGTTTTGGATAGGGTTTAATGATTTTTTGTATTTCAAAAGGATAGGGAAGCGAGGCAATTGGGCCTCTCGGTTACGTTTAGGCCTCTCGAGCAACATCGACACCCCTTTTGCGCCCTTCGCAGTGGATAACAACTTAAATATCCGAGGGGTAGGAAATATTATAGACCGGGGTACTGCAGCGATTGTGCTGAATACGGAGTTTCGCTATACCCTTTATGAAAAGGATTGGTTTGTACTCCAAAGCAATGTTTTTGTGGACGGGGGGTCTTGGCGGAATCCCGGTGGAGATTTTGGGGATTTTGGCGATTCCCAAAACTTAAGGATATACCCCGGAGTAGGCTTGCGCTTTATCCACAAACGGATTTTCAATGCCATTTTTCGGATTGATTATGGCCACGGCATTACCGAAAGTCCGGCTCGGGGTGTCGTTTTTGGTATTGGTCAGTACTTCTGAGCCATTAGGTTAAGAGATTTTTGCGGTAGTATTGGTATAGTTCTTCCGGGCCTGCTCCCAAATAATTCTTTAGATGAATCATGGCAAAATGGAATTGAACTTTTAGCCAACCTTTTTCGCGATATTTTCTAGCGGAAGTAACCACGTGATGAGGTAAAATCGTAAAAGGATTTTCGGCGTAAAGGCGGGTGATAAACTCGGTATCTTCATAAATACGATATGATTCATTAAAACCACCCGAAGCTAAAAAAGCGTCTTTCTGAATGAACAAAGACTGGTCACCTCCACGACAGAGGGTATGATTAATGCGGGAAAGCCAGGCGAAAAACCGAAGAATAGGGTTTCGGGTATCGAACTGCATCCGGAAACAACCGGCCACGCTTTGATTTTGGATGGCATCCAAAATATAGGTGTCAAAATTCTTTGGGGGATAGGTATCTGCATGCAGAAAATAGAGAATATCTCCCTGAGCCTGTTGGGCACCTGCATTCATTTGTTTCGCTCTTCCTTTTTCGGATGAAACCAGCTTGACATCTTTTGTTTCCAAAACCTCAAGGGTGCCATCGGTACTGCCTCCGTCAACGCAAATCACTTCCAAAACATTCCCTTGTGGGCTTTCCGCGTCTTTCAAATGGTTCAAAAGAGCACCAATGCCTTTGGCTTCATTCCAAACGGGAATAACAACACTTATTTGGGAAGTGCTACTTTTCATTTAGGCTCCAATCATAGTCCATAAATGAGATTTTTGCCGCCTTGCCTAAAGGGTTTTCGACAAATAGGTTCACATAACTTCTCAAACTCCCATTTTCGGTAAAATCTGGCTTGTACCATTTGAAAATTTGGGAAAGTTCAGCGCGCCCTTCTTCAAAACGATTTCGTTTGGGGTCGTTGACAAAATCTACCGCGGTCTTATCCAAAAGCCGTTCCAAATTAGCTTCGGTAAACGCTTGATTCAGCAACTTTGGACAGGAATACGAAGCGCAATTAATCGCAAAATGGATTCTGGGTTCGTCCATCTTGCGAAGGATTTTATGCTCAATATCGTTAAGTGAAGTGGTTTTGTCACCAAGGGCAATCCATTTTCGTTTCCAACGATTGGGAATTTCCTTGATGCTTTGAATGGGATAATGGTCTAGCACCAAGGCTACCGTTGCAGCATTGTATAAATTAATATAAAATGCCAAGGTCTCTTCTCGGTTCCAGTTGGAATCAGGGACGGCTTCCCCAAGCAAGTCCAGATAATTCTGCAGTTTTTCCCTTTCGGTAAGGAAACCTTTGTAATCTACATTTCCCTCAGCGTCTACGTAGGTTTGCAAAAGCACGTTCCAGCTGGAATGGTCGGGCTTATTGGCGAACAACGTGCCATACATACCCACGGCCAACACCAGAAAAAAGAATATGGTTTTCCTGTTCAACACGCAATTTTTAAGAATAGTCCTGAAATCACTCAGAACCTTTCATGGGGAGCCGAAAAAATCAGCAGCACCCACCGCCATTATAATGCCAAGTACTCGGACTCACATGAATTTGGTCTGACGCTTTGCCCAAGGCCGCAGCAGTCTTGTCGCAGACCGCTAAAGGCTGATTTTGCAGCAAAACGTGACCTAGCCCATCGTCAAAATATTCCTCATCTCCGTAGTAAATCGCGGTTTTGCCCGTAAATACACAAGGGCCGTCAGCGGGCATTGGGTCCTTTATAGCGGCAATTTCGATGGATTCAATATGGATGAGTTCATTCGTTGGGAAATGATTTGGAGTCAATACACGATATGACTTCCGTGCACGAATTTCGATAGTTCCGAAACCAGCGTCGGTCAATACTTTTACATAATCTTTGATTGGAATACTTCCGCTCAAACAAAGGGCACGCAAGCGGTCATCATTTCGTAATTCGTCATTCATCGGTTCTTCGCAAGTAGGGTCACTCATCACCAAACGCCCGTGCGGTTTCAATACCCGATACATTTCGGCCACCGCTTTTTTCAAATCTTCCATTTTAAAGATGTTGAAAAGGCAGTTCTGTGCGGCTACGTCAATGGTTTCATCTTCAATTGGCAATTCCAACGCGTTTCCTTTGACTAGTTTCACATACTCGCTTTTGAACCAGTCGTTTTCCTCTTCCGCGATTTTAAAGTTGTTTCGAGAGGCCTCCAACATTTCGTCTACAGAATCCACACCAATTACACCTTCAGGCTGACGAGAGAAATATGAAAATTGCAACAATTCCATTCCACCACCTACACCTACATAAAGCACTTTTGGGTCGTTGACCAAATCTTGTGCGGAAACGGTACTCCCACAGCCATAGTTCATCTCTTGCATGATTTTGGGGATGGAGAGTCCAGGAAACTGCCAAATGGGGTTCGTGGTACAACACAATCCAACATCAGGGGTAATCGCAGCTTCTTTATACAAATCCTGCGTTGCGTCTAAATAACTCATATTTCGTTTATTAATTCTTTGAACAATTGTATCATTTTTGGTTCGGTCGTGGCGGCTATTTCTATAATTTCATTGATATCGATAGGTTGCAGATTGTCTGGGTCACATTCATCGGTCAAAACGGAAACGGCTACAATGGGCAATTCCAAATGATTGGCAACTATGACTTCGGGTACGGTGCTCATACCTACAGCATCGGCACCCAGTGTTTTCAACATGCGGTATTCAGCTTTGGTTTCCAATTGTGGACCTACCACGGAAACATACACCCCTTTTTGCAAGGAAATTGAGTTTCTTTCGGCAATGGCCTCAATCTTCTTACGCATGTCAACATCGTAAGGTTCGCTCATGTCCACAAATCGATTTCCGAATTCCACCACATTTTTAAAGGCCAAGGGGGAGCCCCCTTGCATATTGATATGGTCTTCAATCAGCATGATGTCCCCTTTTTTAAAGGATAGGTTGATGGCTCCTGCTGCGTTGGAAACAAACAATTTTTTGATGCCCAAGGCATGCATGACCCGAATGGGATAGGTCACATCGAGAAAATCGTAGCCTTCGTAAAGGTGGAAACGCCCTTGCATTACCACGACTTTTTTGCCCGAAATGGTCCCATAAATAAGCTTGCCCGAATGAAACTCTACCGTGGCTAGTGGAAAATAGGGAATATGATTGTAGTGGGCCTCAACGGCATCTTCAATTTCTTCCGTGAGCTTGCCCAGCCCAGTGCCCAAAACAATTCCGATTTCAGGCTGGTCAAAGCCTCTTTTGTGAAGATATTCTACCGATTCGTCAACCTGTTTTTTTGTCATTCGTTTAGGTGTGTTAAAAAGGGTTTAAAGACTGCAATGTCTTTAATATCTTCATAATAATCAACATCATTTTTTTCTTCCAAAAGAAAATATGTGGTGTCTTTCAAATCGGCTAAGGAATCTTTCAATACGCTTGTAGTACCCCATTGCTTGTTTTCGAACAGCGCTTGGTGCATTCTTGAAAGTCCCAATGCATAATACCCACCATCTTCTGCTGGGCCCAGCACAACTTCGTTCGTCTCAAGGGCATCAAACGCAGCCTCCAAATCTTTTGTGCTGAGGTCATACATATCGCTACCGATGATGAGGATATGCTCGTAACCTTCTGTAAAGCCTTCCGCGAAAGCGTTCTGCATGCGCTGGCCCAAATCCTCGCCTACTTGTTGTTTTTTTTCAAAAGTATTTAAGGACCAAAGGTCATCATTTGCAATTTCTTCGGAGTAATACACCTGTTTGGAAGCATCTAAAGATGCGGTAATGCTTCGCGTATGCTCTAAAAGAAAAACATACACATCAAGTGCCGCTTGGTCCCCTATTGTAGCGGCCAAACGCGTCTTGCACTTCCCCAACTGGGGGTTACGTGTGAATATTAAGAGCAGTCTTTTGGATTTGGGGTTTGTTTTCAATCCCATTGCATTTACCGGGTATTGGTCATGAAGATTTTGATAAACTTACTCAAAAGATTAATTTTTATTCCTGGAAAATCCCTTTTTGGGAAAAACCATCTTTTAAATTTCAAGATAATGTCACAACCTGTTCAATCCCATTCGTTTTTTTCATATCGGACTGCAAACCTTTGGTTGATTTTTTGGCTTTGTGCAGTACAGTGTCTTTTTTTGGGCTGTCAAAACAAGAAAACGAAAACTTTGGAGGTCATGGAAGAGCATCAAGCTTGGCATGAAGAACCCTATCGTCCGCAGTACCATTTTACGCCAAAGCAAAATTGGATGAACGACCCCAATGGGTTGGTATTTTATAAAGGATGGTACCATTTGTTTTATCAATACTATCCTGATGATACCGTTTGGGGCCCGATGCATTGGGGGCATGCGCGCAGCATGGATATGATGCATTGGGAGCATTTGCCCATTGCACTTTACCCAGATGAATTGGGGTTGATTTTTTCGGGAAGCGCTGTGATTGACAGCCAAAATACTTCAGGATTTGGCTCTACTCAAAATCCAGCTATGGTTGCCATGTACACCTACCACCTTATGGAAGGCGAAAAGGCGGGACGGGATGATTTCCAAACCCAAGGGATTGCCTACAGTTTGGATGAAGGGGCTACGTGGACCAAATACGAAGGAAATCCAGTGATTCCAAACGACGGAATCAAAGATTTTAGGGACCCCAAGGTGTTTTGGCACGAGCCTACAAAAATGTGGGTCATGGCCTTGGTTGCGGGAGATCACGTGAAGTTTTATGATTCCCCCAACCTGAAGGAATGGACCCACATCAGTGATTTTGGAAAGGAAGTAGGTGCGCATGGTGGCGTTTGGGAGTGCCCGGACCTCTTTCCATTGACTGATGCGAAGAGCGGGGAACGAAAATGGGCTTTGTTGGTGAGCATCAATCCAGGAGCGCCGAATGGTGGTAGTGGGACCCAATATTTTATTGGGGAATTTGATGGAAAGGAGTTCGTTTCGGCACAAACAGAAGCAAAATGGTTGGACTACGGCACGGACGACTATGCTGGTGTTACCTACAACAATCTACCGGAAGAAGAACGGATTTTTATCGGTTGGATGAGCAATTGGGATTATGCACGAGATACCCCTACTGAAAGTTGGCGCAGTGCGATGACCCTTCCTCGAAAACTGTTTCTCGAAAAAGATGGAGAGGATTACTGGCTTAAAAACTTGCCTTTGGCTTCAGTTGAATCTTTGGTTGCTGAGAGGGATGCTACTTCCCAATCCATTCAACCGAAGGATAGTCTAACGCTTAGTGGAAAGGATTTCAATCAAAGTTTGGTACGGTTTCAGACGGCATCCCAAAACTTTCGTTTGGTGTTTTCCAACGCGGAAAAGAATTTTTTGATTTTGGAAATGGATGCGGCCAGAGGACAGGTCATGCTAGACCGAAGGGCTTCGGGGAAAATAGGGTTTCATCCAGAGTTTGGAAACAAAGAACATATAATGCCGGTACAATTGCCAAAAGGGCAAGTGTATGATGTTTCTTTATACCTGGACAAAAGTTCCATAGAGGTGTTTATTGATGGAGGCAAATACACTATGACCCAACAGATTTTTCCTGACGTGGAGTATGACCAACTTGAAATACATAATTTGGATGGGGTTTCCCTTATATCGGATTTTGGGGTTTATCCCATATCATCCGTTTGGATTGATGCCAAAGAAAAAAGGCCAGTTGAAAACTGACCTCTTTTACGATTGAGAATGTAGATGAGACCCTTTCGGGAATTGAGCTTACTGTTGCAGTATCCCCTATCGATTAGTAGAGATAGTGATACAGACTGCTAATAAGGGAGCAGATGGACCCTGTGATAACGAGATACCAAAACAAGTATCCCATTTTTTCTTCAATAGCGTTCATGATGCGTACAGTGTTTGTTTTGGTTGTGATTTTATAGTGAACCGAAAGTAGCAAAAACCGAAAGGCGAGAGGAGGGGTTTCGTATTGCTGGAAGCAAAGATCTTGTGATTGGTACAAAAAGCGTGATAATTGGAAATTGAAAAATCAGGGGTTGAACCCGAAGAAATTCCCCTGTACCTTTAGAACATACAAAACAGCATGGATTATACTAAAATCGACCAGTATATCGCGGCCCGAATGCGCAATTGGGGCGAACCGGCCGTACGGATATCTTTCGCGATTATATTTTTTTGGTTTGGGATTTTAAAACCGCTTGGGAAGTCATCGGCCGAAGGCCTGTTGAAAGCTACCGTGGCCTGGTTGCCTTTTGGAACACCCGAACTTTGGTTGATAGTAATCGGCTATTGGGAAATGGTGATTGGCATTGCTTTTTTGTTCAGAAAAACCACGCGATTGGCCATTGCGCTGCTATTCTTGCAAATGATAGGGACTTTTATGCCACTGGTATTTTTGCCTGAAATCACCTTTCAAGGGGGCAATTATCTGCTACCCACTTTGGAAGGACAATACATCATTAAAAACGTAATGATTATTTCCGCAGCGTTGGTGTTAGGAGGATACTTTTACCGAAAGAAATCGAAAAAATAAAGGGGAACTATACCAAAGGTGTTCCTTTGAGACGCTTCTCTATTTTCTTCTTTTTGACGGTGAGACTCTTCATAAGGTCCATTAATTTGGAGTCCTTCGTCTTTTTATAGATTTCGTTGATGGATAGAATCAATTGCTTTGCCTCTCTCGATGCTTTCACCCTATCACTGGTAGACATGTGACTGAGGGTCCTGTTTTGAAACTCTTCTGCCTGGGCTAATAACTCTTTGGTCATTTTTTATTTAAAATTAATCTCAATTGGGTAAATATAAACCTTAGTTTCATATATAAAAGTTATTCTACTATTCATTTTTCATATTTATGAAAATGTTAAGAATTCGTAGGAGGGTTCCCTATAATTTTTTTGGTTTGTTGGCTGACAAGAGTCCTCTATCAACTCAAAAAGGGGGTAAGTGAATTGCTTCAATAACGAAAACCAATAGTTCAGTTAATTGGCGAGTAAATAACCAAAGTAATTTCAAATCGCCATGATAGCAATACCAAAAACCCTCTTCAAGAACAGTCTACTCTCCGTTGGTTTTGTTTTAATGATAATACTTTCTTCCTGTGGAAGTGATGACGGACCAGTAAACGACTCTAGTATTATCGGGGTTTGGCAGTTTTCCTCCATTTTGGTTGATGGGGAAGAAGCTGAGGTCTCAGATTGTACCTATCAAGACACAGTTGAGTTCGAATCCGATAACACCTATATTGAAACGGTGTACGTCACTCCAGACCCAAATGTAACGACCTGCATCACGGATGATGACTTAGTATCTTCGGGTACTTGGTCCATCCCTTCTGCAGGACAGTTAAATGTTACTTTTACCTTTGGGGAAGATTCTTTTACCCAAACTGCGAATTATTCTATCTCTGGAAAGACCTTATCTATAACCTTCAATGTAGGTAGTATAGAAAATATAACGACTTATACCCGCATTTAGGGCATCAACTGCTAACCTTTATTCATTTGAAAACCCGGCATTTTGCCGAGTTTTTTTATGCGCCTCTGTTTTTAGCAATTTTTTTCAAAAATCTTAAAAATTGTCATAAATAATTGTTTTTCATAGGTTTAGGTCGAAAAACAGTGCCTACTGTAACCCATTTGTAACCCCATATTTTCTTCGCTGTAACCCTTTTGTAACCGTAACTTTTTGGGAATGAAGGGTGTGGCCCGCATAGTTTTGCCCCAGATTAAAAAACGAACAAAAAACGATTACATCAAAAACAACAACAATCATGACAACCATGCAACAATCATCAAAACAAGTAAATCGCGAAGATTTGGAAAAAAGGGTAAAAGACATGTACACTAAAGTAGCCTTGCACCCCGAAGAGGAGTACCACTTTGAAATGGGCCGAGCCCTTGCCGAGCGTTTGGGGTATCCTTCCCAAGCATTGGACAACATTCCACAAGAAGCTATTGCTTCTTTTGCGGGCGTAGGGTACTATTTTGACTTTGCCCAACTGCAGCGCGGAGAATCCGTGGTGGATTTGGGTAGTGGTTCAGGAATGGACGCTTTTTTTGCTGCCAATCAAGTTGGGGAAACCGGAGAGGTCATCGGTTTGGACATGACCGTCGAACAACTTCAGAAGGCTGAGCAACTGGGCGAAGCCCATGGGTTTGGTCAAACCGTATTCCGCGAAAGCTATATTGAGGAATTGCCCATTGTGTCGAACAGCATCGATGCGGTCATCAGCAATGGAGTTATCAACCTATCCAGCGAAAAAGAAAAGGTATTTCAGGAAGCAGCACGCGTACTCAAAAAAGGAGGGCGTTTGGTCTTATCTGATATTGTGACCACTGTAAAACTTCCCGAAAACATCAGCTGCAATGCCACGCTTTGGGCAGCCTGCATCGGCGGGGCCATGCAAGTGGACGAATACAAGCAACTCATTGAAGCATCTGGGTTGAAAATCAAGGCGATAAAGGATAATCCCTACGCCTTTATTTCAGATAGTGCCCAGGGCGCTACCACTAAATTCGGTATCAAAAGTGTCTCAATTATCGCTTTGAAAGCGTAATCAACAAAGCATCAATCAAAAAATCATTCATCAAATCATATCAATTAAAAACAACAAAATGTCAAACACACAAAAATTAGTTATCACTTTATCCGTCAACGCAAATGACGATGTTTCAACCGTAGCCTTTACCGTGGCGAACGCAGCGCTATCAAAAGGCATGCAAGTAGGTATGTTCTTGACCTCTGATGGGGTAGAACTCAGCAAAGACGGTGCATGCGAGTATACGCACGTGCAACCTTTTAAAAAGTTGACCGAGCTTATTGAAGCTTTCACGACCAATGAAGGCGTGGTTTGGGCCTGTGCCCCTTGTTTTAATCACCGCGGTCTCAAGGCCGAGGAAACCGTAGCGGGTACCACCGTAGTAGGTGCTGGTCCGATGCTCGAATGGGTTGCCGAAGGGGCACAAACCTTGTCTTTCTAAAAAGCAGTCGATATGAACAGTTTCAGAAAAACAGCATTGGCAATTTTGTTTGCGGTGTTTTCGTTCAGCGGATTTTCGCAAGAAAAAGAAGAAAACAAAATCTTGCATCACATCTTGTTGATTCAATGGTCAGAAGGCCACGATACCGCCATCAAGGACCAAGTGTTGGGCTTGTTTCAGGGCTTACCAGCAAAAGTGCAGGGTTTGGAAAGTTTCACTATCAAAAAGGTAGAAAAATCTTCTGGCGGATTTCACGACACCCTACGCTTTGAATTCACCTCAGTAGCGGCTTTGGAGGCCTATGATGGGCATCCGGACCATGAAAAAGTGAAACAACTCGCTCCGAGTATCATAAGCGGATTCGCGGAATACGATTACTGGGATTGATTGTTGAGCTGCCTCCGGCGCGCGCCATAGGCGGGTAAGCCGGAGGTTTTTCTTTTGAACTATGAAAAATCTCATTTATCTCGATGCCCATGCCACTACGCCTGTGGCGCCTGAAGTACTAGCGGCGATGTTGCCCTATTTTACGGAACACTACGGCAATGGCAACCACAAAGCAGGTTGGAAAACCACTGAGGCTTTGGAAAACGCTAGGATTCAGGTTTCGCAATTACTTGAGGCGAGGCCCTCGGAAATCACCTTTACCTCGGGCGCGACCGAAGCCATAAATCTTGCTTTGTTGGGGTTGGCGAACGCCAATTCAGGGCGAAACCACATCGTGACGCAGCGTACCGAGCATATGGCGGTGTTGAACTGTGTGGAGCAGCTCAAAAGCAAAGGTTTTGAGGTTACCCTTTTGGACGTTGATGAGGTGGGCCGCATTCGTCTGGAAGATTTGGAAGCGGCCGTAACCGAAAATACTTTGGTAGTGGCCATAATGTTGGCCAACAACGAAATTGGAACGGTCCAGCCTATTGAGGCTATCGGCGAGATTTGCCATAAAAAAGGTGCGAAATTCTTTTGCGACATCACCCAAGCGGTAGGCTGGTATCCATTAAAGCTTCGACAAAGCAAAATTGATTTGGCGGCTCTTTCGGCACATAAGTTTTATGGTCCGCGTGGGGTGGGTGCCTTGTACGTGCGCAAGACCCAACCGCGGGTCAACTTACAGCCCCTGCAATTTGGTGGTGGACAAGAAAACGCCTTGCGTCCGGGAACGCACAACATTCCTGGGATTGTAGGTATGGGGGAGGCCTGTGTACAAATGCAAAGCCAGGGTGAAGCGATTTTTGCCCGCGTTCAAAACTTGCGAGACCAACTTCAAAACCGCTTGTTTGAAACCATTCCAGAGATACAGTTGAATGGATGTCCCCTAGCACGCCACCCCGGTAATTTGAACGTTTCCCTACCCGGTATTTCGGGAGAAGAATTGAAAGAACGCATGCCCGACGTGATTTTCTCCACCAGTTCGGCCTGTTCGAGCGCTTCGGCCAAACCTTCACACGTGATTTCGGCCATTCAGCCGGATGAAACCTTGCAAAAAGGCGCCATTCGGTTTGGGATAGGGCAGTACACCACAGTAGAGGAAACGAATTGCTTTTTCAAAATATTGGAAAAAGCCTTGCTCTAGTTTATAGTCCTCTAAACATCAATAATACCCTATAATCATTAACTTTTAATCTGTAAAAAAATGACAATAAAGTTTACAAAATGAATTTTTTAAGATATCGTTAAGAAAGTATTAACCCAAAAAAAAGAAAGGTTTTTATGACTAATTTCTTGTGGAATTTAGTAAAGCCATTGGGTTTATTCTTTTAATCTTTTTTTTATGAAACATTTCTTTTCGATGACTTTTATGATTGTGATTTTTTGTCAACTAGGATTTTCCCAAAACACGAGTCAAGGTACCGGTGCGGGAAATTCTGGAGAATTCAATAGTTCGTACGGTTATTATGCCGGGGATAAAGTGAATGATGACTTTAATACTTTTTTAGGGGCTTATGCAGGTTTTAATAGTACCACAACAAATTACAATGTTAATTTAGGGGCCAGATCTGGGTATTCAACAACTACTGGTGATAACAATAGTTTTGTGGGATACCGTTCCGGATATTCAAATACTTCAGGTTTCAATAATGTTTTTGTTGGTCGAGATGCAGGTTTTAAGAATGTAGGTGGTGATTATAATACATTTATCGGAAGCTATGCGGGGTACACTAACACCGCTAACTATAATACTTTTGTTGGTTACCAGACAGGCTATCTAAATAGTTCTGGTGATTTTAACACTTTTTTGGGTTTCAAAGCCGGAGATGCCAATACAACCGCCTCTAATAATACTTTCGTAGGAGAGAACACGGGACAAGCGGTAACCACTGGAGGGAATAATACTTTCGTTGGCAGAAGAGCAGGATATTCCGTTACTTCTGGTACCGGAAACGTTTTTTTAGGAAATAGTGCTGGTGCTCAAGAAACGGGAAGCAATAGACTCTACATTGATAACAGTAATGCTACCTCTCCCTTAATCTATGGTAACTTTAGTTCTAATCAACTCGGCGTCAATACCAATAACCTTCCATCGGGATATACTTTGGCGGTCAATGGAAAAACGATTACCACAGAGGTAAAGGTGGATTTAACCACTAATTGGCCAGATTATGTTTTTGATAAGAACTACTCCCTGCCGTCGCTGCAAGAAGTTAAAGTCTACATCGCTGAAAAAGGACATCTAATCAACATTCCAAGTGCAGAGGAGATAAGCCAGAACAACGGTTTCCATCTTGGAGAAATGAATGCCAAACTCTTAGAAAAAATAGAAGAACTCACGCTTTATACCCTACAACAGGAAGAGAAGCTCAAAAAATTGGAACAAGTTCAAGTTAGCTTAGACAAGCTTCTTAAAGTAAATGCTCTTTTGATAAAAAGGATTGAAAAATTGGAAAGCTCTAACTAATTATGAGCTATCCCTTCACAATTAAAAAAACACAAAAAGGTTTTAAGACAAAGTTATTTGAAGGTCCTGAGCCACAAATTAATTGTGGTAGTATTTTTCGTAAGTCCTTAAAACCATTTTTTCTACAAAATTCTACGTTCCAAATGAAAAAGTATAATAGACTTCTTTCTAATATTTCACTTCTTTTTTTCGGCTTAGCAAACTTTTTCGCTTTTTCACAATCCCAAGTGACTGGAGATAAACTTGAAAACCCTGTGGACGAATTATTTTCAGAAACTCCGGATATTACCCAATTCCACCAACTAAACTTTTTGCCTGCCAAGCTCTATACTGGCCGTGTAGATGTAGAAATACCGATTTATGAGGTACAGTGTGGCGATATTACAGTGCCCATATCCATACAATATAATACTAGTGGCAATAAACTAGACGACTTAGCAAGCAGGGTAGGATTAGGTTGGTCTTTAAATGCCGGTGGAAGTATAGCTCATGTGGTGAAGGGATTACCAGATAGTGATTTTTTCATTTTCAATGGCAAGTATAGATCGGCCAATTATGACTATGACAACCAATATACATTAGATGCTATAGGATACCACAGACGCATCTACGACTATGACGATACCAAGAGTTTCTACAATCAGCGCCCTGCTTCTTGGATCAATGGAGCT
This sequence comes from Bacteroidota bacterium, assembly GCA_039820925.1. GTDB lineage: Bacteria > Bacteroidota > Bacteroidia > Flavobacteriales > Flavobacteriaceae > Flagellimonas. The sequence continues at coordinate 8,734 of JBCBPD010000034.1, read as the reverse complement.
ACGCCACCGTCAGCTACAGGTTCTATTGTAAACAACCAACTTGTTTTTTCATATGATATCGATTCATCACCTGATTTGTATCATGTTGCGGCACCTGGGCTAAATGCTAAGTTTATGGTTGTATCCGACGATGCTATTGATCCTGATGGTTCAACCGTAAAAGGCGAACAAAACTTTTTTAACAGAGCTTTTCGCGCGGTGTTTTTGGATGATGCTAGCCTTAAGATGGACGATAGTGCCTTGTCATATTCTATTTTTGATGCACAAAGCGTCCTGTATACCACTGACCCAGGACTTTCATCTCACGATGAAAAAGATAAGTTTCATGAAGCACTTTACATTGACCATTTTAAAATCACCAACGCTCAGGGCCTGATTTATGAGTTCAGATTAGGGAATGTTTCAGAAACCGATTCCAAAGCAAAAGAAGGGTATTTGCAGGCCGGCACATCGGCTAGAAATTTTCGCAAAAGAGTTGACTCGTGGAAGCTCCATTCCATAACAAATCCAGTAACAAACAAAGTTGTTGAATTTGAATATGAGGTATATCAAATAAGCACTGTCGAGGAAATTCCAACAGCTAACTTTCATGCCTATGGCAGCAACAGTAATGGCACTACCAAAATTTTCGAGTTTTTGGTGCCTGGCGTTGGACTTGCGCCAAAAGCTGATATTACCAGAAAAGTGTACCCGCGCATAACGCGATTGAAACGGATTCTTTTTGACAAAGGAGAAGTGGAGTTCAAATATGGGTTTAACCGTACGGATGGATTCGACAATAAAGCTCTGTCAGAGGTGATAGTGCGTAATTTGGATGGTGACAAAGTAGAAGGGTATCGACTGGTACATGACTATTTTCAACCCAAAGAAACCAACTGTACTGGGCCTTTTTGCAAACGTTTAAAGTTGACAGAACTTAGAGTTGTGGACAAGGAGGAAGATCCAGCAGACCACGAAGTTTTGAAAAAATACATTTTTACTTACAATGAGCAGGAAAACCTTCCCATGAGCCGTTTCTCCTACGAGAAAGACTATATGGGTTATTACAACAAAACAGGTGTTGGGTACTTTTTACAAGATGGAAATATTTTTGCGAACATTGTTGATAGTACGCACCTGCATCCCAAACTTTACTTTTATCCGTTACAAGAAGAATTATCTATACTTCCCTTCAAGAAGCTAAATGTTACCAACACCAATAATTATAGGGAAACAGCACCGACGTATGGTAGGACTTTGGAGCCTGATTTTACTGGAACATCAATTACTTCTTTAACAAAAATCACCTATCCAACTGGTGGAAGTTTGCAGTTGGAATATGAAAACAATGAATTCTTTTTTGAAGGGAACAATTACTCCGCGCCAGGCCTACGCGTTAAAAAGCAAACGTTGGATGACGGCAAAGGGAATCTTCAAGAGTATACATACAACTACAAACAACAAGCGCCCAATAACAATTCCTCGGGCAGTTTTGTAAGCATGCCGGTCTATGGAATGATTACACATTATGTCGATGTCAATAACATGCCTCCGGTAGGTTGGGATTTAGGATTCGATATTTTTAGTAGCAGTCCCAAGTATTATGATGCCTTAACGCAAAACAGCTTGGTAGGCTATTCCCGCGTGGAAGAAGTACAAACTGGAAATGGAAAAACGGTTTACCACTATACCTCGCCAGATGACGAACCCAATGGTATGCCTACGTTTGACTTTAACTCCCCCTCGACCTACGCATATCAAAAAGACTATTTATTGGACAACAGCGCTTTTCCTGGGATTAACTTTATCGATAGGGATATCAAAAGAGGGAAACTTACCTTGAAAGAGGTGTTTAATGAAAATAACCAACTGGAATATGAGGAAATATTGCAGTACCAGTATATTGCCGCTTTTCAACTCTACGCCAGTTATTTTGAACCCACTCACCTTTCGTATGTGGCACCTTTTATGGGACATTATGATTTTGATAGGGCTATAAGTGATTCTTTTTCACCGGATACCTTCGTCAAATCCGCTACCCCAATTAATGTGGAAAGGAACCTTAACACTTCGATTGAACGCAAATACTATTTTGACGCGGGTACGACCACGAATAAGGAAAGTTTGCTTTATGATACAATATATCCTTTCCCCTATCGCAAATCACTTTTTGTAAATGGAGCCAATATTGAGACCATAGACTACACCTATTCTTTTGATTTGGGTACCACGGAAATGAATAGACTTACGGAACTTAACATGATTGGTTCTCCGGTGCAAATCAAAACGGAAAAAGATGGCGGTATTATCACCGTAGACCAAACCTTTACCCTTTTGAACAACTTTCCTTTCCTTCAGTCATTGACAACAAAAAAAGACCAGCTTACCAGTACTTCAGAAGTTACCTTCGACGAATACGATACCAGCAATGGTAACATTCTGCAGTACAGCAATATGGGTGAGATAAGCACGGCTGTTATTTGGGGCTATGATAAAACCTATCCCGTAGCCAAGGTAGAAAACGCAACGTATGCGCAGGTTGCTAGTCTTGTGGCAAACATACAAACATTGTCCGATGCCGATAACGATAGAACTCAAGGATACACTGGAAATGAAGGTGCCTTGAGACAGGCGCTGGATAATCTTAGAGCTAGTTTGCCTCTGGCGATGGTGACCACTTTTACCTATGATCCTTTAATTGGTATTACCAGTATAACAGATCCTAGAGGGTATACCACTTACTATGAGTATGATGATTACAACCGACTGGTAAGTACTAAAGATGCCAATGGACACTTGTTAACCCAAAATGAATATCACTACAAAGGCCAATAAGCAACCTCATGATACGAAAGCATTACATAAAAAGTGTTCGTGGTTTGTTTGGAATTCTATGGTTGCTTGTAGCGGCCAATAGCATAGCCCAAGCGGACCCGTATATTGACCCCACAACAAGTGACGAAAACTACATTCTTACCCGTAGCTTTCATAAGTCAGGACTTACTACGTTCATCTCTTCCCAAGCCAATGGACAGGGTGTTTTGGAAAATGACTTGATTGAAAACATTACGTATTTCGATGGTTTGGGTAGGCCCATGCAAGAACAGGCACTCAAAGCGTCTCTCTCCAATTCAGACATCATCACCCATATGGAATATGACGCCCTGGGCCGCATGGAAAAGGAGTTTTTGCCTTTTCGTGACGCTGGCACCTCGGGAGGGTATCGTACTAATGGGCTTAGTGCGACCAATAGCTACTATAACACATACTACCCCAATGACATTAATTCTGGCAACCCGAATCCCTTTAGTCAAAAGGAATATGACAATTCTCCTTTGAACCGTGTAATGAAACAGGCCGCGCCAGGAGAAGCTTGGCAATCGGGTAGTGGACATGAAATAGTATTTGACTATGATACCAATGCGACCAATGAGGTACGGTTTTACGAAGTCACATTTACAGGCGGTAATACTGAATCCCCAACTTTGACAACAAACGGGCACTATGCCGCAACGGCGTTGCTCAAAAACGTGATTAAGGATGAAAACCACAATGGTACTTCCTCCAAATTACATACCACCGAGGAGTTTGTTGATGGCCTTGGCCGAATCGTACTGAGGAGAACCTACGCATTGTTATCAGGTGTTGAGGAAGAACACGATACCTTTTATGTGTACGACGCCTATGGCAACCTTACCTTTGTTTTACCACCCAAGGCAGATGCACAAGATGGGTTGCCCAATAGCACTGAGATTTCCGAGCTATGTTATCAATATGTATATGATTTTAGAAACCGCTTGGTAGAAAAAAAATTACCGGGAAAAGGGTGGGAATCCATCGTTTACAATAAACTGGACTTGCCCGTACTTTCTCAAGATACCAACCTTGATGCCGCTAACATTTGGTTGTTCACCAAATATGACGTTCACGGAAGGGTAGCGTACACAGGTACCATTTCACATTCGGGAACAAGGGACTACTTGCAAGGTTTGGCCTCATCAAACAATTATTCGTCCCAGTACGAAGTAAGGGCATCTGGCACCACCATTGGGGGTACAACGGTACATTATACCAACAACACCATCCCTACTGGGGTTGGCGAAACCTATACTATAAATTACTACGATTCGTATGTAGATACTGACGGGCTCAGTGTGCCCAGTACAGTTTTGGGCCAGCCCAAGGCTACCGATACCCAAGGGCTTTCTACTGTAAACAAAGTGAAAGTGTTGGGTACCAGCGATTGGGTAACCACCATTACGGGGTATGACCAAAAAGGAAGGGTAATTTATACCGCTTCCAAAAACAATTATTTGAACACTACCCATATTGTAGAAACCCAGTTGGATTTTGGCGGCAAAGCACTTAAAGTGCGCACATCCCACACCCGCAATGGTAGTACCATCGTTACATTGGACAACTATACCTACGACCCAGTAGGCCGTGTTTTGACCCAGACCCAATGTATTGGAGACCAAACCTTGGTAGATGATTGCAATCAAGCCAACGGAACCGACATTGTTTCGTTAAGCGGGAATGTTAATACGGTACAAGAGGCACCCTTAAGCTTTGTGGTGTTGCCGTCTGCAACCATACTGCCCGGTGCAGAGCTATCCATAGACCCCGCAGCCACACAAAATACCGAGGAAATGATATTCTTTAACGATTACAATTTACTCGGGCAATTAAGAGCAAAGAAAGTAGGCGGCACCTTGGGCAACGACTATAACAATACCGATGGTTTGCAAACCGTAGACTACGATTACAACATTAGAGGGTGGCTAACGGATATCAACAATGGAGATACCGCCAACGGTGACCTATTTGGTTTTGAGATCAACTATACCGATACCCAATACGGCGGAGCGCCACTTTATAATGGCAATATTGCCGAAACAGCTTGGAAAACCGCTAACGACAACACTTTGCGGCGCTACCGTTACGAGTATGATGCCCTAAACCGTATAAAGTTGGCCGCGTTTAACTTGGGCAACAATTCGCAGCCCAACCGTTACAGTACCTCGAACATCACCTATGATAAAAATGGAAACCTATTGGGCCTAACCCGAAAGGGCCATACCAATAGCGGGGCCACCAGCTTTGGCAATATGGATGTTTTAACCTACCAATACTACAATGGGGGCAACTTTTTAACCCACCTAAACGACTCAGGTAGCGACACCTATGGTTTTGTAGACGGTACCAATACAGATGCCGACTATGGTCGCGATTACAATGGCAATACCATTCGCGATAAAAACAAGGGTATAACCAGCATTGCCTATAACCATTTGAACATGCCCACCCAAATTACGGTAACTGGGGCCAATGCAGGGGTGTTGAGTTATGTGTACGATGCAACGGGGGTAAAGCTTCAGAAAACTTCTACTCCAGGGCAATCCGTTGATTATCTAAGTAACTATATTTACGAAAACAATCTTTTACAACATTTGAGTCATCCAGAAGGCTACACTGAGCCTGATGGTGTAGGCGGCTATTTGTATGTTTATTATTATGTCGATAACTTGGATAATGTAAGGTTGTCATATGCAGACCTTAACGGGGATGGTGCAATAAACACATCTTTCGAGATACTAAGTGAGCGTAATTTCTATCCTTTCGGGCTACAACACAAAGGATACAATTCCGTAATCAGTGAAACGGAAAATAATTACTTTACCTTTCAAGGAAAAGAACACCAAAAAGAGCTTGGCCTTGAATGGTATGATTTTGAATTAAGAAATTATGATGCTGCGACAGCAAGATGGTTCAATCTCGACCCTAAAGCTGATGCGGTAGATTTAATAGGGTCATCACCATATTCGTTCGCATTAAACAACCCTATTACTTTCAGAGATCCTGAAGGAGACTGTCCACCAGGTGTTATCTGCATACCTGCGGTATGGGATGCGGCGATTAGTTTTGCAAGTAGCGCGAGCGCAAAAATCGATAGAGCCAATCATATCGCTTCTGGTATGGTCGAAACATTCGATAAGGCAGATAAGATAACAGGTGGCGATGGTGTAAGTGGTTTGAGAAAGGCAAGCATTTATGCATCTAGATATATAAAAGAATTTGGAGATTTTACCTCGGCGAATGATGTATCTGTTCTAAAAGAAGGTAGAAATTTAAGTGGACAAGAAGCAAGTACTGCTGATTATACTTTCGCTGTTGCTGCAGTGCTATTGCCAATAAGTGGAAATAGTTTGAAACAAGTGTTCAAAGGAGCTGGTAAATGGATGAATGCAGGGGAGAGCATGAGTGCTGCTGCTGCAAGTTTCCAAAAACAAATAACAGGTGTTGATGCGGGACAAAGTTTTAAACTAAATGGTGTGAAGTTTGATGGTGTAGGAGCAAATAGTGCGGGAGAAACCATTTTATTAGATGCTAAATCTGGTATGTCTAATTTTGTTGATGATGCAGGTAATTTTAAAGGTTTCTTTACTGGAACAGATGATATAATAAGCCAAGCAAATAGGCAGATTAATGCTGCTGGAGGAACAGCAATCCAATGGCACTTTGAAAATAAAAAAGTAATGAAAGCATATCAAAATTTATTTGAACAGCAAGGAATACAGGGCATAGACTTGATACATACTCCACGAAAATAACTATGAGTAATAATAAAGAAATTTTAAAATACGTTAGCGCACTATGGGGCGATGAAAATACAACAGCTATTGAATGCGGTGAACGTATTTATGATTTTATGATGCTAATAAAAGAACACAATAAAGGATTATTTGGTGTATGGTATGAGCAAGGAATGAGCTTAAAAGAGGCTCTTGACAAGAAGATTGATGTTAGCCAAGAGTATTTTTATAGACAAGTCGAACGTAATTGGGATAAAAAGTTCCCTGCTTTAGGCTCCCGTGTGGCTTTATGGACCGGGCAGAAAGAAGATGGATATTCAGCAGTAATAAGCTTCAATTTAGGAAAGCACACTAATAACCCAAACCTTCTCAATAGTTGTGTCGTCAACTTACCTTATAAAGGGCAGTATGCCGAATCCTATAAAGAGCCCGCAAATCGTATTGCATTGATGCGTCTAATGCAGGCTTTTTGGAAGCCTGATTTTTTAAAAGTCAATGGTAAACGAATAGAAGAAATAGTTTAGCCAGCAAACCACGAACCCCACCCCACAGTAGTTACACTGCTGCGGAACAATTGTAAAATAAAGCTGTTAAACACTTATTACTAACAGTGTCCGACCGGTATTAATACCTTTTCAACCACGATTTTTGGCTGGGGTTTTATTTTAAGGTTATTACTGTATTTAAGATAGGTTTTATAATGTACCCGCAGTAATACCACTGCTGCGTAGCAGTTGGTTACTGGCACTCTCTAGAGAACCACTTCCAAATCAAATAAAAGATTTTACGCTCCTCACCTCCGAGTAGCAGTGCTGCACATTAAGTTGAGGTTCACCTTCGGGCGCGTCAATGCGAAACGAAAGCTCCAGTTTTTCGTCTTGAATGCGCAAATGACCATCTTCCAAGGGGCGCGGTAATTGAATCATGCTTTCGGTTTGCCCGGCCAAAATTTTGGGCAGGCTAATGTGAAACGAAAACCGAAACAGCAGGTTGTCCATCACCTTGATTTGGGCGATATGATGTTTGGACGTTTTCACCACGATGATGCGGCTTTTTCGTTTTTCGGCTTGGTTGAGCAAGTGGCCGTTGCGGTAGTTGATAATGTCGTGCACCCCAAAAGTGATTTTAAGGGACGAAAAATACGATTGTGCCTGAAAGTCGGCCAAGGTTTGCAGTAGGTTCGGTTTGGGCATGTTTTTGATATTTTTTGGAATCCATCAAAGATTTGAATAATTCTTGGCATTTGATGAATTGTAAACAACCCATTGTATCTAAATCGCTCCGCAGTAGTTGCACTGCTGCGGAAACCCATGCTACCATAAGCGCAAGATTGCAGCAAGTCTTGACAGGGTGGTCATAGCAACAAACGAAAGCTCAAAGTGCGCACCGCGGTAAATTTCTCGTAGTTCTTTTTTTAATTGGACTTCGTTTGAGATGATTGCATACCGTAATGTTATATCATGTGGCGGCAGAGCAACATATGAAGTGCCGCAGCAGTGCAACTACTGCGGAGCTGGATAGAATAGCGACTTATTTTGAGATAAGTATTCCAGAGTTTTTTGGAGAGGGTTTTAAGCATTAATGCCATTCAGGTGGAATCAGAGCTGAATCAGTTCCGTCCTCCTTTGTTACCACGTATGGCATTATGGCGTTGTGAAAATAGGACCAACTCCTTTCCAGCCGTGTTACCTTGCCTCTATCTGCAATATCACGCAGGTCGTTGCTATAGTTGGTCGGAGGGAAGAAAATCCGCAACTTTTTATCAGGATAGTTGGTTTTGATGAATTCCAAAGGAGGGACCAAGTCACTGTCTGCCGAAACTAAAATTAGTTTGTCCACCCTATTCAAGGCACAGTCACCAATCAAATTTACCGCAATATTGACATCGGTTCGTTTTTCTTCCGGTTTGGTAAAGTCCGTGTGACAGTTATTACAATGAACGGGTTTGTCTATATACTTTCCTTTGATTACTTTAAATTTTTCTCCATTTAATAAATCATTTGCTTTGAAAAGCGCACTTTGCCTAATCCTTTTTTCTAAGGACAAAGGTGGTGCGGTAAAATACTTTACCTGAAGAAGCGTATCCTCTGGGGCTAAAAATTGTTGAAAGAGTTTGCAAAAACCAATCCAATAATATGCACCCCATCTTTCATCTATCCTTT
>JBCBPD010000033.1:0-33936 GCA_039820925.1 Bacteroidota bacterium | reverse complement strand
TGCGTAGCTCCTTCAAAGCCAAATGCATGCGTTTTTCAATGGCCTTTACACTCACCCCTTCCATCTCAGCAATCTCCGCATATTTTTTTCCATCAATACGATTTAATAAAAAAGTACTGCGTTGATTTTCAGGAAGAGCATTCAAGGCAGCCTCAAGTTTTTGCTCGTACTCTTTTTCCTCCATTAAGAACTCGGGCGATTCGTGGCTCACTTGTTTTTGGTTCGTCGCATATTTTAATCGAACCTTTTCAGCCTTTAATACATTTAGATACGTATTGTTGGCCACTGTATATAAAAAAGACTTTGCTTTTTCTGGAGTCACCTTTTGGCAATTCTCCCAGAGTTTTACAAAGGCATCCTGAATGGCATCGTTTGCCTTTTCGGCATTCCCAAACTTGTAATAAATGTAGTTGTAGAGCGTTTTGGAATTAGCATTATAAATAGTGCTATATACCTCATCCTCACAAACATTCTCCATGAAAAAACGTTTAGACTTGGCTCAAATATATCATAAAAAGATTAGGCAAAGTAGGGTTTTTTAAATTCCGATTGTTCTAACACTATAACACCAAGAAAACCCAATTATCATGAAACAGATAACCCAAAAACTTACAGCTATTGTTGTTTTTGTCAGTCTCTTGACCTTCACCGCCTGTCAAGAAGAATTTGAAGAAGTAGGCGGAGATAACCAACAAACTATCACGGCAAGTTCCACCACAGCTACGTTGATAAAGAACACATCTTCCAATGATGGTTCGTTTGACAATATCGTAGATGGAGCAAGTTGTTTGGCCATCAAATTTCCTTATGTCGTTGAGGTTAATGGTATCCAAATCACCATTGATGCTCGCGAAGACCTACACGCTATCGAAGAGATTTTTGATGAGGTCGATGTCGACGAAGATGTTTTGGATATTATTTTCCCCATTACCATTACGTTAGCCGATTTTACCGAAATCGTAATCGAAAACAAAGATGCCCTATTGGAATTGGCCAATAGTTGCATCGAAGGCGGAGATGACGATGACATCGAATGTATTGATTTTGTTTACCCACTTACCTTTTTCACCTTCAATGCCGACGAGCAGCAAACGGGTGAGGTTATGGTATCCAATGATGAAGAGTTGCGTAAGTTTTTTGGCGGTTTGGAAGACGACCAATTGGTTAGTCTTGACTTTCCGGTAACCTTAAAAAAGTTTGACGGGACTGAAATCGTAGTGGATAGCAATGCTGAATTGGCCCAAGCCCTTGAGCGTGCTAAAGATGAGTGTGATGAAGATGATGACGACGATTACAATGATGATGATTTTGATGAAGAGCGTTTTGACTTCTGTTTGACAGAATGCCCGTGGGCCGTTAAGGAAGTTATCCGAAATAGCCAAGACCAGACCGGTCAGTACCCAGATTTCACTATGATTTTTGAAGAAGGCGGTAGAGTGGCTATTCAAGAACCTACAGGTAATATCGTTTATGGCGAATGGAGCTCAAGCTTTACTGATGACGGTCCGTTATTGACCTTGGAATTTGAAAGTTTCCCTGACTTTAATGCCGAGTGGTTGGTATATGAAATTGGTGACCATACCATCAAACTATATCAAGACGATGGCAACAAAATCATCTTAAGACAGCACTGTGATGGTGACGACAATGGTGATGATGGCAATGAAACTTCTCCTGATACCTTGAGAGAAACCTTGAAAGAGTGTGAGTGGATCATCAAAAAAGTAATTAAAGATCAAGAAGAGGTTGACCGTTTGTTAGGCTATGAGTTCAACTTTAATGGTGACGGAACCGTAACCCTAGGTAATGGTATCAACACTTTAGAAGGAACATGGGAAGTTGGATACAACAACGACCAAGTATTGTCTTTGCTTATCAATATCGGACAAGAACCGGACGTAAGCTTTGAATGGCCATTACGTCACTTGGATAACCATAGATTGAAGTTCAGCATTGAAGAAACTGGACATGAAATGGTGCTACTTCGCGTTTGTGACGACAGTGCCGATGACATGGATGTTCGTGAAATTCGAAATATCGCCATGGGTGGCGGATGGAATGTAGCCATGTATTCCGAAAACGGAATGGAAATGATGGAAAGCTTTAACGAGATGGATTTCAATTTCTCTATGATGCATCAGGTAGAAGTATCCATTAACGATGACCCAATAGCCTCTGGACTTTGGAGAGTTGCTCGCGATGCTGAAGAGAATCTAATTTTCTATCTGAACATTCAAGATAGTGATACGTTGCAGAAACTCACTGAGAGCTGGTATATCGTTTCCGTTGAAACGAACCGTATAGAACTAGCCTATGAAGAAGAAGGCCTAACCAAGATTTTGGTTTTTGAAAAGCCATAAGTTTTTCCCCAATTGACGCGAAAAGGACGGTTCTCCCCAAGACCGTCCTTTTCTATTTTGTACCCTTTTCAACTTCAATATAGATGCTGCTAGAACCCTGAAAATGAATTTGGTCTAGAAAAGCAATGGCTATAGCCCACAGTTGATTAACTTTGTGCTTCTTCAAAAATGACGTAAGACCATGTTTGACAATTTAAGTGATAAGCTGGATAAAGCTTTGCACGTGCTCAAAGGGCACGGACAAATCACCGAAATAAATGTAGCAGAAACCCTAAAAGAAGTGCGTCGTGCGCTCTTGGATGCGGATGTCAACTTCAAAATAGCCAAGGAGTTTACCAATCGGGTTAAGGAAAAAGCAATGGGTCAAAATGTTTTGACCACTTTGCAACCGGGCCAATTGATGGTGAAAATCGTCAAGGACGAATTGACCGAATTAATGGGGGGCGACGCCGAAGAGATTAATCTCACTGGGAACCCTTCCGTAATACTGATGTCAGGTCTGCAAGGTTCTGGTAAAACCACCTTTTCTGGTAAGTTGGCCAATTACCTGAAACGGAAAAAGACCAAAAAGCCACTTTTGGTTGCCTGTGATGTGTACCGCCCTGCGGCAATTGACCAATTGCATGTGGTAGGAGAACAAATAGGGGTAGACGTCTATTCCAATAGAGAAGAGAAAAACCCGGTAACCCTTGCTAAAGAAGGGATTGCCGAAGCAAAAAAATTAGGTTGTAATGTGGTCATTATCGATACCGCCGGTCGTTTGGCGGTAGACGAAGAAATGATGACTGAAATCGCCAACATTCATAAGGCGGTTACCCCGCAAGAAACCCTTTTTGTGGTGGATTCCATGACAGGTCAAGATGCGGTGAATACTGCTAAGGCTTTTAATGACGTATTGAATTTTGACGGGGTCATCCTTACCAAATTGGATGGGGATACCCGAGGTGGGGCTGCCATTTCCATTAAATCGGTGGTTGACAAGCCCATCAAGTTCATTGGAACCGGTGAAAAAATGGATGCCATAGATGTGTTCTATCCTTCCAGAATGGCGGACCGTATTTTGGGCATGGGAGATGTGATTTCCTTGGTGGAACGTGCTCAGGAACAGTTCGATGAGGAGCAAGCGCGGAAAATCCAAAAGAAAATTGCCAAGAACAAATTTGGTTTCGACGACTTCTTAAGTCAGATTCAGCAAATCAAAAAGATGGGTAATATGAAAGACCTCATGGGTATGATTCCTGGGGTTGGAAAGGCCATGCGCGGAATGGACATTGATGACGATGCCTTTAAACATGTAGAAGCCATTATTCATTCCATGACGCCTGATGAGCGAGCGAATCCTGCTAAATTAAATGCAAGCCGTAAAAAGAGAATCGCCTTGGGAAGTGGTCGTACCATTCAAGAGGTCAACCAATTGTTAAAGCAATTCCAGCAAATGAGCAAAATGATGAAGATGATGCAAGGTGGTGGTGGCAAAAAGATGCTTCAAATGATGCAAAACATGCGCTAAGCGCAACGAAAACCTATCGGATATGATTCTTTTGGACGGAAAAAAAGTCTCAAACCAAATCAAAGATGAAATTGCCCAAGAAGTTGCAACCATAAAAGAGCGCGGCGAAAAAGTACCACACTTAGCTGCCGTTTTAGTGGGAAATGACGGGGCAAGCCTCACTTATGTGGGTAGTAAAGTACGCTCTTGTAAAAAAATTGGTTTTGATTCCACCCTAATCCATCTTCCAGAAGAAACCACTGAAGCAACTCTCTTAAAACAAGTTGAGGACTTGAACAACAATCCTGAAATCGATGGATACATCGTTCAATTGCCTTTGCCAAAGCATATTGATGAGCAAAAGGTATTGTTAGCAGTGCATCCCGATAAGGATGTTGATGGTTTTCACCCTACCAACTTTGGTCGAATGGCCTTGGATATGGAATCCTTCATTCCTGCTACGCCCTTTGGCATCATGGAGTTGTTAAAACGCTACAAGGTGGAGACCTCAGGAAAACACACTGTGGTTATTGGAAGAAGTCACATTGTAGGGCGACCTATCAGTATTTTAATGAGTCAAAAAGGAGAAGCGGGGAATGCAACCGTTACCTTGACCCATAGTCGTACTCAGGATATCAAGGCGTTGACGCTTCAAGCGGACATCATTGTATCCGCCTTGGGAGTACCCGGGTTTTTGACAGCGGATATGGTCAAAAAAGATGTGGTCATCATAGACGTCGGTATTACCCGTGTGCCTGATGAGACCAAGGAAAAGGGATACTACATTACAGGTGATGTTGATTTTGAAGGCCTATCGGAAACAGCCTCCTTTATGACCCCTGTTCCCGGAGGAGTGGGGCCTATGACCATTGCCATGCTATTGAAAAATACCCTTTTGGCGCGTGAACGCCATCAAGGAAAACAAGACTAGTTTTCTACAGAAGGCTTTTTTTGTTCCTCTACTAAACTAGTTTCGTCCTCATCTGGCATTAGGACATCTAAATCATTTTCACCTTCGTCGTTGGTACAACTGCCAAGAGCTAAACCAGAAAAAATCAGGGTAATACAAAGTAGAATTGTTTTCACAGCAAAGTATTTTGGAACCTAGGTTGTTCGTTTGGTAGAAAATCAAACGTACAGATGCCTCAATTCGTGTGCTGTGAGCATTTAATTCGATGGAATGCAGGAAATTAGGGTTCTTTCGGAGCTATTTCGCGAAAAGTTGCCCCATATCCTTAAAGGCCTTAAACTCCAAAGCGTTTCCTGAAGGGTCTTTAAAAAACATAGTAGCCTGTTCTCCAGGTAATCCTTCAAACCGGATGTACGGTTCAATAATGAATTGAACGCCTTTTTCTGCCAAACTCTTGGCAAAACCATCAAACTTTTCCCAGGGTAACACTACGCCGTAATGCGGTACGGGAACGTCTTTGCCATCCACGGCATTGGTGTGGGTATCTTCAGGACCTTGAGGTTTGTAATGAATCACCATTTGGTGTCCAAACATGTTGAAATCCACCCAGTGGTCGCTGCTTCTTCCTTCTTCAAAACCCAATACTTCCCGATAAAAAGCTCTGCATTCTTCCAGGTTATGAACTGGAATGGCAACGTGGAAAGGAGTTATTGCATTCATCTAAGAGATTTAAGATTTCCAGTCCTTAAAAATACTAAAACCAACTATTAGTTTATAGGCAGCGCATTTTCAAAATCTGTTTGGGTAAATTCATATTCTGATGCTAGTATGTCTTGGCCCGAAACAGGCGCGGGAAGGATGTTAAGAATATTTCGCGGTTCGCTACATCCTACTCCCTGACTTCCTCTTCGAATGCAGGTGAAAGTACGCGTCCTCAGATTGTTGTAGTTGATGATAATCGAATCTCCTTCAAAGACATCACTAAAATCATAATCGGGGCCACTATCCCTTGATTTAATTTGTTCCTCAAAGCTATCCAAATAGGGAACAACAATAGTGCGCTGTACCCTATCTGGAATATTGGAATTGTAACCTTGAATCGTAATATCTTCTCCAGAAGTATTACTTATGGAAAAGGTATACAGCACGTCTTGGTCGGTGCTTCCACAAGCAAGCATATTCAAGGATAAAACAAAAACAAGGAGGTTCTTCAACTTATTGCCATTCATCAAACAGTTCGGTTAAAAAGGGTTCCGTGGGGTTCGAAAGATTACGCTGTAAATCTTCCTTTAGCCCTCCAAAGGTCGCATTTTTAAAAACGTATTTTTCAATATCTTGAATGCTATATCCTGAGACGCGATCAAAAGGTAGTCTGCTATCGCTACGTTCTACTTGCTGATTATAGTTATCGATTAAATCAACCATAAGTCCCGTGTAGACAGCATCATTGCTTCTTCTACCGATATAACGGTCTTGGTAGTTGTCGTATTCATATCCTGGAATCCGAGCCGAGTAATATCTCGTGGTCAAAAACCATTCAATAGTATTTGCGTACGTTTCTCGCATTCGTTTTTCCGCAATTGGAAAAATGATTGGTGCGGCGGCGGCATGAGTAGAGTGCGAAATTTCATGGATGGTGACCCCAAAAATGTTTGGCGTGGATGCGCCATATTGCTTTATGGTAATAGTAGGCCAAATACCACCGGTTAAATACGGTAGGTAATATTCATTTACTCCAGAACAACAAGATTCTGCTGCGGCAATTTTTGTTTGTCGATTTGTGAAGTTGTTCGGGGGCCTTTTGAGGCCTGCGATATTCCCATAGTAATAGTAGTGAGCTGCTCTATGGATATGACCAAAGTACTCATGTTCTCCACCCTTCAGGTCATAATCCCATCGTCTATTTTGTTTTGGCCCACGATATTCAGCTTGAAAAAGTCTCCCATCCCTTATGCTGTATTGATAACGTTCCCATTGGATTATATAACGGAGTTTCCCCACTTTCGTCCCAAAACGATAATACCCAGAAGTATTGGTAATGGCATTCCCTATGGTAAACGTATCGCGTAACAAAATTTGGGCACCATCCAAGGGCACATAACTGCCTGGAACGGTCGTGTATTCTGTCCTATATACGGCTCTTCGGCACCGACCGTTTGCACTATCTCTTGAACTTTTTGGGTTGTCTAGATTTGTTGGATTGGATTTGTAGTAATTTCCATCTCCGTCATCTCCTCCGTTTCCACCACAGTCATACCATTCGTAACGAACAAAAACCTGTCTGCTGGTGGTTGTCGTTCCAATAGCACCATCCCAAATACGTATGGTTCCTTCGGGTCTCCAACGACTACCAATCCGTATACCGATTACTCCGGGCAGCGGGTCCGGCATATCATTTAGGCCATCTAGTTCAAGGTTATTGGTCTGTTTCAGCGCTTGGTGCATCAAATGATTTCCAAAATCTGTTTTGTTGGAAATAATACCCGTTTTGGAGGTCAGGTCCTGTACATTTTGGAAGTAGCTATCCTCTGTGGGAATATACATTTCCTCCAAAACTTCATATGCCACGCCTTCTGGTAAAACTTTATTGGGTGATACGGTAGTATAATACACTGGAATCTCATTTTCCCCCAGCGGTGTTCGGTTCAAAAAGTATTCATCGGAATACTCATAACCCAATGGATAGTCAATCAATGCTAGGGTAGTATCCCGTTTTAATTGCATTTCCTCTTGGGGCGTTTGAGGTGTAAACTTGACATAAAGCATGTTCGCCTGAATTTGAAAATTACCAGGCTTGAAGGCTACGCCGCCTTTTTCGTCTTTAATATTTCCCTTGTTTATGGCAAAATTGATGCTGTCCAAAGCACTTTGCATATTCTCAAGAGTATATGGATTTTCTAATTTTTTAGCGAATTCCTGTTCATCTACTTTGATGGATTCAGTTTCGTTAACTGTAGGAGTTACGTAGGTTTCTTCCTCACAGGATAGGATAAGGCATAGTGAAGTGCATAAAAAAAGTCTAGATAGATATTTCATAACGAGGTTGGAATTAGGTTCTTTTAAATGTAAATAAAATCTTAACAAAAAAGAATCTAAATCGTTCGACTTAAGGAAGATTAACCTAACCTTAATCTAGATATCCTTGAAGGATGTTTTAAGCGTAATCTCGCAAATACAGGTAACGCTTGTTGCCCTTTGATAGCGCCAATGCCCACCTTTGGGGTCTGAGTAAAGTCAATAGTCTATTAATATGGTGAATCTCCCTAAAGGATTGTACTTTAGGAATTATCCACAATAGCACGCCTAATACCATGAAAAACACTTTCCTTACCCTAATAACCCTTCTTCTATTGCTTTGTTCTTGCAAAACAGAACCAAAAACGGAAGTGGAAACCAAATCTGCGCAAACTGAAAAAGAAGCAGATTGGATATACCTTTTTGATGGAAGTACCACAGCGGGTTGGAGAGCTTACAACGGAGAAGTTTTACCCCCTGGATGGGTTATTAAAAACAAAGAACTGACTTTTGATACCGAACTGGGGCTTGAGCAGGATTATGAAGGAGGAAAAGATATCATTTATGGAGCCGAGGAGTTTGATAATTTTGAGTTATCCCTCGAATGGAAACTTCCTGAAGGAGGGAATAGCGGAATTTTTTATCACGTAAAAGAAGGGTATGGAGGTCCCCCCGAAGTTGCACCGGAATACCAGCTTATTGACGATGAAAATTATGCCCGAATCCACGACTTGACAGCATACAACCAAAGTTTAGGCTATACTCACAAACCTGAACAACTGAAGCCCTTGCAACGAACGGCATCGGATTATGCCATGCATTCGGCGGATACCCTTCAGAAGAAGTTAAATCCCATCGGGGAATGGAATACCTCCAAAATTGTTTTTACTCCAGAGAAGGTGGAGCATTGGTTGAACGGTCAAATGGTTCTGTCTTTTGTGCCATGGGATGATGCTTGGTACGAGCGGAAGAATTCAGATAAATGGAAAAACAGTGAGGACTATGGAAAGTTTAAAAAAGGATATATCGGTTTACAAGACCATGCAAGTCCGATTTGGTTCCGAAATATAAAAATCAGAAAGCTATAATCCAGGCAATATGAAAAAACGGACTTTTTTAAAAACGATGGCCGCCGCTTCTTCAATGGCTGTTCTGCCCACTGGAATGTTAGCTTTCCAAAAGAATAAAAGACTACGTACCGCACATATCGGTGTAGGAAATATGGGGTTTGAAGATTTAAAAGCGATTGCCTCTCACGGACAGGTGGATGTGGTTGCGCTATGCGATGTAGATAGCACCTACCTTGACAAAGCGCAAGAACAGTTTCCCATGGCGAAGACTTTTGCTGATTATCGTGAAATGTTACGAGCCATAAAGAACGACATTGACGCCGTTATTGTCTCAACCCCTGATCATACGCATGCCCCGGCGTCTTTGATGGCCATGGAAATGGGCAAACCAGTGTATTGTCAAAAGCCCCTCACCCATCATGTTTCGGAAGCACGGGCTATGGAAGCCTTAGCTGCAAAAAATAAGCTTGTCACCCAAATGGGGATTCAGGTCCATTCATTCTACGATTATCGCTTGGCCACCTTGCTCATCCAGTCTGGAATTATCGGAAAAGTGCATACCGTTAGAGCGTGGTCCCCTAAAGATTGGGGATATGATGGTCCTCCTCCAACAGGGGAAGACTCGATTCCCGAAACCTTGGATTGGAATCTTTGGTTAGGTACTTCTCCCATGAGACCCTATAAGCAAGGCTATTATCACCCGGGCAACTGGCGAAAACTACTGGATTATGGTTGTGGAACCCTTGGCGATATGGGCGTTCATATTTGTGATACCCCTTATAACGCTCTGGAGTTGGGAGTTCCTCTAACCATTCACAATGCGTGTCGTGCGCCAAACGATTTTGGCTTTCCTACGCAGAACGTCGTAACCTATGAGTTTCCAGGGACAAAGTATACTGCCGAAAAACTCAAATGGGTTTGGTATGATGGCCCGGGAGCTCCAAGCGAGCATCCAGAGCTTCTCTTGCCTGGACAGAAAACCGCGTCCAAAACAAAGGGTGTTCAGGAAGATGAAGCATCTATTGAAGATAAGATGTCCTTGGATGCCAATGTGGCAAAACAAGGCGAATTGCCAGAACAAGGCGCGATGTTCATTGGAGAAGAAGGGCGCTTGCTATTGCCGCATTTCATGCAACTACCCCAAAAAATAGTGGGTGATGAATACGTGGATATCAGCGAAGAAATTGCTCAAATATCTATGGAACACGATCTAGGTGAACCCATTCGGAATTATGACTCTGAAGGACCCAAGCACTACCATCAATTTGTGGACGCTTGTCTAGGCAAAGGGGAATGTAGCGCGCCATTTTCATATGCCGCCAAATTGACTGAAACGATTTTATTGGGAGTCATTGCAGGACGCTTTCCCAATAAAACCCTTCATTGGGATGCGGAAAAAGGATTATTTGACGAACAAGAAGCCAATGCCTTTTTGAACGCACCATATAGGGAATTCTAACTCCGTTTTACGACGCTAAAAACGAAACGATTTTGTCGTTTACTTCCTTCTGGTGCATGGAATGGCCTAATCCTTCTGTGCTCACAAGCGTACTGTTTTTCCAATTTGAATGAACCTGCTCTGAGGCATGATAAGGTGCAATGGCATCTAAGCGGTCGTGGAACAACAGCCCCTTTTTGGTATTGTTTTGAACAAAACGCGAGGATGAAAAGTCCGTTATTCTCATATTGAAACGTTTCTGGATGTATTGGTCCAAAGCCGCAAGAACTCTTCCATTAAAACCTAGAATGTTCTGATAGTTGGCCATGATTTCCTTGAACTCCGAAGGGGAGCCAATCGTGACCATTTTTTCAATATGCTCATTTTGGTGATAGTAATCGTTGTACAAAAGGGTCATACCACCGACGGAGTGTCCAACAAGGTAAGTGGGTTGATACTTTTCAATCAATACCTGTAGGCAATCACTATACAACGGAACATACAATTGATGCCCTGAGGAGTTTCCATGTCCGGGTGCGTCAAACGCGATGATATTAAAATCAGAAGCCTGTAGTTTCTGGATGAGGTTTCGCCAGCGAAAGGCATTGCTTTCCCACCCATGAACGAGTAGCACAGTATCTCCTTTTCCGGGCCATTGGTACAGTTGTACTTGATGCCCGGCAGCATCCTCAATAGCCATTTTCGCAGGGTCTAAGTACGGTTTTTGCTTCTCTGTGATTCTTCCTTTTCGAATCGTGCAAAACACGTCAAACGCTTTTTGAGCGGTTTTTTTCTTGTTGAATAGGGATAGTACGTTGAAGTAATGTCCATACAAGCGGGGAATAAGTCGGGCTAAGAATTTTTGCATATTGGTTACTTTTAGTAACTTACTCTATAAAGGAGATTAAAAATACGGATTCCAATCCAAAAAAAATACGGTAACGCCTCCCATATTAAGTTAAGTCATGGAAACTATTGTTGATAATCAGAAAGTTAGGATTACAAAAAAGTTGGAAAAAATGTTTGCGCACATTGACTATAAGAACCCGCCGGCCTTATGTCCCGTGCGCGATGTAATGTCTGTGGCCTCCGACCAGTGGAGCACCTTAATTATTTTGTGGCTGGCCTATTTCGATACGCTTCGCTTCAATAAGCTTAAAAAATACGTCTATGGCATTTCCAATAAAGTACTGAGTCAGCGGTTGAAGGCGCTCGAGGCGGATGGTTATATCAAGCGTGAGGCCTTTCCCGAAGTGCCCATACGTGTGGAATATAGTTTGACTGAATTCGGGCACAGCTATGTGGAAAGGCTACTGGAACTCACCGAATGGATGCAAAAAAACTCCCCTAAGGTATTGGCCAATCGAGAGCAGTACGGATTACAATAGAAATGTAGTTAGGTTTCTTCTTCGCGATGTACTTTGTTGATATCAAACGCAGGGGTACAAACTGAAACGTATTCGCATTCTTCCTCAAAAGGGTTGGCATATTGTACCCGGGTATTCCGCACAATTTTTATGGATTCCCCAGCACCTAAAATGATTTTTTCGCCTTGAATCAAAAATTGTTTCTTCCCGCGAATGACCAAGGTAAATTCATCGAACTCTGGAGTTTGAGGTGGTTCGCTCCACCCAGGAGGGGCAATCATATGGGCGACGCTAATATCCGCATTTCCATCAGTAGCCAGTCCAAACTGTTCCGCGATGGATTTCCCATCATCCGTAGGGACCATAAAAGGATTTCGCTGTACCAAGTAGTTTTCGGACATATGTCTTTAAGTATTACGGATTCCATCCCAGCATCAAATACTTGATACGGGCGTCATCTGGAATTTGAACCATTTCAATGCGAGAGGTGGTATATCTTAAGTTCTCCGGAAGGTCTTCTTTGTACAGTGTGAAATACAGATTGCTCTCTTTCGGAAAAACTACCAAGCTGTTCATGGTGGTCACAATCTTTTTGACCTCATAATTTGCCTTGATATCTCCAAATGTGCTTTGCAAACCAATTCCAGTTGCCGACAAATACCTTGGGTCAAACACCTGAATGTTTTCCACCGTTTGGACTGAATCTTGACTTGGCGTCAAGGTCAACAGGTGCTTTCCACCTTTCTCAAATACCTTGATTTTTCCCGCCGAGCTACCAAACTGAAAAGCTACCGTATCCTTGACCAAAGAATCGTTTACGAAGATGGTCTCTAGATTATCCACAAGAGTGGTAGTTTGAAGTGGACCAACACTTTGCTCCGTTATCAAGAAAGTGGTGTCCTTTTCCTGACAAGCGGATAATGCAAGAATGCTAAAAAGGGCAAGTAATTTTTTTCTCATAAGCCTATCGAATCACTTTTTTCAATACTCCCAACACGCCTCGAATGAAAGTAGCACTCGTCAATACTTTAACCACTGGATTCATTCGTGTGCTTTTGCTTCTTGAACGGCTTCGAGTGGTAGTTTTGCGTTCTTCTTTTTCTTTCTCAGCCTCTTTTTCAGCCTTTTCTATTTTTTCATTTAGGATTTCGTAGGCACTTTCCCTATCGATATCCTCATTGTACTTTTTGATGAGTTTGGACGCTGATAAGGCTTCTTTCAGCTCTTTTTCAGTGAGTACGTCCATACGACTCATGGGTGCTCTAAGCAATGTTGCAGCAAGTGGGGTAGGCCTGCCTTTTTCATCCAGTGCTGAGATTAACGCTTCACCAATTCCCAAGGAGGTAAGCACCTCTTTGGTGTCGTAGTATTCCGAATCTGGATAGTTTTCGGCGGTAAGTTTGATGGCTTTACGGTCTTTGGCCGTAAACGCTCGTAACGCGTGTTGCACTTTGAGACCCAACTGAGATAACACAGCATCTGGAACATCCGTAGGATTCTGCGTAACGAAATATAAACCAATCCCCTTGGAACGAATGAGCTTTACGATGCTTTCAATTTGGTCCAAAAGGGCTTTGGAAGCTTCTTTGAAAATCAAGTGCGCTTCATCAATAAATAATATGAGTTCGGGTCGGTCGCTATCGCCTTGTTCCGGAAAAGTTCCATAAATCTCGGCCAATAAGCTCAGCATGAAGGTTGAAAACAGTTTTGGTCTGTCTTGGATGTCGGTCAGGCGAATGATGTTGATATAGCCTCTCCCAGTATCGTCAATGCGAACCAAATCATCTACTTCAAAAGACTTTTCTCCGAAGAACAAATCAGCGCCCTGTTGCTCCAGTTCAATGATTTTCCGTAGGATGGTTCCGGTGGAACTTGTCGAAATTCGCCCGTATTCTGCTTGAAATTCCTTTTTGCCTTCGCCTGTAGCGTATTGCAATACTTTTTTGAAATCTTTTAAATCAAGTAGCGGCAATTTATTGTCGTCGCAATATTTGAAAACTACAGCAACGATTCCCTCTTGGGTGACTGTCAAATCCAAGATGCGTGAAAGCAAAACCGGCCCAAATTCGGATACCGTGGCGCGCAGTCGTACCCCGTCCTGTTCCGATAAGGACATAATCTCTACAGGAAATCCGCTAGCCTCGAAAGGAAGTCCAATTTTTTCGTGTCGCTCATCAATTTTAGGATGTCCTGGACTGGGTTGCGCTATACCACTAAGGTCACCTTTAAGGTCCATCAATAAAACAGGAATGCCTTTTTGCGAAAGGTTTTCAGCAATAACCTGAAGGGTTTTGGTTTTTCCAGTACCTGTGGCCCCTGCAATCAAGCCGTGTCGGTTCAAGGTTTTCAGTGGAACTTTTATAAAGGCTTCGGTAACCGTTTCGCCGTCTACCATTCCAGCTCCCATAGTAATGTAATCGCCTTTGGTAGCATAGCCTTTTTCAATGTGCTTTAAAAAAGCGTCTTTGCGAGACATAAGTGCATTTTGCGTT
Organism: Bacteroidota bacterium; assembly: GCA_039820925.1. Classification (GTDB taxonomy): domain Bacteria; phylum Bacteroidota; class Bacteroidia; order Flavobacteriales; family Flavobacteriaceae; genus Flagellimonas. The sequence continues at coordinate 19,795 of JBCBPD010000033.1, read as the reverse complement.
AAAAATAGGGTAATTTTAAGCAAAACTAAAAACATACTTCTATGCGAAATACGGCTTTGGTCATGCTCTTTTTGGGATTTGTTCTACCCAACCTAGGGTGGGGACAAACGGATAGCGAAATCATTTTTCACCCCTCGCACGAAGCACGAAAACAAAATGCTCCTTTTAGCGATGCGGTTCAAGTTGGGAATTTGTACTTCTTGGCGGGACAAGTTGGCATTGACAACGAGACGCGCAAGTTGGTGGAAGGTGGTATCGAAGCGGAAACCCAGCAAACCATTGAAAACATTCAAGCGGTTTTGGAGCACCACGGGATGTCCTTGGACAATGTGGTTAAGTGTACTGTGATTTTATCAGATATCGCTGACTTTTCAGCCTTTAATGGCGTGTATACGCAGTACTTTGTCAAAAAACCGGCACGAACAACTTATGCAGCCAAGGGACTAGCCATCAATGCCAAAATTGAAATAGAGGTGATTGCGGTAAAGTAAGTCTTGAGGTAAGTTTGGGTTAAAGCCCTGTATCGAACTATCTTTGCGCAATGGCGAAAACGGCGATTTTGGATTTGGTGGACAAAGGAGTGATGCTCCCTTTGATGGAAGAATTTTACACCATTCAGGGAGAGGGCTATCACAAAGGTGCTGCAGCCTATTTTATTCGAGTAGGGGGTTGCGATGTAGGATGCCATTGGTGCGATGTAAAGGAAAGCTGGGATGCAGAACGGCATCCGCCAACACCGATTCATCGCATTGTGGAAAACGCCGATAAATACTCCAAAACGATAGTAGTGACGGGTGGTGAGCCGTTAACTTGGGATATGAGTCCTCTAACAACGGCACTGAAAGAGCGTGGGATGCAAACCCATATTGAAACTTCTGGGGCATATCCGTTGACCGGAACTTGGGATTGGATTTGTTTATCACCAAAAAAGAACAAACTTCCGGTTGGGGATATCCATCAAAAAGCACATGAACTCAAGGTGATTGTTTACAACACACATGATTTTCAATTTGCCGAGGAGCACGCGGCACAAGTTGGTGAGGAGTGCAAACTTTTTTTACAACCAGAATGGAGTGTTCGGGATAAAATGATGCCTAAAATCGTGGATTTTGTCATGGCCAATCCCAAATGGAAGGTTTCTCTACAGACCCATAAATATTTAAATATTCCTTAGAACGGTCACTAGCGTCCTCCGTTCCCTTGAATATCGAGAATACATTCAGGGTCCAAACCGGGTATGAGCACGCCCATTGCAGTTCGTGTATCCAACATTTTTAGAACAGATTGCCCACTCAATGCACATATGGGTTTTCTTGAATCCGTTTCATTGCTCACAAGCGCTCGCGAGGTAGCGCTTCCAAATTGTAGAGCAGCACGCATTAAACATCCTTCTACCACACAATGATTAGCAGCTTCAGGGTCTTCGTGGTCGTTGACTGGGTCCGTCCCCAAGTTGACCAAACCAAAAAGGTGTCCAAATTCATGATTCAAAGTGGCCGTCTCAATATCTGTCACGCTGATGTTGCCCATAGTCTGTGCCGATAAGTCTCGAATTGTGGATTCAAAAATGACCATGGAAGTATTCAAATAGACGGCCCCGAGGGTCACTAAACCTTCGTCTTCATCATCTCCATCGGAAGGAGCGTCAGCGAAATAAATGTATATCGCCAAGGTCGAACCGTCATTGTAAACCGTTCTATTATCTGATTCCAGACTAGCAATTTCATTCGTCGTTAAGTCCTCTTCGTTTGGAGAATCTAATTCCAAGAACGTAATATCAATTTGCTCTTTGAAGGTGTGCTGGCGCAGAAAGTCTTCAAAATTTGCCATGGTTTGTGCGGTTGGGCGAAACCCTGTTACATAACCAATTTGGATTTGAAGTCTATCAAAAGATGAATTGGATAAAATGTCATTTGCGGAAGAACCGGTGGGTTGAAGGTTTGGCGTCCTGTCCACTGTGGCCGGTGGGTCCGGGTCTGGTTCAATTCCGCCACCATTGTCATCGCTTGACGAACAACTTGACAAGAGTAGCGTTACTGCAACCAAGCTTGATATCCAATACTTTTTCATAAATCAATCTTTTGTTATTAGCAAACGGCAGGCAGGGCTTTGTATTATTTTGAAGGGCAAAGTTTAGCTAAATAGTCGTAATGATCGCCCAACATTACAAGTTCGCAATCCAAACCTACTATTTCGGCTTGTTCTTTCAACCGGTTGAAATCAATATAAAGCCATCCAAAAGGGGGCGTCATTTGGCCGTTGTACTCCATTTGAAATTGCGCTTCACCATAATAGTCTACATCACCAGGTACCCAAACTCCACCATCATCATCGGTTTCGTATAGGTAAATCACATCACTAGAGTCCAATAAAATTTGTCCCCCTACACGCAAAAGCTTTTTAGCGTGTTCCAAAAAACTTGGTAGCGCTTTCAAACTTCTTGCCAGTCCGATGCCATTCATTAACAAAAGAATGGTGTCAAAAGTTTCTCCTTCGAAGGTTAGAAACGCTTCTTGAATCACTTGATATATTCCCCGCGATTTGCATACCGCAATGGCTCCAGCCGAAATATCCATGGCCGTAACGGTTTTATCATTATGCTGCAGCCAAATACTATGACTTCCCGCTCCACAACCTACATCCAAAATCTTGCCATAAGCGCTTTGCAGCGCTTTTTGTTCGATTTGCGGCATTTCCGTGTAGCTTCGGAAAAGATAGGGCAAGGGCAACGTATCGGTACCACCCAAGGTAGAATGTGTGATGAGTTCACCTTTTGGATTGCCGTTATGGTAGTCCAACAAAGCATTCCCGAAAATATCCTCAGAGTCAATTTCCATATGCCTGCAAAGGTGGGACTTTAGATGCGTTAAAAAGTTTAAAACGAACATTTTTTAAGTTTGTGCTATGGAAGAGATATTGCGGGATTTACCGAATAGGGCAAAAGAAAAGCATGAGGAGAACAAACGCTATTTTACAAAACTTCGGAAAAAACCACCTAAACAGTTGGATTATGTGATGGAGGAGTTGCACGAAGAGGAGTTTGCCCATACGGACTGTCTAGAATGTGCCAACTGCTGTAAAACCACTGGGCCGCTTTTCACCAATGCGGATATTGAACGCATCGCCAAACGTTTCCGAATGAAACCTTCCCAGTTCATCACTACATACTTAAAAGTAGATGAGGACAACGATTATGTACTACAACAAGTGCCCTGTAGCTTTTTGGACGCTGAAAACCATTGCTTGATTTATGACATTCGGCCTAAAGCGTGTCGCGAGTTTCCACATACCAATCGAAGAAAGTTTCATCAAATTGCTCCATTAACCTTAAAGAATGTTGGTGTTTGCCCTGCAGCCTTTAATATTGTAGAGGCAATGAAGCAACGTATCAAGTTATAGCGATTTCTTAACTTTGAGAATATGGAAGCGTTTATAGCCTATTTTGAAACTATTCCTCCCTTACACCGCAGTTTGATTTTGGTGGGAGGAATCACTTTTTTCTGGATTTTGGAAGGAATTATGCCGCTGTTTAGTGTACCCTATCGGAAGTGGCGCCATTCCCTGCCCAATTTCTTTTTCACTTTGACGACTATTATTGTCAATTTTCCATTGGCCTTTTTACTGCTGCAAACCTCGGACTGGACAGTGCAGAATAGTTTTGGTATTATTAATTGGCTTCCTGAAATGCCTTTGTGGCTTTATGTGCTGTTGGGTGTTTTGTTATTGGATTTGATTGGCGCCTATACCGCCCATTTAGTAGAGCATAAAGTAAAACCGCTTTGGATGGTGCATTTGGTGCATCATTCGGACCACAATGTGGATACCACTACGGCCAACCGTCACCATCCCTTGGAAAGTTTGATACGGTACACCTTTACTTTGATTGGTGTTTTGGTGGTTGGAGCCCCTATCGGAATCATTATGTTGTACCAAAGTCTTTCTGTAGTGCTTTCCCAGTTCAACCACGCGAATATTCGATTGCCCAAAAAAGTGGACACTGCACTAAGTTGGGTTTTGGTGAGTCCGGATATGCATAAAGTGCACCATCACTACAAACTGCCCTACACCGATTCGAATTACGGGAACATATTTTCCATCTGGGACCGTCTTTTTGGTACCTACATGAGTATGGATACCGATAAAATTGTCTACGGGGTAGATACCTTTCCTGACGAAAAGGAAAACAGCAGCATTATCGGGTTGCTGAAGCAACCTTTCCACAAATACCGCAAGCCCACAACGGAGGGATAGCATTCGAATTCTTTTACATCACAGTTTGGCCGAAACTTCGATAGATATTATTTGTGACGATGGTTTTGTGCTTAAGGGGAGTTTGTTCCTCCCAGCTTCGGAAACTTCGCAATCCAAAGTTTTGGTCATCAATTCCGCTACGGCGGTGGGTCAAGGACTTTATCGCAACTATGCGCGTTTTATGGCCGACCATGGTTTTCCAGTGATTACCTATGATTATCGTGGCATAGCCCTTTCCCGACCAAAAAAATTAAGAGGATTCGAAGCTTCGTTTACACTTTGGGGTGAAAAAGATGTCAGTGCCGTTCTGGATTATGTTCAAAATAAATTTCCCGATAAATCCATACTAGTATTGGGACATAGTATTGGTGGAACCCTAATGGGAATGACCCCAAAAAATGAAATGGTTTCAGCTTTGTTGACCATAGGAGCCCAAACGGCGTATTACAAAGATTGGGGTAAAGGAAAAAACAAACTCTATGTGCTATGGCATGGGGTTTTTCCCGTAGTGACCCAACTTTTCGGATACTTTCCGGGGAAACGTTTGAAGTTGTTGGAAGATATTCCCAAAGGAGTAGTTCAGCAATGGCATATGCGGAAAAGGCATCCTAACATGATTTATCAGTTGAATGAAGCAGGTATTTCTGTTTATTACAATAGGTTTGAGGGAAAATTGTTAACGTATCACATTCAAGACGACCCGATTGGAACAGCTACTGCATTAAAACGCATTCATGATGAATTTGTGAATGCTGATACATCCTGGAAACCCCTCTCGCCTCAGGATATCGGGGTTTCTGAAATAGGCCATTTTGGCTTTTTCAAAAGGAAATTTCGGGATACGCTATGGAAAGAGAGTCTTGCTTGGTTTGAAAATGCGTAAACACATCAATCGTAGAGCAAATACTTCTCACGAATTTTTTGAAAATCTTCTAGGTCTTCTTTCCAGGTAGCGCGAATTGCTTCTTCGGAAAGTCCTGCCTCAATTTGTTTTTGAAGTAATTCCGTACCCGCGTGTCTGGTAAACGAAACCGTTTTGAAAAACGCCTTCTTGTCTTTGCAATTTTGATACGCATCCAACAGCCATTGTAATGAAACTTGACTCATGGTTTCATGGGAGGATAAATCCTTTCCGAAACATGTTTTTCCCTCTTCCTTGGGATACTTTGCGCCGAAATTGGGCTTGGGCACATAGCTGAAATCATATTGGGTACTATCTAAAAAAGATGCTCCGTAACGCTGAAATTGATATTCAGTTCCTCTTCCAGCATTAATATTTGTCCCTTCAAACAAACCCAAACTCGGGTATAAGTTGATGGATGTATCATTGGGTAGGTTGGGAGAGGGTCGAATAGGCAACGAATAGGACGTGGTATGGGTGTAATGTTCTAAAGGAATTACCGTTAAATCTGCCTGAATCCCATTTTTCAACCAACCTTCACCATTGAGCATCTTTGCATACTCGCCGATGGTCATGCCATATACCAAAGGAATTTGGGTATATCCTAAAAAACTTGTGTTTTCCAGTTCCATCATTGGGCCATCGATATAGTGAGCATTGGGATTAGGACGGTCCAAGACCATAATCGGAATGCCTTTTTCGGCGCAAGCTTCCATTACCAATTGTAGGGTGGCGATGTAGGTGTAAAATCGAACGCCGACATCCTGAATATCAAATACCACCATATCAATTTCGGTAAGCTGCTCGGAAGTAGGCTTTTTGTTTTTTCCGTGAAGGGAAATTATGGGAATTCCGGTTTTTGGGTCAACCCCGTCAGGAACCAGTTCTCCAGCATCTGCGGTGCCTCGGAACCCGTGTTCTGGGGCAAAAACCGTTTTGATATCAATCTTTCTGGATAGAAGCGTGTCCACCAAATGGGTGTCGCCCTGCTCTTTAAAAACCACACTAGTAGGATTGGCTACCACGGCGATGACTTTGCCCTCTAATTTGGGAAGATAAAGTGCCGTACGTTGTGCCGAAATCACGATGGCGGGAATGGAATCCGAAGCAATAAGTGGATTCCCTTCCTCCTGTTTTTCGGTCTTCGCTTTACAACACGCAAAGCTTAAAAGCAAGGCAAAAACTGTACATTTGGTGACGGAAGAAAAGGCCATCAGTTGAATTTAGAATTTTTTATTGCGAAACGCTTGATTTCCGGAAAGGAACGTAAAAGTACCATTTCCGCCCCAATCATAAAAATAGCGATTGCTGCCATCGCCATTGGGGTTATTATGATGCTTATCGCTTTGGGGACAGGTGTCGGTCTCAAGGAAAAGATACGCGAAAAAGTTGCTGCGTTCAATGGGCATATTCAAATTTCCAACTACGACAACAACACTTCCGAAGTATCCTTGGTGCCGGTATCCTTGGAACAGGAGTTTTATCCAAAATTTGATAAGGTTGAAGGTATTGCCCACATTCAGGCAGTAGCCAGCAAAGGAGGAATCATCCGTACGGAAGATACTTTTGAAGGAATGTTGGCCAAAGGCGTAGGCAAAGATTATGACTGGACCGTCTTTCAAGAATATGTGGTGGATGGGCGAATCCCAGATTTCAAAGGAAAGCTGAATGATGAGGTTTTGATGTCGCGTAGAATGGCCAATCGACTTCAGTTTTCCGTAGGAGATTCTTTTTATTCCTTTTTCCTAAAGGAAGGAGACCCGTCGAAAGTGCCGAATACCCGTCGTTTTAAAATTGTTGGGCTCTACGACAGTGGATTTGAAGACTTTGATGCCACCTACGTTTTTGTGGATATTCGGCACATTCAGCGCATGAACCGATGGAAGGCCAATCAAATTGGCAACTTTGAGGTGTTTTTAACCGATTTTGATGACCTCCAACAAAAAACAGGGGAGATTTATACAAACACGAATTCAGACTTGGATACGCAAAACATTCGCTCCAAGTATTTCAGAATTTTTGAGTGGATAGGTCTTTTTGATTTCAACATTGCTCTCATCATCGGCATTATGATTATTGTTGGCGGCATTAATATGATTACGGCGCTGTTGGTCTTGATTTTAGAGCGCACACAAATGATTGGCGTATTGAAGGCACTGGGGTCCGAAAACTGGTCCATTCGAAAGGTGTTTTTGTACAATGCCGCTTATTTGATTTCAATTGGTTTGTTTTGGGGCAATCTGATAGGGATTGGTTTTCTCTGGTTTCAAAAAACCTATCGCTACTTTAAATTCCCAAACCCTGAGGAATATTATATTGAATACATCCCAGTGAATTTGGAAGTGTCTTCCGTTATCTTGCTGAATCTTGGGGTAATGGCATTGTGTCTTCTCATGTTATTGGTACCTTCTTACATTGTGACCAAAATCAGTCCCGTTAAAGCCATGAAGTTCGAATAGTTTTTTGTTCAGGAAAACTCTAAATCCGAGCGGTCAACTTCCCCAATAAACTATCTTTGCAGCGATTATGGAATACGCGAATAATATTTTGGAGACCATTGGGAATACCCCGCTGGTAAAACTCAATACTCTTACTGCAGAATTGCCCTGCATAGTACTCGCCAAATACGAAACCTTCAATCCGGGTAATTCGGTAAAGGACCGTATGGCATTGCAAATGGTTGAGGATGCTGAGGCAGATGGACGTTTAAAACCAGGAGGAACCATCATAGAAGGTACTTCAGGAAATACAGGGATGGGTTTGGCCCTAGCTGCTGTTATTAAAGGGTATCGAATGATTTGTGTAATCAGTGATAAGCAATCCAAAGAAAAGATTGATATTCTAAAGGCAGTAGGCAGCGAGGTGCATGTATGTCCTACGGATGTGGCACCCGAAGACCCAAGAAGTTACTACTCCACCGCCAAACGTTTGGCTAAAGAGATTCCAAATTCATGGTACGTCAATCAATATGATAATCCTTCTAATTGCAAAGCCCATTTTTTAAGCACGGGCCCAGAAATTTGGAACCAGACGGCTGGAAAAGTCACCCATTTTGTGGTGGGTGTAGGAACCGGTGGTACCATTTCAGGAGTCGGGTCTTATCTAAAACTTCAGAATCCTGATGTAAAAGTTTGGGGCGTGGATACCTATGGGTCCGTATTTAAAAAGTATCATGAAACCGGTATTTTCGATAAAAATGAGATTTACCCTTATATCACCGAGGGAATTGGAGAGGATATACTCCCCAAAAATGTCCGGTTTGAAATCATTGACGGTTTTACCAAGGTGACAGACAAAGATGCCGCGGTGTACACCCAAAGACTTGCCAAAGAAGAAGGGATGTTTCTGGGGAATTCCGCTGGAGCAGCAATCAAAGGAGTACTTCAATTAAAGGAACATTTTAATGAGGATGATGTGGTTGTAGTGCTTTTCCATGACCATGGCAGTCGCTATGTAGGGAAGATGTTCAATGATGATTGGATGAAAGAAAAAGGCTTTTTGGAATGATGGTAAGCTTAACAAATACAAAATTCACGGTTCGAATTGAAGCCGGAGAATTAGTAGGTCTCTCGTTTGATGGACATGAATTTATTCATCAAAAAGGAAGCCCGGGATGGCGTAGTTCTGATACTGAAATGTTTCCGATTATTGGCCCGTTGGATAAAGCAGGCTTTCATGTTCAGGTGCCAAAAGGCAGCGGTGCGATTCAAGACCAACACGGATTACTACGTGAGTTGGAGTACGCTTTGGTATCGCAAACCGAAACGAGCGCTGTTTTTCGAAAAGAATACAAAGCAGGAACGCCCATAAAAAACTCAAAATTCCCGGAAAAATCTACCAAGCAATGGCTCATGTGGCCCTATACTTTTGCGTTTGAAAAACACTTTACAGTGACTGAAGACGGTGTAGAGGTGACCTTTCTAGTTTCTGGGGATAGGGATATGCCTTTTATGTTGGGGTATCACCCAGCCTTCAAGTTGCATAGCGATAATCCTATCATACAAACCAATGACCGTGCAATCACCTTGGAAGAAGTGTTGGCTGTTGGAAGCAGAGCACTCGAAGTATCCAATTGCGAACAGATTATCCTAAAAGATGAACGGCAAATTACCATTCAAACAGAAGGTTTCGGGCATTTTATGTGTTGGACGGAAGTGCCCAACATGGTGTGCATTGAACCAATAACCTTTTATCCCTATCAACTTGAACAGCGCAAATTGCATGAAGGATTCGATTATCTGATGGAGGATAGGGTCTTTAAGGTGCTACTAAGCCCTCAATAGGGCTATGTGCTGAACTTTTCTTGTAGATTGGCCACAACCGCCTCCGTTTTTTGATATTTCTCCGTTTCCTGAAGAATTGTGGGAGGCGCCATCCGCTCCTGGCAATTTTGCTGTGGACAACGTTCACAAGTCACGCCAACTTCATACGTAGGAATGGCGGAATCATTCAAAAAATTAACTTTTTTACGTAGCGTATCATTAATAAGCAAGCCTATACCAACACTTCGGTACAAGTCCTTTCGGAAAGGGTCTTTGGTCGCCGAAGCAAAAATCAAATACGATAAATCTTCGTTTGGATAATGCGAAATCTGCACCTCCATATGATGCTCCTCTCCTCTGGTTTCAATCTCCTGTAACACCCTTATTGATGCCCAACGACGACAATATTTTTCATCGGTTTCATTCCCATGGGGTGAATGCTGATGGGTGAGATGCAATTCTTTGGTGATATCAAAACGCCGTGAACCTTTCTTATGGGAAAACCGAAGAAAAAACAAGTTTTCCAACTGGTAATCCGACGGTAACAGATTGGTCAAGCGCTGATATAAGGATTCCGGCGAAGAATTGAATCGTTTGGTCATCTTGGCCAAAAAAGACTTGTCAAAATACGATTTGGCCAAAAAAGTTTCCAAATGGTTCTGTACCATTTCCCTTGGAATAATCAAAGCACCGGCGAAATACGAAGCACAAAAGTTATTGAAGACTTGGTCAAAGTTTTCAAACTTAATCCAAGTGAAGGTGTAAAGTCTTTCTTCAATTTTTAGATAGTTGTACCCAATTTCCTTGGCATAAATAAAGGTGCGTTGCGCTTCATCCACATGGTTGGCCACCAATAGGGTTTTGGTCTTGGGCACGAATATCGAACGAAGATTATCCAACTCGGAATGCATGACCAAATCTTCATTGTTGATGGTATAGCCGTATTCTTCAATTAGAATTTCCTCCAGCTCCGCCGAGGAAACTGAACTTGCCAAATTGATTTGATACTGCTCTGCGAAAGTCAAAACAGCCTTTTCGAGTTCCGGGAAGAAGTTTTGATTGGCTTCTTGATAGGAGCGAAGGGCGGCGAGGTAAAAACTCTCCTTTCCAAAATCATAATGCTTGGCAATTTCAATAATGGTTGAAATAAAGGCATTGACTTTAGTGGGCGCGTTGGCAACAATATCAATCAAGTCACTTTCCTTAATGCCGAACAATTCCAGCGGAAGCTCTTTTAAGACCTTGGATTGCAACAGCTCTCCAACCGGTGCAAGGTTACGGTCCAGTTTTAGGGATACTAAAGAATCATAGGACACGCTAAGCTTATCGGCAAGCAGGGCAATCTTATCCGTCTTGGGATATTTTTTGCCTTTTTCAATCTCATTTAAATAGGATTTTGACAATCCCGTAAGCTTGGAAAGCCCAAATAAAGATAGGTTACGCTTGCTGCGAATCTGCTTCAACTTCAGCCCGAAAATCAGTTTGATGTATTCTTCTTCCATTTTTCGCAATCAAAGGTACGTCTTTTTGCGAATTCGTTAAAAAAAGCGGAAATAGTATTTTTAGCGAACGTTCGCTTGTTTTTTTCAAAAGTATCCTTTATCCTTGTATTCTAAATTCGTCACCCATGGAAAACACAATGATTTCTCCCGCAGATTTACAATTTGCAAAAGGTGTAACACAGTATTATCCTGAGTTGCTTATAGATGGTGCTCTAGAATTTTTAGTCGAACTACATCAAAAATTCAATAGAGAGCGTGTTCAATTGTTACAGGAAAGGTTAAAACGTCAAGTGCGTTTTGATGCTGGTGAATTGCCATCTTTTCCTGATGAAACCGAAGAAACCCGCAGAGCGGATTGGAGCATAAAATACATTCCCAAAGACTTACAAGACCGTCGCGTTGAGATTACCGGTCCGGTAGAACGGAAAATGGTGATTAACGCATTGAATTCCGGTGCTAAAACCTTTATGGCTGATTTCGAAGATAGCAATGCCCCTACTTGGGAAAACTGTATGGACGGTCAGCAAAATCTTATCGATGCCAATCGCGGTACAATTGACTTTTATGACGCGAAAAAAGAAAAACACTACCGGTTGAACGATGAGGTAGCGACTCTTTTGGTGCGTCCTCGGGGTTTGCATCTAGACGAACAACATATTTTGATTAATGGAGAACCTACCTCTGCGAGTCTATTTGATTTTGCCTTATATGTATTCCACAATACAAGAACCTTGATGGAAAAAGGTTCGGCTCCATATTTCTACTTACCGAAGTTGGAACATTACCTTGAAGCCAGATGGTGGGACGAAGTGTTTTCGTATGCGGAAGAGCACTTGGCCGTTCCCGTGGGTACTTTCAAAGCTACGGTACTTGTAGAAACCATTACCGCTAGTTTCCAACTCGATGAAATCATCTACGAATTGAAAAATCATATCGTGGGATTGAACTGCGGACGTTGGGACTATATTTTTTCTTTCATCAAAAAGTTTAGAAACCACAAAGCTTTTTTGTTGCCTGATCGCGATCAAGTCGGAATGACGGTTCCGTTTATGGATGCGTATTCCAAACTGGTTATTCAACGCTGTCATAAAAGAGGAATTCATGCCATTGGTGGTATGGCTGCACAAATTCCTATCAAAAATGACCCCGTAGCCAATGCGGCAGCCTTGGAAAAAGTAAGGGTTGACAAAGAACGCGAAGTGCGCAATGGACACGACGGTACTTGGGTAGCACATCCTGGATTGGTGGGTATTGCTTTGCAAGAATTTGACGCCCATATGCCTGAGGCGAATCAAATTCATCGTCTTTGTGAATCCTATAAGATTACTGAAACAGAATTAATTACACCGGCAAAAGGAACCATCACCGAAGCTGGAATTCGAAAAAATATCAATGTAGGGATTCTATACATTGAGTCATGGTTGCGCGGTAACGGTTGTGTTGCCCTTTACAATCTGATGGAAGACGCGGCTACTGCGGAAATATCCAGAACGCAAATCTGGCAATGGCGAAAATTTGAAGCGCTATTGGATGATGGACGCCGTTTCACTGATGCTCTCTATAAGAAGCTATTCAATGAAGAAATTGCTAAAATCACGCATTTGGTTGGGGAAGCCAATTTGGGCAACACAGAATTTGAGAAAGCTTTCATGCTGTTTGACCAATTGGTGAGAGCTCAAGAATTCGAGGAATTCCTCACAACCAAGGCGTATAACGAAATCATTTAATCTAATTCAATTACTATATCAACAACAAAAAAATCCCACGAATGGGCGAACATTACATGGGATTTAACACAAATTCGAAAATTAAAATTATGGAAAAAAAGGAAAAAATTCAATCGTTATTGACAGATTGGACCGTAAATCCGAGATGGAAAGGTGTTGAACGCCCTTATACAGCTGAAGAAGTCGTGAAGTTGCAAGGCTCTTATGAAATTGATCACTCCATCGCCCGTATGGGTGCGGAAAAGCTTTGGAACAAGCTCAACAGTCAAGAATTTGTCGCCGGTTTGGGTGCGCTAACGGGCAACCAAGCCATTCAAGAAGTAGAAGCTGGACTAGAAGCAATTTATTTGAGCGGATGGCAAGTGGCTGCGGATGCGAACTTGGCTGGGGAAATGTATCCCGATCAATCCTTGTATCCAGCGAATAGCGTTCCGCAGGTAGTAAAGCGTATCAATAATGCACTCCTGCGTGCTGACCAGATTCAGACTGTGAATGGTGCGGAAGAAAAGAAAGATTACTTGGTTCCTATCGTAGCAGATGCCGAAGCGGGATTCGGAGGAAACCTGAACGCTTTTGAGTTGATGAAATCCATGATTGAAAATGGTGCCTCAGGGGTACACTTCGAAGACCAATTAAGTTCCGCTAAAAAATGCGGGCATTTGGGTGGGAAAGTATTGGTGCCTACGCAAGAGGCCATCAACAAATTGATAGCAGCCCGTCTAGCGGCTGATGTGATGGGTGTTCCCACCGTGATTATTGCACGAACCGATGCCGATGCTGCTAATTTATTGACTAGTGATATTGACGAACGTGACCATAAATTTATAACAGGGGAGCGTTCTCCAGAAGGATTCTTCTATGTGAAGAATGGCTTGCAACAGGGAATAGACCGCGGTTTGAGCTATGCTCCTTTTGCAGATTTGATTTGGTTGGAGACTTCCACACCCGATTTAGAACAGGCCCGTGCTTTCGCGGAAGGAATTCATACACAGTATCCGAATAAAATGTTGGCCTACAACTGCTCTCCCTCTTTCAACTGGGCTGCCAAGTTAAGCGAAGCGGAGATGGAAACCTTTAGGGAAGAACTTGCTGCTATGGGATACAAGTTCCAGTTCATCACTCTGGCCGGCTTCCACGCGCTCAATACCAGTATGTTCGAATTGAGCAAGGCCTATAAAGAAAGGGGAATGGCTGGCTACTCCGAATTGCAAGAGCGGGAATTTGCCCTTCAAAAATTTGGATTCAAGGCTGTAAAACACCAAGGGTTCGTTGGAACCTCATATTTTGATACCGTGCAAAACGTGGTTACCTCAGGTACCTCAAGTACGGTTGCCATGAAAGGTAGCACAGAAGCTGCTCAGTTCTGATGCGCTCTGATTTTAGTTGGTTTTGTAAAAACACCTCTGTTTAGGGGTGTTTTTCTTTTGATTAAACAAATCCCTTAAAAAAATCATAATTTTTTAACATTCCGTATTGCTTTTCTTGTTAATTTAGAGTGTCTGTTGAAGTAATGAGATGCGTTGCGTCTCAAAGACTTAGGTACTTTCCTTAGGAAAAATATGAATCCGTCTTATTAGGGGATTCGGGTGGCGGGGCAAATCTCACCAAAAAAGGTTGTTAGATGAACGTTGTAGTCTTTTACAGTATTGCTGCCGCTTTGATTATTGCCGCTTGGATTGTTTTCATGGTGAAGATGTATCGCAAAATCAAAAAATAGTCAAAGTCTCTGACGCTTGCCTATCTCCAAGCTCAAAACGTCCTTCCAGCGAAACAAAGTGGTTGGGATTATATTTGGGTAGAAAAGATTCCACGATTCTTTGTGTTTCAGAAGTGTTTTTCTGTGGAATTAAAAACGCTTCGATATCCTGCCAATGGCAAATGTCTACTTCCCTCTCAATAAAACCGTATCCGCGATACTGGCCTCTTTCCATAAAAACAAAAGCTTGTTCTTCCGAATGTCGACCTTTCTCCAGTAATAGGTAACTGTTTTCAGAAGTATCTTGAATATGCGAAATCGCCGCTTCTACCTGAAGATTGTAGGTTGAGACATCTTGTGTTTTTTGGCAAATTCCGGAACATCCCATGCCAATTGGGTTTGTACAGCCATTTTCTGTGGTCAAATGACAGTATTTGGGACATAATCCCTTTAACTCGCACAATTGTACCAGATAGTTTCTACAATCCGTAATGGTGTAAAACAATTTCAGCGGATTTGGTGCATTTTTCTTGTTGTTGAAGGCCAGATGAAGAATACCATTGCGGTCTTCATAACTAAAAAGCGCATAGCGCTGCAATGCTTTTTTCTGGGCCCTATTGTATTGCGGGTAATGTTTTTTGATTTCTGCGGATTCCTTTAGCAAGGCAACCAATTCGCTTCCCGTCAATTCGAAATCAATATCTGCGGTTTCCCTGCAGAGTTTCAGTTCCTTTTCACTTTTATCGTAAAAATGACCTAAGACGCGTTTCTTTAAGTTCTTGGCTTTCCCAACATAAATGATTTTACCGTTCGTGTTCTTAAAGTAATAGACCCCGGGCAGTTGCGGAATATTGGTCACTACAGATTTTGGCAAATGCGGAGGAAGCACAGCTTCTTGACTTCGGGCATTTAGTGATTTTTGAATGAGTTCCGTAGCATCAGGTTGGCCCAATAATAATTGGAAGAGAAGAACAGTAGCATGGGCATCTCCTCGAGCACGATGTCGGTTTTGAAGCGGAATTCCCAATGAAGAACATAGCTTTCCTAAACTGTAGGATTGAAAACCAGGGACCAGCTTTCGAGACAAACGAACGGTACAAAGCTTCTTCCGCACAAAATCAATCTCAATTCTTCGAAACTCTTCCTTGATAACCCCATAATCAAAGTTGACGGAATGGGCTATGAAAATGCAATCCTTGGTAAAAGCCAAGACCTTATCTGCGATTTCAGAAAAGGTGGGGGCGTTCTTAACCATATCATCATCAATACCCGTCAAGCTGGTAATGTAATATGGAATTGGCGCATTGGGATTCACGAGGGAAGTAAACTCATCCACAATCTGTTCACCATCAAACTTGAATATGGAGATTTCGGTTATGCAATTGCCTTTAAGGCCGTTTCCGGTGGTCTCAATGTCTACGATGGTGTAAAGCATACCGGAAATTACGAAAATCCAAAAGGAAAACCCTCCTTCACTTTTCGCTACGCTTAAAGTTTTGGAGGGTTTAAGGATTCACTTTATGCAAACCCCCGTCCAAACAAGTGGGCTAATGACTATCTGGTTTTTGATTGAAAAAGCGGATAAAATGCCTCAACTTGCTTTGTAGGATGCCCTTTCTCTTCTCGGCTTACCATAAAAGAACCACCCCAAACCGTATCAGGATTCTCCACAATGTGTTGTGTAATTTGTTTGATGGCCGTTACCGTGCTAATTTCCAAAGCTTCCTCCAGCGGAACCCATTTGGCTTCGTCCCGCCCTTTCGGTGTTTTTAGCGTTCCGCTTACGTAGCGTGCAACATAATAGGTGCGCAAGGTGGAATATGGATGGTAGTCGTATTTGTAGCTAAAATACCCATGCAGTTGAGGCGTGGTGATTTTTATACCAAAAGTGCCTGCCAAATTCTCCATACTTTCGGTGACATATTCACGCTTGTCATAAATCGAAGAAGGAGGTGCCCAAACATAATCCTCACGGTTCATGAGCATCTCATTCTTATCGTTGAGAACAATTAAACGGTGCAAGGTGAAATTGTGGGTGGGGTCTTGGTGCACGTTTTGTGCTTCTTCATTGGTTTCTTGTGCGTGGTTGTAGGCAGAAAAAAGTGATACTGCCAAGGTCAAAATTAAAATTCTTGTTTTCATGTTTTTTTGTTTAAACGTTTCCGCAAAATTGAAATGCAGACCGTCTGAAACCTATCAAAATCATGATTCTGGCAAACAAGTGGAAGAAAAACCTACTGTTTTAATGCTGTTTTTTGGAATTCCAAAGGAGTGATTTTCGCTACCTTTTTAAAGGTGGTATTGAAAGAAGAAATGCTGTTAAACCCACAATCATAGGCAATTGAGGCGATGGTGAAATCTTTGTGCTTGGGCGAAATCAATAACTTTTGGGCTTCAGCAACCCGATATTGGGCAATGAATTGGGAGTAATTCAATTTTTCGGTTTGATTGATGGCTTGGGACAAATCTTTCGTGGAAATTTCCAGATGCTTACTTACTTGTGACAAGGTCAACGACGGATTTAGAAATGGTTTTTCGGTCTCCAGATAGGATTTCAAATTTCGGATAATATCCTTAGCGCGTGTTTCATTAAGGGAGGAGTTTTCATACTTCTCTTTTGGCATTTTGAAGAGGGATGGATTCTTCAAAGCCCAAATCGAGAAGAAAATAATGATGCCCGAAAACAGGAAGGACAACCCAATGTAAAATGGGAAAATCAACTGTGAGATTAAAAAATACAAAACCACGAAACCAAGATTCATCCAGAGAAAATAGCGCAACCAAATGATTCGTGTCCCCCCATCTGTCTCTAGAGCTTGTTTTTTATGTCTTGCAAACCAAATCAGGGACCAAACGCAGTAGGCAAACATGTGGAGGATAATCGTATTGTAAAAAATTGTAAAGAGAGTTGTATCGGTTCCTGGTCCGTTATTGGGAATGAAAAAGGAGAATGGTGCTATGAGAAAAAAGAGAAGATAGTGCAGAACATCTTGGCGTGAACGCGTAGGACGATGCAGCCACGTCAAGTTCCGCGTATACAACCAAAGCGATGGCCCCACACAAAACAGGATGCCAATAAAAAAGTTTCTTATTTCAGGGGATAGGTCGTAGAAATAGTGAAATACTGATTTGCCAATGCGCAAACTGAAGGTGAGCAGGTAAATTCCCAAGAAAAAGGTCGCTTTGATTTGGCTTTTTCGATTGGTCAACAAAAACACTGAAAAAAAGAGCCCCAAAATGACTCCAATACTCCCAAAGAGTAGTTCCAGCTGTTTTGTGATTTCGGTTTGCATGGTGGTTTAAAGATAGGGAAGGAATAGGGAATTGGGTTGTTGGTATTATGCTTGAAGTTTATGGGTTGTAATTGTACCATGAAAATTGGATACACGTTTATTGTTCGTTTAAAGCTAAAAAAGGGTGTAGCATCTCATTAAGTTCAATTGAAATTTGCTAAACGGCGGCTTTGTTTTTATCTTAAGAGTTGTAACCATTTCTTCCTTTTCCAGGTCTCTTCTTGTGGCAAAAAATACCCATTTGTGGGGATGTTTTGGATTTCCGTTTATCAAGAATATTGAAACTTAATAGTTACACATTTTAACCATGAAAATTCTTTGGAAACTTTGCTTAAGTAGGTAATTCCATGTCCAGTGTTGGATGTTGCATGTGATAAGATTTTTCCAGCATTAAATTGTCTTGAACATAAAAATTTGGCATAAGGGAAACGGCTTTTACAACTCCTTGACCATCAACTTCATTGGTTTTGGTGTTTTATATAATTCGATTCCTAAGAATATTAAAAACTCATTTTATGATATCAAATAGGGGAGTGATAGACAATTGGTTTAAAACATATCCTTCGTTGCTTTATACTTTTTTTATCAATAAAGATGACAAAGAGAAGTTGGTGGCGGGGTTTAATAGAAAAGGAAATAAAGATGAGGTTGAAAAACAGGTTCAACTGTTTAAAAAAGATGTTAGTAAAGACTTTGGCGAACCAGATGTTTACAGAATTGATGGTGTTAGAAATATACCTCTAGATAGGAGTTTCGTGAACAATGAAATTGGTGATAAAATTAGACCTGCTTCCAGTATAACCAGAAATTCTTCAAGTCGAGGTACAGTTGGTGGTATATTGAATAATTATCTTTTTGATGATGGCAACCCTTTTTTATTGACCTGTGAGCATGTGCTCAAAAATTCAAAAGCAGGAGATAAAATTAGGGTCAGGCTTAATAATCAAGATGAAGTTGTAGCAAAGTTTTATAGAGGTGTCAACAATGAATATTTGGATTTTGCCATTGCAGAGATTGACAATGAATATCTCCAAAAAATCGCTTACACAACAAAACAAGGTTACCGAATCAATTTTAACAATCCTACCGCAGCAAATGCTGTTGCCCAACAGAAAGTTCGATTTACGGATAGAAATGGAAATTTGTCTCCTGCAGCTACTATTGTTTCCACTGAAGGAACCATTAAAATGACAACTACCGGGAAGTTATACTACAATCAAATAGTGTTAAGCAAAAAAATAAGCTATCCTGGGGATTCAGGCGCCGTCCCGATATTGATCGATGAAAATAGTTTAGGACAAGATAACCTTGGTATGTTTGAATTAGAGGCCATGGGACTGATTTTCGCCGAAGGCTACTTGGAAGATGAAGTACAAGAAGGGGGCAATGATTTAAATGGGGAACACACTTTTATGAATCCGATTTCAGTCATAATTGATGAAATCAAAAAAGAATTGGAATGAGAACTACATCTTGTCGCTGATAGGCGAACAAACACAGTTAACAAGAAAATAATTTCTAACCTTAATCAAAATGATATGTTACCCGAAGGAAGATTTACAATTGATTTGAAATCAAACGAAGCCCAGACAGTCTTGGCGTTCGAAGCGAACAATAATGCTTTTTTGGTACTTGGAAAGTTCGATACTGAGGAAAAAGCTGGTACAGAGAACATACGCGAATTGAGAGGATTGGAATTGCGAATCGAGAATCTCATTGCAGACGGAAAATATGTATTTATCGAGTGCGCAAGATTTATTAGAAAAACGCCTGAAGCAGCCGCTGGAGTTTTATGCGTTTTTGGTGTTTCCAATCAACCCAGCTTTGATTGGGTGTCTTGTGAAGGTATTAATGTGGAAGGTAGTGTAGCGGAGTTCGAAGTTTTCGCAGAAGATAAATTTCAAGTGCACATTTCCTTTAATAAAGAGCTTTATTGTGGTGGGACTATTCCCATTGATGATGGAGACTGGCCGTGTAAAGAAAATAGTATTGGTTAATGCTTCAAAGGTCTTGGGTACTATTTTTTCTGATGTTTTCCTTTGCTAACGTACAAGGTCAACATAATGTAGAAAAGGAAATTCTTGATTGTGTCAACACCTTTCGATTCAATCAAGCATTGGCGCTATTGGAAAATGATAATACTACTACTGGAACTAAATCAAT